>JBBIKM010000103.1:0-20513 GCA_037445455.1 bacterium | reverse complement strand
GAGCCACCAGACCCAGCCGGCGAGCGGCAGCATCGCCACCGCGAAGACGGCCAGCCCGGCCAGCCAGGCGCGAGTGCGGGAAGTGCCGGCAGGCGCGAGGGCGCCGGCGGCGAGCGGGGCCAGTTCCTTCACCAGTCCGCCGGCGGCCAGACCCATCATGAACGCAGCCAGCACCGCGCTCAACGCCAGGGTGGTGTTGCCGAAGATCAATCCGAAGATTCTCACCCAGACGATCTCGTACAGCAGACCGGTTGCTCCGGAGAGAAAGAAAGCGATGAAGATGACGATTCTGGCCATGTGGGAACACTAACTGTGCTCAACTGAAAGGCAGCGGCAATGTTGGTGCGAAACCCTATCCGGCATACTCCGGCTTCCAGTATTCGATTCTCTGATTTTCCATGGCGAGGTTTGCCATGTCCACGGCAATCGCGACCTCCCGGCCATTGTCAACGTTCGAGGTTGGCTGGGTGCGGTTGCGAACACATTCGACGAACTCGAGAAACATCGCGCGCGTGGTTTCCAAATCGTCGTTGGTGTTGTTCGCCACCGTTATCGGAATCGCCTCGCCGCGCGCCCAGGCTTTGCGGGTGGCGCTGGTGATGGCGTCGAGCTTGCCGATCTCCTCCTGTGAAAGCACGGCTTCAACTCTCTTGCGCTCGGCATAGAAGTTGGCGACGTGACCTTCCTCTTTCTTCAATTCGATCGTGCCCTCGGTGCCCATAAAAATCATGGAGACGTTTTCGAAAGCATTGGTGGTGATGGCCTGGAAACTCGCCTTGACGCCGCCCGGATACTCGAACATCGCGGTGACATTGTCGTAGGTTTCCCGGCCGTCGCGCCAGTAGTCGATGCCGCCCATGCCGGATACTTTCACCGGTGTCGCGCCGAGCACCCAATTCACGATATTAATGTGATGCGAGCACAGCTCCGCCATCAAGCCGCCGGAGTATTCGCGATACATGCGCCAGTTGAACAGGCGTTCGTGGCGCGGATCATCCACCGGCACGCGCCAGTTGCCGTTGCGATTGTAGTTGCAGCGAATGTGCGTGATTTTCCCGCACTCGCCGTTTTGGATGCGGCGGCGAACTTCCTCGAACAGAGGACAACTCATCCATTGATAGGCCACCTGAAAGACTTTGTTGGAGGCCTTCACCGCTTTTGACAAACTCAACGCCTCTTGAATGTTGAGCGTCATGGTCTTCTGGCAGATGATGTCCTTGCCGGCGCTGAGGCAGTCGAGCGCCATGGCGTGATGCAGATGCTGTGGCGTGCAGATCAAGACGGCGTCGACTTGCGGATCGTCAAGCAGTCTGCGATAATCGCTGTAGCCTTTGGCATTCCTGGCCGCGTGCTCCAAACCGTTCTTGAGATGTTTCGGGAGAATGTCACAGCAGGCCACAACGGAAGTGCCTGGTGTTTGCTTGAAGATGTAGACTTCCCACGCGCCGCGATCGCCGGTGCCGATGACGCCGATACGGAGCGGGGCAGCAGCCGGAGTTTGCGCGTCACCCCGCATCATCGCGCTGAGTCCCAGCGTCATGCCGGCGGTGGTGGCACCGCTGATTTTGAGAAATTCCCGGCGGGAGACTTTCTTGTTCATCGCTATTCAGCCCTCAATATCTTTCTGAGAAACCTGTGTCAGCAATCAGTGTGACGGCAGAACGGCAACGCGAATCGGATTTCGCAATTGTTTCGCCAGCCTCTTGATCTCCTCGAGACGGTCGCGTTCGCCAATCCGAAAAACCAGATACGCATTTTCTTCAATGTAACGGCTGCCTTTGGGAATGAACGTGAGATGATCGTGGATGAGCCGCCGGTTCCAATAGCGGCGGTCAAGCCACGCCCCGATCTGCGTATGCGGCAGATAGGTTGGCGACGGCGCACCATATTGATTTGTGCAATCATACTTCAGCCGGATCGAGCCAAAAGCAAAGCCCTTGTCGAAATTGTAGAAGCACAACCACGGCGCGTCCGCTTCGATGGGTTGTCGCTGCAAGAGCGCGTGACGTTCATCAAGCCTCACCTCGATGATCTCACCGCTCGGGCGTTCAAACGCGACGTGGGTGAACATGCTGTCGGTGGTCATTTCGTCATTGCGCAGCAATTCCAGCCACACCTCCGCGACCATTTCCATTCCGGAGTAGAATTTGAAATAGGGGACATTCGCATAGAACTTGTAAACGGCGGTGAGCAGAATTTCAGGATGATCCGGCGCCACATCTTGTCGAATCGTCCGGACCAGATACCTCCCTTGCTCGACCAGATTGAGCGCCGGATTCTCCCAATGGGCGATGGTGGTATAGAACTCCAATTCCGGCCGCTTGAAATTGGGCGCCCAATGAACCCGATCTTCGGCGTTGGTCAGCAATTGATAGAACCCCATCTTGATGAGCAGCTCGCGAAGCTGGCCCGAAGCATGACTTTTGGGTTCTGCGTCGTCGCTGCGAGTCAAATCGGCGACGAAATATTTGTTGGCCACGCGCAGCTCCAAACCAGCGCCGGTCATCGACAAATCGCTCACACGACGGCGATCCGCCTCTTGAGATTGGACAACTTTGAGCAGAACCGTCCTGGTTTCGCCACCTTGCATTGAGACCGGAAAGACGACGGAACAAGCGCGCAGCCCATCTTTACCCAATTCTCTTTGATTGAAAACCTGACAGGGAATCGATTCACCCGAAGCCTCATTGAAGGCGATCAAGGCGGTGTTGGTCCTGGAGAAATCGGCATTGGTCTGCAGCGCCAACTCCACGTACTCAAGAGTCCTCGCCAAACCAATTGGCTCGGTCAAGGTTACACGAGCCAGCTCAAACTCTTGCCCGTGCGACGGACGAATCATCATGAGGCAAAAAAAGGCGCTCGCGAATACACGGAGGGAAGCAAAGACAACACAGAATCTTTTTTTGCGAAATCTCTGCGCCTTTGCCTCTTTGCGAGAAAACTTTTGTTTTTTCATTCGCACCACACCACCATGCCTTTGTCGATTTGTGGGATCACACAAGTCATTTGACCGTCGCGCCATTCGCCTTTGATTTCCTGAGTCGCTCCCAGGAACGGCAATGCAAATATTTTGGAATTCTGCCTTGCCGGAAAAGTGACTTTGACATTTTGTTCCGGCATCTGCAGCGCATTTTCCCTGCCCTTCAGCCCTTTAAAATTGGCAAGGAAGACATGCGGCTTGCCATCCACCCTGGCGATCTGCGCGGACACGAAGGGCGAGGCCTCGATGGCAACCGCAGGTTGGTAGCCATGCACGCCGGTCAGCTCGCCGACAAAACCGGCTTGCTGCTGCTGGAATTGGGCGGCTTGATAAGCGCCGCTCACGGCAAAGTCATTGAATTCGCTTTTCAAAATCTCGGCATAGGCCTTGCCCGGACACTGCGGCGTGAAGCTGACTTTCATTGGCGGGTTGAGCCTCACGGGTTGCGTCGCGTCGGTGATGCCGAACAGCTCGTGCAACGGATTCGACGCGAGCAGCAGTCCGGTGTCATCACACTTGCCGGTTTCGCCAGTGATGATCAACGTCCTGCCGGATTTGGCATACTGCTCGAAGTAACTCAGCTCATCCCGGCTCAGACATTTGGCATCAGGGACAAGCAACACTTCGCCTGCGAAATTCTGGCGGTCTCGCGGCGTGACGATTTGAAACTCGAGATGCGCTTGCAGCAGCAAATACATGATGCCTTTGTAGGAAGCCATGAAGTCATCGGCGAAGTAGTTGCGCGTCTGCGGGGAGAAGTAAACGCCAATGGGTTTGATCGGTTGCCGCGGCAGATAAAAGGTCTTTTCATGCTCGGCGATCCACTTGAAGATTTCCGTGCGCGCCGCCAGGTCGTTGGAGCCGGACATCACGTGGCCGCGCGCATCCCAGCAATTGGTGCCGGCCATCACGTTCGCCAGCGCCAAATTCTTCATCGCCTCGGCGGGATTGATTTTTTCCTCGCCGTCCCACGAATAGGTCAGCATCCAGGAAGCCTTGCCGCCGGCGAAGGCGCGAAATGAATACATGCCGGTGAGATAGGAAAACCAATTCAGCGGATTCTTCGCAGCAGCGTTGCCGCCACCGCCGCTGTATTCATGCGCAATCACGTCGACGACCGGATACATGTCATAGACATCGGCGCCGACGCGTACTGCGCTTTCCTCGATGCCCGGATAAATCTCGGCAATGGTCATGCACTTCGGATTGACGGCCTTGACGTTGTCATCGATCTCCTGCATGAACGCGGTCAGCGTCGCGATGCGAAAGTCGATCCAGCGGCGGAAGTTGGCATCGCTGAAATCTCCCAGCTTCAAATCGGTTTTGGCATTCAACCCGGTTTTGGCCTTGAAGGCGGCAACGGTGTAATCATCGAAACTGGTCCAGGAATCTTCCCAGCCGTCGAAATGCGTCATCCAGTAGGGAATATCTACAAAGATGCCGTCGATGCCGGTGGCGGCGATTTGGCGCACGCGTTCCATGTAGAGGGTGCGCCACTCCTGCGCATGGGGACTGATCCACACGTCTTCGTCGCCCTCATCGATCCAAAACGCGGTGCCGCCGCCGAAGATCGCCGGCTCGCCGCTCAGCTTGCGCTGCACCCAGTCCGGATGCTCTTTGAAAAACGTGCGCTCGGTTTTGTCGGCATTCGCGGTGATGCATTCGAGTCCGGCAATGTAGACAAAGGCATGGTTGCCGATGGCGTGCGCCTTGTCCGCCATGGCCTTGATCGCCTGCAGCTTTTCAGTGGGATCGAGAAAACTTTCGTAGCGACCGGGAATATCATTGTCGGTCTCGATGCCAAAGACGTGGGTTTCAGTGGCGCTGTTGATGATGTTGTCGACATTGTTGATGTTCAAACCATGCCCGGCGATGCGGACGAAGTGCGTCCAGTTCTGCTGCGGTTGTTGCGTTTGCGGTTTGGGATTGTTGCACGAGGTTACAAACAACAATGCACCCACCATGCCGATTCGTAGCAGTTGCTTTTCCATAAACATTTTCTCCAAATCGATACTGACGATCTTCCCGAAAACACCAAATCTACAGCGGTTTTCAGTCGGATGAACAAGTTCGTCGTTCCCGCCCATGCCGATTCTTTGGCGATAATTCGTAGTCACGGCCCCTTGTGGGCCGATGAACGTTTGACAGTTTCAATGCCCCCGCAAGGGGGCAAGGCCACGATTCCTGTTCTTGGGCAACACACGAAATGCGCGGCTCAGCGGATGATCAGCTTTTCTCCCATATCCAGAATGTGATAGCGTTCCTGCAGCGGCTTGGAAAGCAGCAGTTTCACTTCATAGGGATAAGCGCTGGTCCAATAGCGATTCTCCGGCGTGACTTTGAACGTATCGCGATGCTGCGGCAGGAGGTAGTCCGGTTCCAACTCGTTGATGAGAATCACCGAGCGGTCGATGTGCATGTTGTGTTCCGTCGGCGAGAAGAACAGCACGTCGACATGGTCGAGGAAAAGATGATCCTCCAACAACACTGTATCCCCCGGCTGCAAGAAACTCCTTCCGCCCATGGTGATCAGATAACCGCAGTCTTCGAGATTGGCCTCTGCAAAAACTGCAAACTTCGGATTGCCATGAATCGCCCGCAGCGGTTTGACCTGCACACCTCTCACCTCAAAGGGTTGGCCGGGCACGGCGGCGACAATGCGAGACGCGGGAATGGCGGTCTCCTCTTGCGCGATCTGCACACAATTCCGCGGGAGCACAAACACGCAGTCGGATTTTTCCGCAAGGACTTTCGAGGTTTCCCGTTCAAAATGATCGCCATGCTCGTGGGTGATGAACGAAACATCCAGCTCACTCGCCAATTCCGCGGCAGATACCGGAGCCGCGACCGCGCGATCTTCTTGTTCAAGACACAAGTCAGTTCCAACAAGGACATTCTCCGCCTTGATGAGCCAGCCGTTGTGGCCGGTCCACCAAACTGCGATGCCCGAACGATGTGAACGAATTTCGTCGATGATGCGCCGCGCCGGATCATGCGGTTGCGCATCTGCGGTGGACCGCGCGAGAAGCACGAGTGTCAACGCAAGAAAATGCGCATGCCCTTTCATCCACACTCTCCCGACGGATGAACCGGAACCAGACAGGCTGAATCACGAATCGGCAGAATTACGACACAATGATTCAGCCGGCGAATCGTCCTGCCATGTGAAATCTTTGCTTCTTCTGCAAATCATTCCTCGAGTCCTGCCGCAG
Source organism: bacterium (assembly GCA_037445455.1). Classification (GTDB taxonomy): domain Bacteria; phylum Zhuqueibacterota; class Zhuqueibacteria; order Zhuqueibacterales; family Zhuqueibacteraceae; genus Coneutiohabitans. The sequence goes on along the minus strand of JBBIKM010000103.1, from coordinate 14,321 downwards.
CGGCGCCCTGCGCCTGACACATGCCGGTCTTCGGGTCGATCAACATCATGGCAACGCCGCCAATGTTGAATTGGGTGGTCTTGACCGTGTGGCCACGCCGCTCGAGCTCCGTGCCGACCTCTTCATCGATGCGCTGATTGAGGCTCAGGCTTCCCAGTTTGGGTTCGTCCTGGCCAAAGGAACCGATGAAATGGTCCGTCGAAAAGCGCGGGGCTGCCATGGCTTCTGCGAGACTCATGTTGAAATCGATATGGTCGAGAATGAGCTGCAGCGCCGCCTGATCCTGCATGTCGCCGCCGGCTACGCTGATCGCCATCACCGGCTTGCCGTTCTTGAGCACCAGCGTCGGCGTCAAAGTCGTGCGCGGCCGTTTGCCCGGCGCGATGCGGTTGGGATGATCCGGCCAGGTGTTGAAGATCACCAGGCGCGTGCCGTGCGTGACGCCCGTCGATCCGCCCGAGCCTTCGCTGCTGCCCAGACCGCTGGGCGTTGCTGCCACCACATTGCCCCAGCGATCGGCGACAACGCAAGTGGTGGTGCCGCCGGAATTGGGAAAGGTTCGCGGCTTCCGCTGCAATATGGCGCGCATGTTGACCGGATCGCCGGGACGCAGCTCACGTGAGGCATGATTCATATCAATGAGCTGCCGGCGCAGCTTGGTGTATTGATCAGAAAGCAGGGCTTGCAATGGAACGAACGAAAACAGCGGATCGCCATAATACTCATCGCGATCGGCCAGCGCCAGCTTCATGGCTTCGGTGACCACGTGGATGTAGTCGGCGGAGAGAAAACCCATGCGCTTGAGGTCGAAGCCTTCCAGCAGGCGCAGCGTTTGGCTGAGGCAGGGTCCCTGCGTCCAGGTGTCGCATTTGAGAATGGTGTAGCCGCGGTAATTGATCATCACCGGATCTTCGACGCGCGTCACATGCTCGGCAAGATCGCGCTTGCGTAAAAATCCGCCGCGCGCAATGTACCACGCGACCAGCTCATCAGCGATATCGCCCCGATAAAACCGATCGGCAACAGCTTTCAGCCTCGCTTCTCGTGTGCCGCCGGCGTTGCGCTCGGCATCGACGAGTTTGTGCAGTGTGACAGCAAGATCAGCATACCAGCTTCTGCCGCCGGTGTCTGCATTCAAGAGATGAAAGTCGATTTTCTTGCCGCTGAGGCCGTCGAGGGTGTCGCCGCTGCCGGTGTCGCGATACCAGTTCGGGCCGCCGGCCTCGAGCAGGGCGAGCACCGGGGCCGCAACTTGTTCGAAGGACATGGTGCCGTAAAGGCTCAGCGCGGTCACGCACAGATCAATGACCGCTGGCACCGCCGCGGCGCGCATGTCGTCGCCGGGGATGCCGTTTTTGTAGTACCACGCCATCGCCAGGGAATCTTTCGGCGCGGCGCCCTGGCCGGCGAGCACTTTCACTTCGCGCTTTTTCGCATCATAGATCATCAGCGGCACTTCCCCGCCGATGCAAAACGCGCCGATGTGTTTGACGCTGAGCACCAACAACGTCGCGACCGCGGCATCTGCCGCATTGCCGCCGGCTTTCAGGATGGCAGTTCCCGCAGTCACTGCCTCTTTTTTGCCGGCAGCAACGATGCCACTCTTGCCCGATGCCGCTGTGCCGATGTCCTGCCCCTGCAGAGGACCAAAGGAACAAAGCAGCACAAGTACAGCCGCTGTATTGCGGATCATTGGTATCATCATCACGAAGCACCTTGCGCGGAGGCGGTTGTCAGGCCTCGCCGGGTATTCATTGGAAAATCAACGTGCCGAATTTTTCGTATTCATGAAATCTGAACTCGATGGCCTGCCATTCCCACGTCGCCATTTGCCCGGAGTCGTAGTCGCAGCGGTAGAAGTTCGCCCGCCACCTGGTGCCGGGGCGTGGCGGCACATTGCCCAGAGGTTTGAGCAGCGCATAGGGAATGAAGAACTCAGCCCGCCAGCCGGCGATGGCGGCGCCGCTTTGTTTCTCACCGCCTTGCACGCTTGTCATGTGCCGGGTCAGTCTGCTTCCTTCATAATTCCAGGGCCGCCATCCCCAGAAATCGCCCTTGTTGTTGGGAACCAAAATGGGCAGTTCGTGATTCAGCGGCGACAACTCGTATTCAAAGTAGGCCGGGAAGCTTTCATCCGTCCACAGAAAAACTTCAACCACGTCCTCATTCCAGAGATCGAGAAAATCCTCCCGGAGGGTCGCGGTCAGTCTGCGATCTTCACAATCAAAGAGAAAATAGATGCCGGTCGTGGAGTAGAGGATTTTCACTTTCGTCGCAAACGCCTCGCCGAATTTCCTGCGCTGCGGGAGATCCACCCATTCCGCCTTTTCCCACTGCGGCGAGCTGCCGTCGCCGGACAATTCAAAGTCAGGCGCGCTGTTGATCTTCAGCATGTGCATCTGGTGCTCTGCGAATGTCCTGTCTTCCATAAGGCAGAAAGGCAACCTCCAGAATGTAACTGCGCTCAGCAGCACGTGAATCGCTGACAACATGCGTTTCATCCAATTCGTACAGGTGGAAGCCTCATGAGACGCCGGGGCAACCGGGATGGGGCTGGCCGCGTCCCTGTTCCCTTCGTTTCACACGCCCCTGGTCGGTCGCAGCGTCAGACTGCCATCATCATTGAGTTTCTGATGGCAGGCCCAGCGCAGCGGATAACGCACGCCTTTGACTTCAAGCTCGCCCTTCAGTTTCAAACCCTTCCAGTCTGTGCCTTTGGGCAGCACCAGCATGGCCTGGCGCACGCCGCGCGTCATGGGGTAGCCCGGATCGAGACAGCCGCTGACCTGAACTTTGCCATCGTCACTGAAGGCCGTGACGCGCAACACGCCCGGCACGCAGGCAATGCCGTTATTGACAAAGCCGATCACCAGGCCCGGATAGCCATCCTTCTCGAAATGCCAGATCCACGAGGGCCGCACGCGATAGCCGATGCGGCGCGCGATGTGATCGATGTGCTCCGGATATTTCTCGTAATAGTCCATGATGTGCTTCGCGGCGATGTTGTGCCAGTGCCACAGCGACCAGTAATTCGCGCCGATGTCCATCACATGCGCGATGATGTTCTCAGTGCGGGTCACGCCTTCGTCGATCATCAGCGCCTCAGGATCGACCGTGGTCATGCCGACTTCGCTGATGGCGGCGACCCAGGGCGGGCGGTTGCTCAGGGCTTCGATCTGCTCATTCTCGATGAAGATGGTGTCGGTGCGGATCCAGTTGTGGGTGCGAATGGTGCGATCGAGCAATTCGGAATTGCCGACCAGACTGAAGTCCGGCTGGGTGTTGGTAACCAGCGGCGTCCTGGTCCAGGCTGCCAATTGCATCTCGAACATTTTGACGAACGTCTCTTCGGCGATGCGATTGTCGGGAAAGGGATTGCCCTCGAACGGCCAGGAATGGCCTTCGCCCCAGAAGCCGTACATGAACGTGTCCACGTATTCCACCAGCGGATTGCCGTTGAACTCGTCGGCGAGCAGCGCATTCAGCTCGCGGAACGCCGCCAGATATTCGGGGTGATCATAGCGCGGCATGCGGTGTTCTTTTTGGTAGCGCGGATTTTGCGGATTGCCCTTCCATTCGCCTTTAAGTTTCACATAAGGAACCTTGTTCATCAGGAACTCGGGCATCCCCGGCTCGGGAAAATCCGGATTCTCCAGCATGATGCGAAAACCGACGCGCTTGTTGTAGCGTTTGGCAAGATCGAAAGTGATTTTCCAGCCCTCGGGGAAATCCAGCTTCCCGGGTTGCTTCTGCACGTCGCGCCAATTCAGACGGAGGTAGATTTTTTGCGCAAAGGGAATCTTGATCAAGTCTTCACAGTATTTCTCGAGCGAGTCACCTTTGGTTCGCGGCGGCCAGTAATCGCCGGAGATGTACACCGTCAGTCCCATGCCGAAATTCGGCACAATGTCTTTTGAAGGCGATGTCGTCATTACCACTTCGCTGCCGGGAAGAAATTCTTCCGGCGCATATTGCGGAAACGGCCCCTGATACAAGCGATCTTTCACTGCCGGACCGGAGCCGAAATCATATTTGTCCCAATTGTGTGAAGGAATATGCGCGCCGGCTTTTTTCACGCCGATTCCGGCGGCGAGCGCCGCTGCGCCGGTAGTTTGCAGAAAAGTTCGTCGTTTCATGAAATATCACCTCGTCATGATTCTCTGCTGGAATTTTCACTGCGAGGTAAATCTGTTATGGATCAGATCGAGCAAGGGCGTGCTCCCATCTTTCAAACGATCTCCCTGCAATGTCCAAACAATCAGGCCGGCGGCATTTTTCTCTTTTACATAATCTGCTTTGCGGGCCACTGACTCCTCGTCGTCGTACGAAACGAGAATTCTCTGCGCTTCACTCACCAGGTAAGGCGCTTGCGCTTTGTCGTCCCAGAAGCGCCTGAACAGATGGAGGCGCTCAGCGATCTGGGCGTAGGGTATTCCCTCATCCGCCGGAAAGAGTTGGGTGTCTGCACCACCATGCCCGGCGTAGATTTGCGTACAGTTGGCGTAGGCATGCCCGTAGAAGGCAACGCCCAGGTTGATCTTCTCAGCAGGGACTTGATGCTCGTTGTGATAAAGCTTGAAGGCGCCGTCCACACAGCGGGCGGAATCGCCCTGCGCCGGGCCGAAGAGCGCGGAGTTATGATTGCTGATCTTGCCCCAGGGTCCAAAAAGATCATAGGTCATGATATTGAGACGATCCAATATCGCGGTGATCTTCTGCACCTCGATGTCGGGCAAATGGCCGGCCGCCGCGGGCAGGGAGGCTGAGAGCAGATAGTATTTGCCGGTTCTCTGGCCAAGCGCTTGCAGACTATCGCGCACGGTTTGCAGCAACAACGTGAAATTTCCTTTGTCCGCAGGCGTGCCCTGGTGGCGGACGTACCCGGGAAATTCCCAATCAACATCGATACCGTCAAAACCGTATTCGGTAATCTGCTTGATACAGCTTTGCGCGAATCTGGCGCGCTTCACAGGATCGGCGGCGACTTGTGGGAAGTTGTTCGAATTCTCCCAACCGCCGATCGCGAGAACGACTTTTGCGCCGTGGCGATGTGCCAGGGCGACCATTGAATCATGTGGCTCGAGGCGACCGGAGAGAGAATCCTTTCCGCCTTTCAGAAGATGGCGGTCGGCCACCGGATCCATCCCAACCATTTCACCGCTTTCCAGTGGATAAAAAAACGCATAGGTGACGACGGTCAACTTCTGATAGGGGAGCAAGCGGTGGTCAAGACGCTCGCGGTGCTTCTGCCATTGCCAGGACGGAAAATAACCGTTGAGGTCTTTTTGCTGTCCCTGCAGCGGCAGCGCAAAAAGAAAAAGCGCAGGAATTAGAGTCCATTTCAGAAGTTTGGCCATAGTCGCCTCTCGCCAAATGATCTCAACATGCCAGCCTTCGGTCCACTTATTCGGGAACCGCTTCGAGCAACAGATTCCGGCTGAATTGCACCGCAAGTTTTGCAGTCGGTCCGGTCACCGTGCCGTAGTCCTGTTGATTGACATAGTCAAACACGCGATAACCGCGACGCTCCAAACCGCGAAGCTCCACCTCGCCGTTCCATTCGTTCGCATAGAAGGCATAATACATCCTGCCATCCTTTTGAATCGCATGGGCCTCGGGTTTGTCAAAACCGAGGTCGTACAGGCTGCCAAGATAAGTGCCGGCGGGCAGCATCTTCGCGTGATAGACTTCCGACCATTTCGCCCACACCGGCTCACGCTCGGGCGTCAGGTCGACTTTGGAATTCTGCTTGGCACCGACCGGCCAGGTGAACTTCGTGCCGATGATCCCGCCGATGCCGACGGTTGAGGCAAAATCATCGCGGCCGTCGCTCAGCTCCACATGATCGCCATAATAGGCTGCGTTGGGTCCCATCAACGCCTTGAGGGTCTTGCCCTTCAGACGAATCTGCCAGGAGCTTTCGGGATCCGAAGAGACCGATTGATTCATATAAGGCATGGTGAAAAACGAATACGCCGTGCCGCACGGACAAATCTGCACGACGCCATTGGGATGAATGCTTGTTGCGGTTTGATAAATCACCTTGAAGAACTCCGGCATCTTCTCGACCGACTCCTCGGGATAGGCGTGCTGATGCGCCGGATTGTAACACGGCGGGGCGCCGTTCAAGTGTTGCCCATCGATCTTCAGGCCTTCGAATCCCCAGGTCTGCATGAAGGTCTTGACGAGGTTTTTGGTGTACTCCTGCACCGGCGGATAAGCGGGGCACAAATAGTAGGCATCCCACCAACTGATGTTTTGCCGGGAGCCGTCCTCGTTCAGCAACAGATACTCGGGATGCTGCCTGATCAGATCCGTGCCGGGATCGACCGCCAGCGGCGCCCACCACAGTTTCGATTTCAAGCCCTGGGCATTGATGCGCTTCACAAAATTGATCATGTCGGCATCGCCGTGGGGGAATTTTTTAGGGTCGAGATACCAGTCGCCTTCCGCGGTTTGCCAGCCGTCATCGAGCGTCGCCCACTGATAACCGAGCTTCTTTGCCATCGGCAGTGTGTTCACGACTTGATCCATGGTGAATTTGCGCTCATAACCCCAGGCACACCACTCCGGCTCATACGTCGAGGGCGGCGGTTCATGAAACGCAATGCCCTTCTTGATCATCAGCCGGCGATACTCCGCCAGGGTTTGGAAATAATCGCCACGGTGAACGGCCACGAAGGTCGGCAGCGTGACCAACGATTCGCCGGGCTTGAGCGTCTTCTTCATTTTGAATTGGACGCCCAACGACGCGATGGTGGAGTCGCTCATGCTCACCGGCAGCGAAACCAACTTCGGCACCATTTCGAGATGGCCGACGCCAATGCCGATGTTGCGATTCCACACATCGACCACCGGCGTGCCGCCGCCGTAATCCGAGGCGTTCATGCCCATGAAATTTTCCTGTGAGAATCCCGCTTTGAGCGGCAGCACCCAGTCCGCGCGGGATTCATAAGATCCGCTTTGATAAGACCAAAAGCGCGGCTCGCCTGTTTCCGTCGCAGAAATCGTGTAATGATTGTTCGTCCAGCCGTCGATGGCGATCTCGGCATCGCCGGTGTTGGTGTAGGACACCTGGCACACCGCCATGCTTGGGAAATCATCATAAAGCGAAACGGTAATTTCCTTGCGCAGCGGCGTGCTGCTGCCGGTGATGAGGTATTTCTTGCCTTTGCCAATGGCGTCATCGAGGTTTTCCCGGCGCTGCCCGGCGAGAGCAAAATCCTTCACCTCATTGCCGGCCATGACGACGAACTCACTCGGCGAAAAGTCTCCAACTTCGACGGCGCGGCCGTCCAGTTTCGCCACGACTTTGCTGTGCAGCCTGTCATCAAAAACAATCCGGATGTTTTTGCCGTCCACGGTTGCTGATTTCTGCGGACTGCAGGAAGAAACGATTACCGCAAGGACGAACAGGGCAGCCAACCAGACAGTTTCTGTCGATCGCATCATGATTCCCATATTCGGACTCCGGTTATGAAAAAATCAGCTCCTCCCGCCTGCCTCGTCACTGCTTCCAGGCAGCTGGGAACGTTCTTTCGGCGTTGAGACGGTAGATTTTTTCGACGACCTTCTTCGGCAGCGCCAGTCCCTGAAACGGCTGATCCAGCTCCGGCACCGTCATGGTGGAGTCGGTGTTGAGATATTTCCAATCCGCCCGCCACTTCTCATGGATTTCGCTTTTGAAATCCTCCGGCTTCGCCTCCGGCGCCTGCGTCATGTCCGTGGCATAGAGAATCCGATCCTGATATTTGATGAAGAAGCGGCGCACTTTCTCGCGGTCGCGGCTGGATTGATGCTGCACCTGGCCCATGCGTGCTGCCATGTCCACCACCGCATTCGGAAAGCGGTCCAGAAATCCTGCCAGCTCATCGACGCTCCATTCGAGACTCGCCAGATGCGCGCCCATGAACTTCAAATTGGGATTCCTTGCGAGCATGCGATCGCGTGCGTTCATCTGATCTTCGTAGGAGGGAAACTCGGGATGCAGGTACATGTGATATTGCGGATGCGCCTGAAAGTAGCTCTTGTCGTTGTTGACCGTCATCTCCTCGATTGGCAGCCAGCAATTTTTCGGCTCACCCTGGTGGCCGATGAGCACCACATTTTTCTGGAGCAGATGCTGGAAAATCGGATCAAACCGCGGATTGTCGATCATCACCAGCGCGCCGTCCCGGTCACGAAAATCCATGCCGATATTCTTCCAGACTTTGACGGCCACAGCGCCGGCGGCAATGGCCTCCTCCAGTTGGCGGATCGCGCCCTCCTGCCAGCCCGACTCATCCCATCCCTGCATCAGGAAGGTGGCGGCAAAAGCCACCTGCGCCGGATGCGCTTGTTGATGTGAGATGGCGAGGCGCTGCTGCTCTGCCACCGGCGGGAAATCGGGATAATCGACATTGATCGTCAACAAGCGGAAATTGTCCGCCTGCGCCGCTTCGATGAAGGCAGCGTTTCCGGCATTGAGATGAACGTGCGCATCGATTTTCTTCACGCGCTGAAAATCAGCCATGGTAAAATGGCCGCCGCCGCACGAGAGCAGAAGCGGCAAAAACAACAGCGCAGCAAGAGAGAGTCGTTTATTCATGGGGAAATTCCTGTGCTTGCACGACCGGCGTCCGGTTATTTTCCGGACCGGCGATTCAAAATCTTCAGCGCATTGTCGCGATAGACTTTTTTCAGGATTTGATCACTGAGCCCGAAGCCATTCAGCGCCCAGTGATAACCAAACTGGTCGATTTCATAGAAATGCTCATCGGTGCTTTCGAGGATGCGAAACGTAATCCGGTAAATCTCCCGGTCGAAGCCCATGTCAGTGCCATACAGCAGCCGGTCCTGATATTTTTCATAGAACCGCGAAACAAAGCGGGGAATGGGTGCGGTCTCGGCATAACGCGCGGCGTTGTCGGCGTAGAGATTGGGATACTTGTCCAGCAGCTCACCCATTTTCGTGAGATCGTAGCTCAGATTGGCAAAGTGCACGGCAATGAAGATGGTCCGCGGGTGGCGCTTGACGGCGCGCTCGAGAATGTCGATCATGCCGGCATGGCCGACGATGTCTTTTTGATTATCGAGACGCCACTCCATCGCGTTCATCAAGCCGTCGTTGGTGGAATCCATCGGTTGATACATCCAGATCGGATCGGCAACGTGAATGCTGACCGGGATTTTCAAATCAGCGCACTTTTCGAGTAACGGGTCCATGCGCGGATCGTCGAGGTGCATGCCCCAGGCCTTGGTGGGATGCTCATAGAACAGGCCCCTGCCCTTGTCGCCCATTTCGCCGACGCCGGCCGCCCCCACCTTGACGCAGCGCTCCAGCTCAGCCACCGCTGCCGGCCCAAAGCCGGGTTGGTCGTAGCCGGTGTAATCGAAGCCGCACCAGACTGCGAAGCGATCGGGATATTTCGAATAGAGGGCATAAATCGAATCGAACTTCGCGCCACTGGCCGCGGTCAGGATCATGGTTTTCTCGATGCCGACCTCGTCCATGAATTTCACCCATTGCGCAATTTCCTCGGGGCCGTTGGCATAGGCATGCGAATGCATGTCAATGACCGGATATTTGGCTTTGGGGATGAAGGTGTGCGGGGTTTTGTAAATTGACTGTGGGCGGTAATTCTTGAGCAGCAATTTGTCGGGAGAGGTTTGGGCGGCGCTGTGCGTTGGTTCAAGAATCATCATCATTGCCGCAATAAGACACAGCGGCACCGCGGATTTCAAGATTTGCATTTTCATTCTTCTCCGAAAAAGCGATGGCACCTCAACCGGCAGCCATCGCGCTGACGGTTCTTCGTGAGGGCATGTCGATCGCACGCTTCATGCAGGCGATGGTGACGGCAGGATGAGGCATGAAACTTCGTTCTTGTCTCATGATCAATGAGGCATGCACGCAACAACGTGCAGGCAGGTGAACTGCAAATGCCGCCCGCTTATCTGATGACATAAAACTTTTTCGTCAAGTCCTCGCGCCCGTTGGTGATTCTCACCCAGTAGATTCCGGTCGGCAAGAATTCGCCCCGGTGGTTTTGCAGGTTCCACGCGAAGCGAAACGGCCGGGCGGAAGCGTCGGGCGATGCCCAGAAGACCGCCTGGCCCAAGACATTGTACACGGCGAGCGAAGTGACGGACTCGAGACTGGAGGTGAATTGCACCATGCCGTCGTTCCCCTCACCGGTGGCGAACACCGGATTGGGAAAAACCTGCAGCGTGTTTGGAATGGTGGCCGCCGGGCCGACACTGGCCGGCGTCACTGCGGTGGCCTGCGGGAAAATATCTTCAAGCCGGCCGCTGAGGCGCACGTCATCAATCCGCCCTTCAAAATCATTGATGCTGGGCGCTGCCGGATCGCTCCGGAACCACGTGCCGATGGCGAGCGGGTCGTCATTCGCAAAAATCGCTTGATTGAAATTCAGCGTATCGGCCGCCTGTCTCGGGTCATTCCACAGGTAAACCTTGCGGGCGTTGAAATCATAGTACGCTGCAACAAACGTCCATTGATTCAGCGCAATCGTGAAACTGGAGGTCACGCGTTGCGCGCGGTCGTTGGCATCTCGAATGAGGAACTCCAGCTTCCTGTTGTCCGCGAGGCGCAGCGAGTAGTTGGTGGTCTTGGGTGTGGGGAATTGATCACCCTTGGTGATGATGAAATGAACTCTGTCGAAACGGACGGGATAGATCCAGGCCGAGATGCCGATATTCTCGTTGGTGAAGTCGAGATCGTCGCTGTCATCGACCAGAAAATAGTCGTGCACATTCGCGCTGTCCAGCCAGAGATACGCGCCGCCTTCCTGCACCGGCGGCCTCTCGCTGAAGCTTGCCTGCCGTTGCAGCGTTCCGTTGTCCGCGCGCGCATCCCAGACTGCGGTGTCCAATCCCCGGTTCTCGAATTGCCATCTTCCCCCTTTGCTTTGCGCATACGCCATCGTGCTGAGACCCAGCAGCAAACACCACAATCCTGGCTGTCTTGGAAAATGCAGTTTCATGGAGCACTCATGAATTGGGGGATCGGTGCCACCAGCGAAATCGGACGAGCGCGGCATGGCGCATTGAATCGCAAATGCCCCGCGCCCGTCCGATTCCATTTTTCCCGCGGCGATCACGGGCCGTAGCGCGGCGCCTGCTCGACGCCGAGGTAGGCGGCGAAGACAATGCCGACATCACCCCACCCCGGATGCACCGCGTAGATCGTCTTCTGGTGAATGGTCAGATACCGCATTGGTGTGGCCATTTCGCCGTCATACAATCGTTCGGTGGAGCCGTCAGTCTTGATGGCCAGAATGTGCACGTCCCAGGCCTCGGAGATGTAAACCGTGCCTTCGCTGTCCACTTCCAGGCCGGTCGGCGGCGAATCCTCATTGGTGTAGATTACCACGCCGTTTGCCAGGCCGCTCGCCGTAATATCGTAGCGCCACACGCTGCTGGTTTCCCAGATGTCGGTCACATACAAGTAGTTCTGGAAAACCCGGCAGCTTTTGGGGCTGCCGAGATCGGCGGCGGCACTGAGCGTACCGCCGGCGTCGTACTTGACGATGCCGGAATCATTGGCAACGAGGTACATGTTGCCGGCGGCATCCCAGTCGAAGTCGATCAGCGCGAGGCCATCGGTGACAACATGGTCTGTGATCGCGCCCTCCGGCGACACCTGCACGATTTTACCATCGCCTTGATTGCAAACATAGAGAGAACCGTTTCGCGCGAAATGCATCGCTCCGTCCACCGTCAATTGCGCAAACTCGGATTTCTCTCCTGCGGGCGTGATTTTGTAAATGACTCCGTCGTTGCCGGAACCGACATAGACGTTGTCGTTGGCGTCCACGGCCACGCCCTTCGGCCAACTGATTTCTTCGTCGACCACCTTCAGCGTCGGTTTGAAGGTGAAGCTCATGGCATTGCTCCAGTACTCCGACCCTTTGACCGCGACGCGGACTGGCACCGTGACATCCGACAGATTCGGCGTTTCGACCGAAAGCTGCGTGGCGCTGGCCGCCACCACCACGCCGGTGCGGTTGCCGAACTGCACGAGGTTGAAGTTCGGGGTGGTGTTGAAGCCACTGCCTTGAATGGTGATGACGTCCTTCAGAAATCCCTCCGCGGGATCCACCGCCGTGAGCGTCGCCGGCGGCAGCCCGGTGGGATTCGGGTCGGGTCGCCCCGGCCCGAAGGTTGCGTTCTCCGGCGCCTCGCACGCCAGGCCGCAGAAGACGCAGGCAGTGACCATGGTTAACAAGGTGAATCTGGCGTTCATGATTCAAACTCCTCCATTGAGAAGTCAAGGCGACATGGTGCTGGCCACAATGCCGCCGATGAATTGACCGGTCTCCTCTAGAACTCGAAATCGAATGAGAACATGTGAACGGCGTCGAAATTATCGAACGCCAGATAGCTGTAATCCAGGCCAAAGGCGGTCTGGCCCATGGTCAGCCGGGCGCCGCCGCCGACCGTCACATCTTCTTCGTCATAGTTGGTTTTGTAGCCGGTGCGCAGGAAAAACGCCTTCTTGAAGCTGTATTCCACGCCGAAATGCAGCCGCTCGGAAAAATCCCGCGGGTGAATGGCATCCACCGACACCGTGACGCTTTGGTCGCTCGCGGCGTCCTGCACCAGTTGCAGGAGGTTCATCGCGACGCCGAACTTGAAGTTGAGCGGCAGTGGAAACGCCTCGAAGCGGTACTCCTTTTCCTGCGAGACGTTCTGCATGGCCATGGCGATGCGCAGGTCTTTGTAGCCGGTATAGAAGATGGTCCCGAAATCGATCGCCATCACATTCATCCGGGCGTTGAATTTCTCCGGACTGGCGAAAGACCCCTCCAGCGAGCTGCCGAGGTTTTCATGCAGAAATTTCAGCGTGCCGCCAAAGGAGAATTTGTTCGACACACGCCGCGCAAAGCTGACACCGAGCACCCAGCTCTCCGGAGAGAAGGTGCCGGTCTCTTCATACAATCCCGCGCCACTGGTGAAGCGCGTGCCATACAGATTTCCCCAATCCACCGTGATGAAGTGCACGCCAAAGGTGCCGATATCTCCGGCCGCATAGGTGGCCGAGGCGGCATTGACATCGATGTCGGCAAGCCACTGGGTTTGGTTGAGAAAAACGTGATGGCCTGCGGCCAGCGCCAGACCCGCAGGATTCCAGAAGGCCGCGCCGGCGTCGGTGGCCATCGCGGTGTAGGCGCTGCCGAGCGCCGCAGCCCTGGCGCCCACCGGAATGGACAGCCATTTCATCCCGGTTTGGGCGATCTTATCCACGCCCTGGCCGAACGCCGGCAAAACCGCGCACAGCGCCAGCAGCAGGAGCGTTGTCGTCTTGGATATCGCTTTCATGTCTCGCCTCACGATTTGCAATGTTCAGTTTTTGCGCGCGAAGGACGCCGCCGGTGGGGCGGCAGGGCGGCCCTCCGGCGCTACCGCACCACCACAAACTTGTGAATGCTTCCCGCAATCGGCTGCTGCTTGATGTCGCGGGCATTGCTCACCTGCAGCAGATACACGCCGCTGGCAACGTACTGATTCGATTCGGTGATGAGATCCCATTGATCGTCAGCGCTGCCGCTCTCGTGCTTGATGACTTTGATCAAGTCACCGGTCGCGGTGTAGATGCGGAGCGTGCAGTAGGCCGGAAGATTCACAAACAGAATGGTGTTGGCGCGCGTGCCGCTGAAATTGAAATCGCCGGCGCCGGCCAGGAACGGATTCGGCACCACCCTGACGGCATCGGCGCTGCTGCGTCCCGGCTCGAAGGCGATGGCCGGCAGCTCGGAGCGATTGGCGTACCTCGAGCTTTCCAGGCCGGAGTTGTCCACCGCGGTGACCGCATAATGATAAGCCTCGCCGCGCACCACGTTGACATCGCTGTAGGAGGTTACGGTCGCCGGCACGTCGGCGATGTGCTCCCACAGCAAATGCGTACCGTCGGCATTCAGCTCGGTTTCTTCGTCGACCAGGAAATTCCCGCGCTTGCGGTAGATGCGATAGCCCTGCAAGTCAGGAGTGCCAGTCTGAAAATCGTTGACCGTCGAGAGGTCTTCCCAGCTCAAGTCGATGCGATTCGGCCCGGAGGTCACAGTCAGGTCTGGTGCCGGCAGCGGCGCAGGAATGTTGAGGTTCTGATGCCATGCCCAGAGTGCGCGATCCAGCGTCTGAAAGAGGGAATCTTTTCCGGTGGCCAGCAGCTCGTTCTTGGCGGCATCGTCAAAGGTGGCGCCGGGAACGCCGCGGTACCGAGCACCTTTTGCAACGAGCCGTCCTGATAATAAATCTCGATGCGGGTGCCGCCGTCCGGCGCGGTATTGGTTTTTACCAACTGTCCGCTGCCATCAAAT
>JBBIKM010000102.1:18412-20775 GCA_037445455.1 bacterium | reverse complement strand
GCTTTTCAGTTTCGGCTCATGCGGGCTGGGGTTTGCGAATTGCCTGGGGCTGTGCCAGCGTCTTCAAGATGTTCCTGCGGGATGACGGGGCTGGCGGGACGCCGGCGCAATGGCATGCAGCCGCCCGGTCGGCCGGCTACTCCATGGCTTGCAGGCGCTGCCAGTGCTGTGCTGCGCCGGGATAGCGAGGATGCGCTTGCAGCAATTGCCTTGCGAATTCCCGCGCCGCCACGAAATCCCCGCTTTTCGCATAGCCGACCGAGAGATTGTAAAGCGACTCGGGATCGTTCGGCTCCTGTTGCAGCGCCTGATGCAAATGGCGCAAGCCCAGCGCCAGCTCATTACGATGAACGGCGATGGTTCCCAGCCACTTGTGCGCCAGCGCCGTCGGCTCGACCGCCAGGGATTGCTCAAATGTCTCGTACGCTTCAGTCAGGCGATTGAGGCCAAGATAAGTCAGCCCGAGCCGCAAATAGGGCGCAACCACGTAGGGCATGCCGATCACCAGCGCCTGGTATTCGCGCGCCGCCAGGTCCGGCTGCTTGTTCTTGAGATAGTAATCCGCAAGCGCAGCATGCGCCTGATCCCAACTGGTTTCCTCGCGCAACAGGGCATAGGCCAGCTCTTGCAAACGGTTCTGCGGCTGGTATTGCAACGGCACAAAGCTCTTGGCTGCGGCGGTGAACGGCCAGTTGGAAGTGAGCACGGCCAGCCGCAAACGCACGACTTCTTCATCCAGTGCCGTCACTCCCGGCACGCGCCACGGCAACGTATCCGACGGCGCAATTGAGCCGGGCGGCGGCGGCAGCCAGCCGAGGTGTTGCAGGTGTGTGCCAAACGCTCGGGCCATCAGCAAATGTCCGTCGAGGTTGGGATGGACATGCTCGAACAGCAGCGTATTACCGATGATGCCGTGCGGCGAGTGTGCGGCAAAGGTATCGACCATCGCGATTACCGGCAGATGGCGGCGGCGTCCGACGGCGTGAATGATGCGATTGAAATCGCTGCTGGCGCGGAAACGCAGACCGTCCAGGTCGCGGGCGGCGGTAAAGGCTGCGCGTGCTTCTGGTGCTCTTCCCAGCCGCAGGAGGCAATTCCCTATTTCAAAGTGCAACTGCGCCGGCAGGCTGTCGATTGCCGCTGCCCGGTTGAACCACGCGAGCGCGGCAGCACAACTGTCGGCCGCTGCCAGCCGCATGCCCTCCGCAAAGCACCGCTGCCACTGGGCGCGATCACTGCGGGATTCGTGCAGCGAGGCAAACGGCGGCAGGCCGCTGAGATTGCTGGGCAAATCACTCAGCATCACTTTGATGCCCCGGCTTTGCAGCAACGCCACCAGCTCGTCGAGATTGTCATGAAATTGGCGCGCGGTGAGAGTATAAAGCGGGCCGCCCAGGGGAATCTGCTTTTCTTCGGCAAGGCGGGCCATGAGCGTGCCGCTTTCACGAAGCGCGAGGCCGCCAGAGGCGGAGGTGAGCTGCAGCAAAGAACGGCGCAACAGTTGCATCAGCTTGAGGTGCTGCAGCCGCAGGTAGAGTTTGATCCAACCGCGACGCCGGCCGAGCGACTCGGTGGAGGCGCTGCCAAAGGCACCATAGAATTCATTGTGACCGGCATAGATGAGCACCGCATCCGGGGCGCAGCCGGCCAGCTCATCGGCGAAGTCGAGCAGGGCGTAACTGCTCACTGCCGGCAACGCCAAATTCACCATTTCGATGCGGAGATCGGGCCGTGCCTGCTGCAGATGCTCGCGCAGCATGCGTGAGAAAGCGCCATTGTTGAAATGCGGAAAACCCGCGGCTGCCGATTCTCCCAAAACGAAAAGGCGGTAGGCGTTGGCCGGCTTTTGTTTGAGGAAGGCGTCGTAGGAAGTGGCCGGCAGAAAATCCCGGCGCAAGAAATAGCGCCGCCCAACATTGGGGTTGGTGATCCAGTAGTTCTGATTCTTTTCGAGGGTGACAAACAAGGAGAGATCCTCGCCGTAGCCGGCAAGGCGCAGGCCCAGCTCGACCAAGCTGAGAATGGCCAGCGGACTGAGGGCGAGCAGCCCGTAGAAGAGAAGCTTCCTGGCCCAACTGAGGTGCGTTTGCATGGCGAAAAAATAGCTGCAGCAGTGACAAAGATCAACCCCTTTCTGCGGCAACGGTGTTTTCGGTTTTGACATTGGCGGGGATTTTGTATATTCGCCGGCGTTGCCGCCTGGCTGAATCAGGCCAGTTGTTTCATGCGTTTTGGCGAGCAGGTTTTGTCGCGTGTCCGGTTTGTGCTTGAGTCCTCCCAGGCCACTTGTTGGGCGGCATCCGTGGAGTAATCCTGCTCCAGGGGAGTGTTCGCCGGTCCGTCACTGATCTGATCATATGAAT
>JBBIKM010000102.1:0-18397 GCA_037445455.1 bacterium | reverse complement strand
GCGTTCTTCCTTCCTAATGCACTGCGCGCAACCGTCGTTGTTGTGCTGGCTCTTGCGCTTGCGCACTGCACGCGCGAACCGCAGCCGGCAGTGGTCGCGACCGTCGGCAAGCTGGCCATCAGCGCCGGAGAGTTTCGCGACCGCTTTGAACTCAATCCCCGCCTGCTGCAATACCACAATCCCGAATACGCCAAAGTGCCTTTTCTCGGCGCGCTGATTGCCGAGAAGTTGCTGGCGCTGGAGGCGGAGAAACAGCGCCTGACGCCGCCGGCGCGCACGCAGGCTTTTCTGGAGCAAATCAAGCGCGAGGCAACCATTGAGGCCTTCTACAATCGGGAGGTGGCCGCTACCATCGCGGTCTCGGAGGCTGAGTTGCGGCAGGCCTATGCCCGCCAGCGCCGCGTGTTGCAGATTCAATCTGCCGCGTTCAAAACGCGGCAAGAGGCCGAGCAATTTCGGCAGCGGGTTCTGGCAGGTGAAACCTTTGCGCAAGCGCTGGCGCCTGGGCTTGGTGGCCGCCAGCCGCAGGTGGATACCCTGCTGGTGAGGTGGGGCAGCGCGGCGCCTGCAATCGAAGACGCACTCTTCACCCTCAAGGCCGGCGAGCTTTCCGCGCCAATTCCCTCGCTGGGCGAGTACCATGTCGCCAGCCTGCTGGGCGAGGCGGTTGATGCTTTCCCGACCGAGGCTGACTTTCAAGAGAAGCGCGAAGCGATTGCGCGTAATCTGCTCAAGCGTAAACGCAGCGCCGCCTTTGCCGATTCCTTCAAGCAAATGATGATCGGCAAACGCACCGCGATTCCGCCGGAGCGCTTCAAGTTTCTGGTTGAGCGCCTCGAGGAATTGTTTCTTGGCCAGGCTGCCGGCGACCGCCAGCCCAATCCCTCACCGCTGAGCCAGCAGGAATTTTCCCGCGCCGAAGCCGGCCTCACGGCGCACTGGCAGGAAGTGTTGGTGACCTTCGACGACGGCAGCACGTGGACGATGCTGGAATTTCTGCAACGCCTGAGCGTGGGCCGGCAAAGTCTGGACTTCAGCCAGCGCCGCAGTTTTCGTTTCAGCTTGCGGCAGGCGCTGCTGGCGATGGTGGAGCAGGAATACATTTACAAAGAGGCGGTGCGCCGCGGACTCGATCAGTCCGCAGAGGTCAGGGAAGAAGTGGCGATGTGGCGCGACAATTTGACGGCGCGCCACCTGCTGCGGCAAATGCTGCTGCCGGGCAGCGGGGCAATGGATGAACAGGAAATGCCCGCGCTCAGCGACGAGCAATTGCGACACTTGACCGAAACGCTGAGCGCGCTGTCCGATTCGCTGAACATCACCATCGATCAAGCAGCGCTGCGCCAGGTGCCGGTGCGCAATGCCGGCATGCTGGCCTTGAAGACGCATTTTCCCGGACGCATGGTCGTGCCCCTGCCCCTGCCGCTGGAAAACCTTCCGAATTGGCAGGAAAAAATTTTCGCCAAGATGGGTTATTCTTCCCCGGTGCCGCCGCCGCAATGAGCAAGCGCAACCGCAAATCTCCTGCTGCACTCCCGCCGGCTACGCGGCAAGCCTCCCCGCCGCGACCGCCGTTGTCCCGTTCCAAGCGCATGACTTTCACCGTCATTCTGCTGCTGCTGCCGGTCATGTTGCTGCTGCTGGTGGAGGGAGGGTTGCGCCTGTTTGATGACGGCGGCGCTTTTGCGCTGGCCCGCAAAGTGGTGGAGGCCGACGGGGAGTGGTGGGAGATCAACCAAAACGTGGCGCGGCGCTACTTTGGTATGGCGCCGGAATTCGCGCGGCAAACCGAAGAGGGGAGAGTGCGCTTCCGCAAATCGCCGCAAATTCTGCGCGTGATCTGCCTGGGTGAATCGAGCATGGCGGGATTTCCCTACAACAAGAACGCCACCATGCCCGGCATTTTGCGCACGTATCTGCAGATGCTGCTGCCGGAGCGCGAAGTGGAGGTGCTCAATTTGGGCATAGCCGCGACCAACAGCTACACCGTGCGCGACTTGATGGCGGAAGTCGTGGCGCTGCAGCCGGATGTGATTTTGATCTACGTCGGCCACAATGAATTCTATGGCGCGCTGGGCGCGGGCTCGAATTTCCATCTGGGCAACAGCCGCAGCCTGATCAATCTCCATCTGCGGTTGCTGCGTTGGCACACGTTTCGGCTGCTGCAAGACGCGATACGCAAAGTGTCCCGCGCCGTGCGCGGCGGCAAAAGCACGGCCGATTTCGCGGCGCCGGTGATGCAACAAATGGCGCGCGAGCAAACCATTGCGCCGGACAGCGAGCTGCGCCGGATGACGGCGCATGCCTTCGAGCAGAATTTGCTTGACGCACTGGCCGTGGCGCAGGCGGCGCGCGTGCCGGTGGTGATCAGCGATCTCGTGTGCAATCTCCGCGAGCAGCCGCCGTTTGTGTCGCTGACAAAGGCCTCTCTGACGCCGGTGGAAAAGCAACGCTGGCAGGCGGCCTTCACGGCCGGCTGGCAGCATCTGCAAGCGGGCCGGCCGGATTCCGCACTCGTGCATTTCGCGGCAGCGGCCGGCATCGATTCCACGCATGCGGAATTGTGTTATCGCCAGGCACAGGCGTGGCAGGCACGCGGCGAGGTGGAACAAGCGGCGCGGTTGTTCGCGCTCAGCCGCGATTGTGATGCCCTGCCGTTTCGCGCGCCCGGCGCGCTCAATGCCATCATTCACCGGGTGAGTGCGCAGCGCCGCGTGCCGTTGGTGGAGATGGAACGGACCTTTCGCGAGGCCAGCCCGATGGGCCTCATCGGCGATGAATTCATTTGCGAGCATCTCCATCCCACCGTCACCGGCTATGCGATGATGGCAAAGGCTTTCCTGCAGCGGTTGCAGGCCGCCGGCATTCTGCCCACCGGCAGCGATGCCACCGCCATTGCCCGCCTGCGGGAGGAGGCTCGGCAGCTCAACATCACCGCGCTCGATGAAGAAATCGGCAGGCTGCGGGTGCTGCAACTCACTTCGGAGTGGCCGTTCCGCAAGCCAGTCGATTTGAAGGTCGCGCTCCCGGCGGAAGTGGCACCGCTGGCCACGCAAACAGCGATTCGCTACGTCAACCGGGAGATCACTTGGGCGCAGGCGCATTTGAACTTCGGCGACCAGCTCATGCAGCGCAAGAGGTTTGATCTGGCGCTGGCAGAATACCGGGCGCTGAGTGCGCAATATCCCGGCGAGGCGGGGGTGTGGGAAAAGCAGGGCGATGCGCTGTTCTCGTTGCAGGACTATGAGGCCTCGCACCGCGCTTATATGCAGGCTGCGAAGCTGCAACCGACCTCTGCGTTTGCGCATGCCGGCCTGGGCAAGGCCGGCATGTTTCTCTCCCGCTTTGCCGAAGCGGAAGCGGCGTTGGCGCGCGCCATTCAGTGCGATGACCTGCGGTCTCAGTTCGATTCGTCCTACCGGTCCTTCGTGCTTTATCTTTGGGGCGGCGCGCTGACAAATTTGCAGCGCTATGCGGAAGCGGAGCAGAAGCTGCAGGCGGCGCTCGCCGTTGATCCCCATAACAAACTCGCCGGCGATTTTCTCGCCACACTGCGCACCCGTCTGCGGCAGTAGAGATGGGAACGGAGGCCACTGGCCTGCACCAAATGACGGTTCAGGAGTTGCGGTCGCGCCGGCGGTGGCTGCGATTCTGCAACGCGGCACAAACAACTTGACAAACGCCAGCGCGTTGAGTATACTGCCCCCGGCCTTCTTGGAAGGCCTTCCACACATGTCGTCCGGCAGACCCATCACCTTGAGCCGTGCGTCCACATTGCTGCCCTGGCCTTCTGAACGCGGCTCTGCTTGTCGGAGGTCTTCACTTGCCATGCATGTCACCATCTATGAAGTCGCCGAACGCGCTGGCGTCGGTATCGGAACCGTCTCACGCGTCCTCAACAACAGCTCGCAGATTGCGCCGGAAACGCGCGCCAGGGTGCTGAAAGCCATCAAGGAGATGAACTACCAGCCGCACGCAATGGCCCGCAATCTCGCCCGGCGGCGCACCCACACCATCGGCGCGATCGTGCCGTTTTTCACCGGCTATTTCTATGTGGAATTGCTGCGCAGCATCCAGGCTGCCATCTCCCGCCACAAGTACGATCTCGTGCTCTACGGCGTCGACGATCTCCAGAAGAAAGAACACTTCTTCAAGCACGTTTTGCAGCAACGCCGCGTGGACGGTGTGCTGCTGGTTTCCATGCGGTTGTCGGACGTCTATGCCCGCCAGTATTTGCAGCGCAAGCTGCCGCTGGTGCTGGTGGATGCCTACCATCCCGCGCATGATTCGATTACCGTGAACAACGAAGAAGGCGCCTACCTCGCGGTGCGGCATCTGCTCAACCTGGGCCATCGCCGCATTGCCATGATCAACGGCCATCGCGACAGCCGGCCGGCGCAGGAACGCCAGGCGGGTTACCTGCGCGCCCTGCAGGATGCCGGCCTCACGCCGGCGCCGAAATGGATCATCTCCAGCGATGCGCTGGCGGAAGAGGAGGCGGCGCCGAACGACGGCTTCAACAAAGTCGCCGGCGACCTGTGCATGCGCCGGCTGCTGGCGGCCGGACTGCCGCAGCCTGCAGCGGTGTTCGTTGCCAGTGACATTCAAGCCGTGGGCGCCATCCGCGCGATTCTGCAACACGGCCTGCGCGTGCCGGAGGATATTGCCGTGGTGGGGTTCGATGACGTCGAGTTGGCGGAATTGATTGGTTTGACCACGATGAAACAGCCCATCCCCGAGATGGGCGATCTGGCCGTGGAAAGGTTGATGGCCAGGATCAACGAGGAGCCGCTTTCCGCCCAGCGCCAGCACCGCTTCGATACCCGCCTGGTGGTGCGCGAAACCTGCGGCGCCAAGCTCAAAGCCCTGCGAGACCGCGATGCCGTCCCTCTCGGATGAACAAAAAAAGCGCGTGCGCGCCCTGGCGAAATCCGCCTCCGATGCCAGGATCGCCAGGAAACTCGGCCTGGAACCGGCTGCGGTCAAGGCCTTCCGCGAACAGGAGGCGGCTGCGCAGCGGCAGCGCCGTGAACGTGTTTTCAAAATCCTGCTGCCGACCGTGCCGGTCTTATTGCTGTTGCTGTGTGAAGCGCTGCTGCGGCTGACCGACTACGGCGGCACTCTCGCCTTGTTTGTGCCTGCGGAGAGCGCGCCCGGCTATTTGAAAATCAACGAGAACGTGGGGCGGCGCTACTTTCCCGCGTTGGCTGTGGCCCCGGAGGTTTCCAAAGACCTCGTGCGGATGGTCAAGCCGCCGGGAACCTACCGCATTTTTGTGCTGGGGGAATCCACCACCGCCGGCTATCCCTATTTGTACAACGGCAGCATGTCCAAATTGCTGCAGCAGCGCCTGCGCGATTACTTTCCCGATCGTGAGATCGAAATCGCCAATCTCGCCATGCCCGCCATCAACAGCTTTGCGTTGCGGGATTTGGGGCCGGAGCTGCTGGCGCAACAGCCGGATGCTCTGATCATCTACTGCGGCCACAACGAGTTTTATGGCGCGCTTGGCGTGGCCTCCACCGAATCCCTGGGCCGCTGGCGCCGCCTGATCCTGTTGTATCTCGATCTGCAGCGATTCAAAATCATGCGGCTGCTGCGCGCACAGATTGCCGCGGTGCAAAAATGGTTCGCACCGGCGCAATCTCCGGCCGGCAATGCCAACGCCACCTTGATGGAACAAATGGTGGGAGATGAGGCCATCCCTTATCAAAGCGAAAAGTACCGCCGCGCGCGGGAATTCTTCACTGCCAATTTGAAAGACCTGATCAATGCCGCGCAGCGCCGGGGCGTGACGGTGCTGCTGGCGAATCTCGTGAGCAATGAACGGGATCTGCCGCCTTTCGCGGACATTTTCAATCCCAGCACGCCGCGCGCGACTTTTCTTGCGGCGCTGCAGCGCAGCCGGCAGCTCGCCACGCAAGGCAATCTCCAGGCAGCGCTCGCGCTTTGCGATTCGCTGCAGCAAATCGATGCCGCACCCGCCCGGCTGCACTTTGACCGGGCGAGAATTTTGGAAGGCATGGGCCGTTATGCCGAAGCGGCTGCCGCCTATCAAACCAGCCGCGACCTCGACGGACTGCGTTTCCGCGCCGCCACCGATTTCAACCGCGGCCTCGCCGAAGTCGCGCAGGCCACCGGCGCGGTGTTGGTTGATTTCCACACCGCCTTTGCACAAGCCTCGCCGCACGGTTTGATCGGCAACCAGTTGTTGCTCGAACATGTGCATCCCAATCTGCACGGCTATTTTCTCATGGCCGCCGAGTTGTGCCGCGCCATGCAGCAGCAGGGGATGATTGAAACGGTTTGGGATCAAACCCGGGCACGGCCGGATTCGATCTACTGGCAGGAGCGCGGCGTCACCGCGCTGGATGAGGAAGTGGCCGCCATCCGCATGAGGGTTTTGTTGAATAACTGGCCGTTCGTGCCGCGTGAGCGCAGCCGGCCGCTGCAGTATCAGCCCAAGGATTATCTGCAGTCACTCGCTTATGCCATGTGGCGGCGCGAGCAAACGTGGGAAAAAGGGCACGTCTTGCTGGCGGAAGAATACGAGAAAAAGGGGCGCCGCGATCTCGCCGTAAAGGAATATGAGGCACTCATTCTGCAAACACCGCACAACCCCTCGCCGTACATTCGCGCCGGCTTGCTGTATGCCAATCTGCAGGATTTCGATCGCGCCCAGGATCGCATGCTGCGCGCGCTGGCCCTGACGCCCTCACCGGAGGCCTACCAGGTCGTGGGCGCGATTCTGCTCAGTCGCCGGCAGCCGGCCCAAAGCCTGCCGTATCTGCAGAAAGCGCTGCAGCTCGCACCGGGCGACGGCCGGACGCTTTACAACCTTGCGACCGCCCATTTGATGTTGGGGCAAACCGAGTCTGCCCGCGCTTGCATTGCGCAATTGGAGAAACTAATGCCCGGCAGCGTTGAAGTGGCGCAACTGCGTCGTGGTCTGGTCTCGCCTCAGCCGGCGCGTTGAGCCGCCTTCAATCGGCCCAGCCAAAAGCTTGCATCAGGTGCAAGTCACGCAGGGTGGCGTGCACGTTTTCACTGATGCCGATGATCTCCAGCCGGCTGCCGCGCCTGCCGATGCGCCGTGCAAAGTGCGTCAGGCTTTGCAGGCCGCGGCCACTGAGCACTTCCAGCCCCTGCATTTGCAGCGTCCAACGGGCTGCGCGCAGTTGTGCCGCGAGCGCCAGAATTTCCGCCAATCGCTGTGCGCTCGCTCCGCTGATCACGCCCTGCAGTTCGAGCGCAATGCACGATACTGCCTCTTTCCTTTCGACCGCCACGGTTGCGACCGGCGCCTGGCCGGCACTGTCACGGGCGACCGTCTTCCCACACTGATCCAGTTGAATTTGCACTCGTGCCATGCTGCGAACCTCCGCTCATTGATTCCCGCCTGTCTGAATGCCTGGCGCTGCGTGCCTGCCGCCGCGCCGTGAAAGGCAAGTACAATTCGCGTACCAAAGCCGCCAGGCCGGCAAGATGGTTCCCCTTGCTGGTCCGGGCGCGTCGAGCGCGCGATTTCCAGGCACTTGCCTGCAACGCGCGCCCGGCGTTCTGCTGGCCGTGGCCGGCTGCGATATTTTGTGCCGGCAGCGTGGAGGCGATTGTTACAGAATGGGAGGGAGTTTGATTACGAGTCCGGCATCCCGCCGTGCCGGCCGGAATGCAGCGGACCCACACGCGCAGGGTGAGAGAAATGAGGCGCTTCTGCAGATGTCAGACAATTTGTTCAAAGCGCGGCAGAACCTCCAAAAGCTCGCTCAGCGTCTTGATGCGCGTGACATCATTCTCCGGCACGACGGCGAAGGGGTCGATCAACACCGGCCGCAAACCGGCCCGGCGCGCGCCGAGGACATCGTTGTCGTAGTTGTCGCCCACATACAGGCAGTTCGCCGCGGGCACCTGCAGTTGCGCCAACGCCAGCTCGAAAATTTGGGGATCGGGTTTTTCCACGCCCACCAGGTGGGAGTCGATCACGCAGGCAAAGAAATGGGCGAGGCCCTGTTGTTCGAGCAGGCGGGCAACCTTGCCGTCGGCATTGGAGATAATGCCGAGGCGAAGGCCCATTTCCCGCAGCGCGGCCAGGGTCTGCCGCGCCGTCGGTTCGAGGTAATTCCACAAATGATCGCGCTGGTGGCGCTCGTAGATCATTTGCAGCATGGCGGCAATATGCTCGGGCGCGGCGCCCACCAACCGCAGCCAGAAGGTGAAGAAATCCTTCCACTGTTCGCCGCGGTTGCCGCGGAAAAATTTCTCGCGGCCCAGCGCGGCGCCCTTGCTGAGCGCCTCGATGCTGGTGTGCACGCCGAAGCGCGCCAGCATTTCCTGGAAAAATGGGTAATCCGGGGAGAAGATCGTCTGGCCCACATCGAAGAAAACGGCTTGCAGGGTCGGAGCAGGAGTCATGGTCTGGGAGTGTCCCGGCAGTTGGGTGAATGAAGCAGAGTGAATCCGTACGCGCGGTTTGTTGGGAAAGTCAGGCAGCAGCTTCTCACGCACTGAGCCTTGGCCTCATCGCGCCCTCGTTCTGGCGGCATACTTGCGCAGGCTCTTCAACACCGCCTGGAAATCCTTGGGCGCCGGCGCTGTGAAACCGATCTGCTCGCCACGAAGGGGATGATGCAGCAGCAACGCGGCGGCGTGCAGCGTCAGGCGTTTGATCAAGGGTTGCTCGGTTTCGCCCGGGTTGAGATGATAGCCGGGTTTGATCGAGGAAAGCAGAAACGCTTCGGCCTGACCGTAAAGCGGATCGACCAGCAGCGGATGCCCGAGCGCCTGCAAGTGCACGCGAATCTGATGCTGCCGCCCGGTTTGCGGCTGGGCTTCCAGCAGGGTTGCCCCGCGAAAGCGCTCCAGCACGCGAATGGAGGTGAGCGCCGGTTTGCCGTCGCGCGCAACGATCATCACGCCCGGCCGGCTGGGATGTTCGGCCAGCGGCTGTTGCACGGTGAGCGCCTCTTCCACCACCTCGCCGCGCACGATGGCGAGATAGGTTTTTTCCACGTGGTGCTGCTCGAATTGCAGACTCAGGGCGCGATGGCTGCCCTCGGTTTTGGCGAGCAACACCAGGCCGCTGGTGCCGCTGTCGATGCGATGCACCACGAACAGGGGCGTGCCCAACCGTTCTTCGGCCACGCTGCGCAGGCACGGCCACTCCGGGTGCCAGCGTTCGGGAATCACCGGCAAGCCGGCGGGCTTGTTGAGCACCAGCAGCGCTTCATCTTCGAACAAAACCGGGATGCGCCATTTCTGCTGCCGGGGTTCATCGAAGTAATGTAGATCGCGGCCGGTCATGCCAGGCATCCCTCTTGTGCCGTGTCCGTTCGAAACTGTCATGATCCCGGCTGAGCCGGGGCACTCTCTGCGGCGGTTGATGCTGCAACGTCAAGTATACTCTGTCTTCTTTGGACGGCCAGACTTGACCCCGACGGCGTCCCCCACGGGCAGCGCCCTGGGAACTGATGGGATTTGTCGCCTCTGGTGGTCTGCTATCTTGAAATGTATAGCCATCATCCCTGTCATCCTGCAAGGATCTTCTGAAGAGTTGAGCACAGTGCCAAGCGCTTCACAAGATTCTTTCTGAGTGACACTCGCAAGCACATGTACAAATCAAAGGAACAGAGCACAAGCCCGGCAGGGGTTGTATTCCTGATGTGGTTTTATCGCGCCCCTGTGGGGCTGGATGATTCTTCCTGCATGACGGCGTTTCCAGGGCGTTGCCCTTCGCTATCACATTTCGCCCCGGTGGGGCTTGGCGATTTCTGTTGATTACGGCTTTCCAGGGCGGTGCCCTTCGCTATCACCTTTCGCCCCGGTGGGGCTTTTGGTGATTTCTCTTGATGACGGCGTTTCCAGGGCGGTGGCCTTCGCTATCACCTTTCGCCCCGGTGGGGCTGGTTGGCTGTGAATCAGAATTCGACCCAACATTCCACGCCAGATTTCAGACAAGTTGAAACCTGAAGCCTGATTCCTATCCTGTTGTCTCGTACGAGGTATCCACCACCACTGTCATCCTGCAAGGATCTTCTGAAGAGTTGAGCACAGTGCCAAGCGCTTCACAAGATTCTTTCTGAGTGACACTCGCAAGCACATGTACAAATCAAAGGAACAGAGCACAAGCCCGGCAGGGGTTGTAGTCCTGATGTGGTTTTATCGCGCCCCGGTGGGGCTTGGCGATTTCTGTTGATTACGGCATTTCCAGGGCGTTGCCCTTCGCTATCACCTTTCGCCCCGGTGGGGCTGGGTGATTTCTCTTGATGACGACATTTCCAGGGCGGTGCCCTGCGCTATCACCTTTCGCCCCGGTGGGGCAATCGGGCTGTGCAAAAGAATTCGACTTGACGCTGCAAGGCAAACCTGACCATGTCACATTTGGTGAATTGCTGCCCCAAAAGCAGAGCAGTATTCCCAACAGATCGAAGCAACCCAATTGATACAGAACTTTTCCCTCGCTCTGCTGCGGGACGCAGCAATCTGAGTGACAAAACGCAGTCTCAAGAGTGGCGCCACCTGCGCACGACCCGGGAAAAGAAGCCGGTACGGGTGGCATTCCCCGGCAGCACACGAATGACCTGCACCGTGGCATTGTCTTCACCGCCGCGGGCATTGGCCAGCGCCACGAGTTTCTCGCAGGCCTTCTGGGGGGAGTGAGAGAGTACAATCTTCTTCAATTCACTGGGATCGACTTTGGCCAGGCCATCAGTGCATAACAAGAAGTGATCGCCGGGCGCCAGGCGGAGGTCGGGAATCAAGTCGACTTCGAGATCGGTGTAGATGCCGAGCGCGCGATAGAGATGCGACTTTTCCGGATGGCGGCGCGCCTCTTCGGCGGTGATCATGCCGAGGCGCTGCATCTCCGCGACTTTGGAATGATCCTGGGTGAGCTGCTCGATTTTATCCGGCTTGATGCGATAAGCACGGCTGTCGCCCACATGCGCGACGCAGCCCGTGCTGCCTTGCAGCGCCAGCGCGGTGCAGGTCGTGCCCATGCCATAGAATTCGAAGCTGGTGTTGGAGGCCTGGTAAATGCGCTGGTTGGCCACGGTCAGAGCGCGCTGCAGGCTGCTGGGAAGATCTGCGTCCTGGCCGGCAAAATACGTTTCCGCGATGATGCGCACAGCCAGGCGGCTGGCTTCGCTGCCGCCGGCATGGCCGCCCATGCCATCGGCCACCACGAAGAGCTGGCCCTTGGGCGTTTGCAGCGAGGCGTCTTCCGCGGGAAATTTGCCAAAGCTGTCTTGATTCTCTTCGCGCTTCAGGCCGCGGTCTGACGCGCTCCCAAAAGAGATGCTCAGCCCCTGTTCCATATCCTCATTTTTTTAGGATCTCAACCGTCACCGGGCCGGTCGGCCTGGCGAGGCAGGCGAGGCGATATTCACCCGGCTTGAGTTTGTTGATGTCTTCCAGCGTGCCCTGCTCTTCGTCGCCGATTTCATTCAGATTCTCGCGGCCGGCCAGAATGTGAATCGGATCCATGCCACAACTGCCGATGCGGCAATCAGCTTTGATTGCCAGGCCGTGTTTCTCGGCGATCTCGCAGATCGATTGCCCCGGCCGGAAGGGGACAATCTTGTTGAAATCCTTGAACCGCACCACCAGGCCTTCCGGCAGGGGCGTTTCTGCCTGCTGCGGCTCGGGCGAGGCAGCGCGTGCCGTCGCGGCCGCAGGCGGCGGCGGATTCGCAACCCCCGGCTTGGTGTTGAACAACACGGTGCGGCGCGGCGCGAAAGTGCGCAGCCGCAAGAGAAAGAGCTGCTGTCCCACCCGAAATTGATCTCCCTCCACCAGCGGCACGGCGCCCCGGATCTTCAGGAACGTTCCGTTGGCGCTGCCCAGATCCTTGATCTTTATCACGCCGCGCTCGAGGCGAACGGCGAGATGCCGGCGCGAGAGCGTCATGTCTTTGGCGTCGAGCGTGAGGTCCGGTGCTTCGCGACCCAAAACCTGCGTGCGTTCCGTCAGCGCATGGCGGCCGGCGGGTTTCCCTTCCGCATCGAAATGCACCAGGAGCGGCACGCCGTTTTCACTGCCGAAGAGCAGAAACTGCCGGCCCGCGCGCACCAGACTGCCCGGCGCGATGTCGTGCGGGCGGGCTTGTTGCAATCTCACAAAAACACCGTTGGCGCTGCCGTCGTCACGCAGCAGATAGGTGCCCTCGCTGCGATCGTAAAGCAGCGACGCATGCTTTTCAGAGAGCAACACGTCCTCGGGAAAACTCAGATCGCAACCGGAACGGCCGATGGTGGTGAGGCCCTCGTCACGCAACGGAAACTCGTCGGCCTCGACGTTGCCGGCGAGCATGCGCACCAGACAGGCGGTGTGTTCCTCCTCCGCTGCCGCCGGCAAGCCCGGCTTGGGCGGTCCTTCTCTCTCCACCACTACGGTGCCGATCCGGCGCTGCGACGGCGCCGGTTTCGGTTCTTCGTCAAATTCGAGATCAATACGGATACTGGTTTTGCCTGCCAGCTTTTGCGCCACGGCTTCCGCCACCAAAACGCCGTCGCGCAACGCGGCCTTGATGTTGCCGCGGCGTCTGACCTCGCGCAGACCGGCGGG
Source organism: bacterium (assembly GCA_037445455.1). Classification (GTDB taxonomy): domain Bacteria; phylum Zhuqueibacterota; class Zhuqueibacteria; order Zhuqueibacterales; family Zhuqueibacteraceae; genus Coneutiohabitans. Next base: position 5,836 of record JBBIKM010000102.1, on the reverse strand, counting down.
ATCGACGTTGAAATCCTCGGTCTCGAAATAAGCCGGACTCAAAATGTCGCCCAGCAAATAGACATTGGGCAGCCGGGTTTCCAGCAGGGGATTGACGACAAAGCGCTTCCTGGCTTGCGGCCCGCCGGTCACCATCTCGATGCCCAGCGAACTGAGAAACGCATCGGGAATGTCCTCGCCGATGCAGGCCACGCAAAATTCCTTGGCAAATTCGAGATGGATGGTTTCACTGGGCCGGCCGGGAATGCGGCGCCGGTCGGTGCGCACCGAGAGATACTCTTTGCGGTCTTCGGCGGCCAGAACCGCCACCGGCTCACTGCAGGGAAACTGCCGGATATTGCCGTTGGCCATGAAAGCTTCAAAGAACACGTCTGCCAGCGCTTTGGAAACTTTCGGAAGCTTGTCGCCGCGATAGGACCAATAGACCGCGGTGGCATCACCGGCCCGCGCTTTGGCGTTCGAGATGGCAATCACCGCCTCTGCGGCCGAGGTGCCGCCGCCGATCACGCACACCGGCTCGCCCAGGTAATGCGCGGGATCGATCAGACGATAGGCAATGCCTTCGGTATTGCCGGGGATGTCAAAGCGCCGCGGCACGCCTCGGCCAATGGCGATGGCGACGTGCCGCGCGGTGTAGAATTGGTCGGATTTGGTGCGATGGTTGTAAGCTCGCACCCGCCAACTGCCGTCGCGGTTGCGCTGCAGGCCGGTCAACTCGACGCCAATTTGAGCCGGCACGTTGAAGGTGCGATAGCAGGCCTTCCACTGGCGGCACATTTCGTCCTTGTCCATCGGCGTGAAATGCAGGGCCTTGATCAGCTCGCCACCCCTGGGAAATTGCATTTGATCGCCGCCGCCATAATCCGGCAGGATGAGCTTGTCCTTGGCGTAATCGCGGATGCGTTTCATCAAGTCATCGAAATCGATGACCAGCACGGCCAGCCCGAGTTCCCGGGCGCGAAAGGCGGTGGCTGTGCCCGCCGGGCCGCCGCCCACCACCAGCAGATCCAATACCTCCGGCAAGCGCGCCGGTTGGGAAAGAACGAAGGTGCCGTCGGGCAGCACCTCGGGATTGAGGCTCATGGAAATCCTTTCCAAAAGTGTTCAAGCCCTCGCAGCCAGCGTGGCTTTGCCCGCCGCGAGGCGCGGCAATCGTTGCTGTCCCCGATTGGCCAGGCGCGGTGAGGATTTGCCGGCACGCGAGCACCGCGACGCAAGCGTGACTTTCGCCGCGGCCGGCGCTGCATCTTAGCGGATTTGACAGTCTTTTGCAAGAAATTTCTTGCCGCCGCCGCAGCAATACGACTTTGGAATAACACAACTTGCGCCACAGCAATCGTTTTGCTATATTGCCCCGTCAAAAAAACTCACGATCGTCATCCACCTCGCAAGCCGCAGACTATCCTTGCAAGTCTCCAACCCACAGCGTGTTCTCGTGATTTTGAGCCTGATGCTCCTGCCGGCACCATCGCTCTTCCCGCAATCGCCGCAACCCGTGCGCAGCGGTTTGGATCAAGTCGTGGCCGACAGTTTTCGCGTCTTCCAGGGCAAGCGCGTCGGCCTGATTACCAATCAAACCGGCGTCGATCGTTCCGGCCGCCACATTGCGGACCTTTTTCATCAAGCCGCCGGTGTGAAGCTGGTGGCGCTTTTCGGTCCGGAACACGGCATTCGCGGCAATGCCGAAGCGGGAGCACAGGTTGGCAGCGACACAGATTCCGTCACCGGCGTTCCCGTTTACAGCCTCTATGGCGCGCACCGCCGGCCCACGCCGGCAATGCTCGCCGAGCTTGACGCACTGGTTTTCGATATTCAAGATGTCGGCGCGCGGTTTTATACCTACATCAGCACCATGGCGCTGGCGATCGCGGCGGCGGCCCAGGCGGACCTGGAGTTTTATGTGCTCGACCGGCCCAATCCGCTGGGTGACCGAGTGGAAGGCCCGGTTCTCGCGGCCGAGCATCGTTCGTTTGTCGGCATTCATCCCATCGCGCTGCAACACGGTATGACGGTGGGCGAGTTGGCGCGCCTGTTTTGGGGAGAAGGTTGGATTGTGGCCGCTCAAGACACCGGCGCCTCCCATCTGGCCTCATGGTCAAAACTGCAGGTGATTCCGGTGGCAAATTGGCGGCGGCAGCAAGTGTATTCCGCCACCGGGCTGACCTGGATTCCCCCCTCGCCGAACATGCCGACCGCAGCGACGGCTTTGTTGTATCCCGGCGTGTGCCTGCTGGAAGCCACCAACGTCTCCGAGGGCCGCGGCACCGAGACGCCGTTTTCGTTGATCGGCGCGCCCTGGCTCGACGCCGAGGCACTCAGGCGTCGACTGCAAGACACGGTCGCTGGCATTGCCCTGGAACCGGCAACGTTTGTGCCCGTAGACCTTCCCGGCAAAGCCATGAACCCCAAATACGAGGGCCAAACCTGCGCGGGGCTGGCGCTGCGGGTCACTGACCCGGAAAAATTCGCCGCGGTCAAATTTGGCGTGGCACTGCTGCACAGCCTGCATCAGCTTCATCCCGCGGAATTCCGCATGCGCGCGGACGGCATGGCGCGGCTGGCAGGCGTGGGCTGGCTGCAGGAGATGATCGAGGCCAATGCGCCGCTCACTGAGATTTGGCACCGCCTGGATGAAGAGGCCGAAAGCTTCCGCCGGCTGCGGCAGAAGTACCTGTTGTATGAGTGAATGTGTTGTGTGACGCTGTGGTGTGAATCTTCCCGGGGCTGTGGACGGCCTCCAATTAACTGCGATATCTGGCGCGATGTCGACTACCACGCTTCGTCATACTCCCTTCTGGCACCTTTGGCAGTTGCTCGCCCCGCGTGCCGCCGACTACGGCAAAGAGTTCGATGCGGAAATCCGGCGCCTCGGTGTGCTCGGTCTGCAATTCGCGACCGTCGTCGCCATCCTGTTGCCGAGCGCCGCATTTTGCCTCGCGCTGGCTTTTTGGTACTTCGAGCGGCCCTACAGTTGGGTGCAACTGCTGGTCAACAATCTCCAAAACCTGGCGATCGTCATCGTTGGCATTTCCGGGCTGGCGCTTTCGCGCACCAGCTTCGGCCGCACCGTCCCCAACGTGGTCATCATTTGCATTTTCGTGGCAGAGGCGATCGCCACCTTTGCCAACATCCTGCAGGGCAATGCGGCTTATCCACCCTTCATCATCTCCTTGCTTATTCTTACCGCGGTGGTGCCGCTGCGTGCCATTGCCGTTGCCGTGATCGGCCTGCTCATGATCGTTTCCAATTTCGTGATGAACCTGTTCATGAGCGGCGCGGAAATCCGTTTCACCGCGGTGCTGGCGGCCATGCCGCTGTCCTTCTACCTGACCATCACGCTGGTTTGCACCGGCCTGACGACCATGATTTACCAGTTGCGGCTGCGCAATTTCCAAAACCTGCAGGCGCTGCGGGAATCGCAGGCGCGGCTGCAGAAGGAGCTGGCGGTCGCGAGTGTGATTCAAATGCACTCCCTGCCGCGCCGCAATCCCGTGGTGCCGGGGCTGTCGGTGGCGGGCGCGTGCTTGAGTGCCACGGAAATCGGCGGGGATTATTATGACTACCTGGAATTTGGTGAGGGCAAACTGGGCATTTTGGTGGGCGATGTTTCCGGCAAAGGCACCTCGGCCGCGCTTTACATGAGCAAGCTCCAGGGCATCGTGCACGCGCTCGATCATCTGCAGCAATCACCCGTGCAGTTGCTTGCGACGGTTAACGATCTGCTGTTCGGCAGCATCGAACGCAATTCCTTCATCACGCTGACCTATGCGCTGTTCGATCTGCGCGCGCGCTGCGTGCGCATGAGCCGCGCCGGCCACAACGCCACGCTCTACTGCAAGAACGGCTCCGCCAGTTTTCTGGCGCCGCCGGGCGTGGGACTGGGTTTGTCGCCGCGCCATCATTTCGAGCGCTACCTGCAGGAGTTGGTCGTGCCGCTGCAAGCACAGGAGGTGCTGGTATTTTACACCGACGGCGTGACCGATGCCCGCAATCTCAGCGGCGAGGAATACGGCGAAGACCGCCTCGCCGAAACCGTCACCGCCAATCTCAATCTCGATGCCCGTGCCTTGTGCCAGCGCATCATGGAGGAGGTGAAGAAGTTCATCGGCTATGCCAGGCAGCATGATGACATGACCGTGTTGGTGGCCAAAGTGGAATAAACAGGCGGGCGAGTGGGAACGCCGGGGCGCTGCCGCGCTGCCTTCGCCAGCCGCGCAACCCTGTCGGTATGAAAAGGAGAAAAAATCCCGAAGCCACCATTCTCCCCAGCATGAACTTTCGCCTGCCGTCACTGTCCCGTTGGCGCCCGTCTTCAAACCTTCTGCCACTGGCAGTTTTCTCCGTGCCACTCCTGCTTTATCTCCTGCCACTCTTGGTGCTGCAGCAGGAAGCCTATCTCCGCATTCCCGACAATCTCGACAGTGATTTGGTGCATCGCCTCGTGCTCAGCCGCAGCGGCACGGCCCTCAGCTTCGATGCCGCTGCGCGGGTCGAAAGTTTCATGGGAGGCTTGCCGCGCGCCTGCTTCCCCAGCGGCTGGAATGTGCTCGTTTGGCTGTTTCTGCTGTTCGAGCCGTTCACTGCTTATCTGCTCAACGAGCTGTTCATTCGGGTGATTGCCTTTGGCGGCATGTATTGCTTGTTGCGATTGCCACGGTTGGCGCGAGCGGGAATCGATCCCTGGCTCGCGGCCGGCGTCGCCTTGTGCTTTGCAATCCTGCCGTTTTTTCCCACGCATGGTTTGAGCATCGCCGGCCAGCCGCTGGTGCTGGCTGCGTTCTTGCGCTTGCGCAGCGGGCCGGGCCGCCTTCTCGACTACCTTTGCCTTGCCCTGTTTCCGTTCTACTCGTCGTTGGTCCTGGCCGGCGTGTTTCTGCTGGCGCTGCTGACTGCCCTCTTTCTGTGTGATCTCGTACGCGAGCGGCATCCCAACCTGCGGTTCGCCGGCGGCCTCATGCTGCTCGCCCTCGTCTATGCCGGCGTCGAATGGCAGATGCTGCGGCAGTTTCTCTTTGATCCGCCATTCGTTTCGCATCGGGTGGAATTCAACCTCGCGCTTTGGGGCCGAAGCGGGGAACAGGTGATGCAAGATATTGGCGCCAACCTGCTGGTGGGGCACTTGCATGCGGCCACGGTTTCCCGGCTCATTCTGCTGGGGATATTGCCGCTGACATTGCTGGCCAGTGCGCTGCGGCGAGCCCTGCCCAAACTGCTGCTGCAGCTCGCGATGGCAATCGCAGCCATCGCTGCGTTTGCCGGCTTGTACCAATGGCAGGGATTGCTTCCGCTCAGGGAAAAACTCGGGCTGTTGCGCAGCTTTCAGTTCGACCGCTTTTATGTCTTGCAGCCGCTGCTGTGGTATCTTCTTCTGGCGGTCGCGCTGGCGCAGATCGCGCAGGCGTTCAAACCCGCGCCGGCGCTGGGCCGCATGCTGGCGTATGTGCTGCTTTTGGCGCAGGCGAATGCCATCTGGCCGGAGAGCTTGACGCAGGACCGTTTCTACAGCCGGCATCCCAGGTTCACGGCGTACACACCCAACTTTCGCGAGTTCTATTCGGAGCAATTGTTTCAGGAGATTGCGCGGTTCATCGGCAGGCCGCAGTCTGATTATCGCGTCATTTGTGTGGGCTTTCATCCGGCGGTGGCACAATTCAACGGATTCTACACACTGGACGGCTACGCCTACAACTACCCGCTCGAGTACAAACACCGCTTTCGCCGCCTGATTGCCGGTGAGTTGGACAAGGCCCCCGAGCTCAAGGCTTATTTCGACGGCTGGGGCAATCGCTGCTACGCCTTTGTGGCGGAGACAGAGGGGAAGAGGGTCAACCATCTG
>JBBIKM010000101.1:0-21257 GCA_037445455.1 bacterium | reverse complement strand
GCCGCGACCTCCTCCCGGAAATTGTTCACCTTCGCCCACGTGCTCACCAGGGGCATTTCCATATTGGACTGGCCGGAACACAGCCACACTTCCCCGACCATGACATTACGAAAGCGCAACGTGTCGCTGCTCCAAACCACGAGTTCGTAAGGTCCACCCGCCGGCACGGGATTCAACTTCACCCGCCAATGGCCCTGGGCATCAACCTTCGTGGTCTTGCGTTGTTGGTGAAATTGCACGGTCACGGTGGCGCCCGGCACCGCGGTTCCCCACACCGGGATTTTCATCTTCTGCTGCAGCACCATGTGATCGGAAAAAATTGCCGGCAGCCTGGTTTGCGCGCCGGTCGGCCCTCCGGACAGCGCCAGCAGAACCATGAACATTGTCCACGGCACAACGCGATTGTTGGTATTCATTGCTTCCTCCTTGAATCAGATTTTCAAACAACGGCTTTGGTGACGCGGATCAAAATTTGCATGCGTCCTTTCGCAGCGGTTGCCGCCGCGGCGGCCGCTTCAACTCGCCCATCGCCTCTTCCCAACAATTGCCGGAGGCTTGATCATGCCGCCCTCCATCTCCCGTGGTCTTGCGAGCGTTCTGCTCCTGTTTGCGCTGACGAGCCGCGTTGCCGGCCAGGCCAACCTTACCGTGGATGGCAACCAAACCTACCAGACCATTCGCGGCTGGGGCGGCAATGTCTACAGTTGGATGCTCAACGGTTGGAACGGCTGGACCGATCGCCGGGTATACGACATCGCCTTCAACGAACTGGGCACCACGCACGTGCGCCTGGTCACGGAATTCGAATGCTGGGAGGCCAGGAATGACGACGAGGATCCCGAGCATTTCAATTGGGATTATTTTGCCTCGCGCTTTGAGCAGCACGATACCGGGGCCCTGCTGGTGCAGAGCGATTTCAACATGATGGACAGTCTGGCACACCGCTTCGGCAAACCTGTGCTGCCCGGCATCTGGAACGTGCCGAATTGGATGGTTACCGATTCCACCCTTGCGCGCGAACGCGATTTGCCGCGCAGCAAGCACGCCGAATTCGCCGAGTCCGTGGCCGCCTATTTGCTCTGGGCGAAAAACCGGCGCGGCATTGCCATTTCAGAAATCATTCTTGCCAATGAGCCGGACGGTTATCAAGTGGCATACTCACCCGAGGAGCTGCGCGATTTGATTAAAACCGTGGGCGCCAAATTTCGGCGCGAAGGCCTCACCACCAAAATCGTTGCCCCGGATTTGGCCTCGCCGTACTATGATCCCGAGCAATGGGTGGCACCATTGCTGGCCGATTCAATGGCTGCCTCCTGCCTGAGCGCAATCTCGTATCACACCTACTTCGTCGACGGCGGGCCGGATCAGTGGAATGCGAAATTCGAGCGCATCGCCGGGCTGGCCCGGAGCAGCGGACTCGAAGTTTACTTCACCGAAATCGGCACCACGCCCTGGAGCATTCCCAACACCACCTGGCCGTGGGCCTTCGAGTGTCTGCAAATGTGGCACAATGTTCTCACGCACGGCAGTGCCAGCCGCGGTTACCAATGGGCGTTGCTGGGCAGGGATCAAGCCGTGAATGCCGATGCCAGCCGCAATCCCATTTTCCATGCGCTGCAACAGTTTTTTCTGCACGTGCCCGTTGCGGCGCGGCGCGTGGCTGCGCAGTCCTCGCATCCGGACTTGCTGGCGAGCGCCTTCAAGCATGCCGCCCAAGGGACCCTCACGATCGTGCTGATCAATCGCGCGCCGGCAGCGCTCACCGTGAATCTCGCGCTGCAAAATCTGCCGGTGTCCTCGCTGGAGGCCTTTCGCACCTCGGCGCAGGAGCCCCATCGCCAATTGGCAGGCCTGCCGGTGGCCGATCAGAAACTGCAGGTGACACTCGAAAGTCAGACGATCTTGACTTTGACCGGCCGCCTTGCGCCGGAAAGGGATGTAAGGCCTCCCTCTCCTCCCACCGGCGTGCGCGTCAGGCTGCCGTGAGTCGCTCCGGCGCCGGCTCAGCTCTGCTGCGGGAAATGGCGGTAATCGCCGGGCGCAAACGTTTTCACCTGCCGCGGGGTGGCCCAGGGTATGCCCAGCTCGCTGAGAAAGAGATTCTGTTGCGCGGCGGCCAGCAAATGGCGGTCAAGCTCGCGCACGCGGCGGAAGCGGCCCCTGGTGTTGGGCGGAAACATTTCCCAATCCTCGACTTCCTCGATGAAAGCCGGCGGCACGGTGATGATCTCCGGGCAGCTTTCGTGCATGGCGTTGATTGTGAGCGTTTGGCAGCGAGCGATCTCGAGCGAGCACAGCGGCTCGGCGTCATGCTGAATCGCCAGCACCAAATCGCGCATGCCGTGGTAGCGCCACTCGGGGTGGATTTCGTTGTCAAACTGCTCGGCCGTGCCGCCGGCATATACGACGTTCGTTGAGCCGTTGTCGCCCTCCCACAGCACGTTTCCCCGTTCACACGTGACTTTCATTTGCGGGCCAATTGTGCCGGCCGCCGCGTGCGTCAACAACACGTGGCAACTCACGCCTTCCAGCGTGGTGAATTTCATCTGCAGCGTGTCGCAGCTCGCGATGGGATAGGCGCGATAAAGCTCGGCGCGCAGTTGCGCCGGCACGGCAGCAGCCCGCTGCTGCGCCGCGGCGAGATAGAGCGCATTGAGCAAATAGTGGGAATGCGCGTTGTTGGCCGGGCTGTCCAGCACCCAGTGCTCACCGACGCGCAGTTTGCCCGCCCATTCGTTGCGACCGTAGTACTGCTCGCTGCGCGGCCAACTGCACAGCAGCGTGATGGTTTGCACGCGCCCCAGGCGGCCGGACAAGAGACGCGCCTTGAGCTGCTGCATCGCGTTGCTGTACAGGTGCTGAAAGCCCACGGCGATTTTCCTTCCCGAGGCGTTGCGGCTGGCGATCAGATGGTCAACCTCCTGCACCGTGGCGGCCAGTGGCTTTTCGCAATAGACATGCAAGCCGGCAGCGAGCGCCCGGGCACTGACCGGCACATGTTGATGAATCCCGATCGGCACGGTGAGCACATCCGCCGGCGCGCCCGCGTTGAAGAAATCGTCGATGCTTTCGAACAGCCGGACCCCCGCCGTCTGCAAAGCCGCCACCCGTTCCGGAAAGCGGTCGCGATCGCTTGCAATGGCGACGACGCCAGTAAGCCGGGCCAGCCCCTGTTGCGCCAGCCATGCGACCGCCTCCAGGTGCACCGCGGCATAACCGCCGAGGCCAATCACGACAAATCGCAAAGGCTTCATCTTTCCTCTCCGCAGAATGAGATGCGCGTGACGCTGCAATATATCCGCCGCGGCACAAAACGCCAACGGAATTTTGCGCCGGCCGGTGGTGCTGCGGCAATCGACCGAAACTGCGAATCTTTATCGCCAAAGAAGCCTGGAATCATGCGGCAGGAATTGCTACACAACAAAACCCAGGTGCTGCACACCGCGGCCGTTTACTTCTTCCAGTCATCGCAAACCAAGCCCAAACTCACCGCCTGAAGGAGCTGCAATGAACACCCAGGTGACCGCCCAGCAAATTGCCTTCTATCAAGACAATGGCTTTCTCATTCTGGAAAATTTTCTCACACCGGCGGAAGTGGAGGAAATCATCGCCGCCGTCTCGGAAGCCGTAAGCCAGATGGGCAAACAAAAAGTCGCCGGCGACGGCAACAAGGAACTGGTCGAGGGCGAGTCGTTCTACGACAAGGTCTTTGTGCAGCGCTTGAACTTATGGAAGATCAACCCCACCATTAAGAAATATTTTCTCGACCCGGCACTGGGCGAAATGCTGTGCAAACTCACCGGCGCCGCCGGCATGCGCGTGTGGCACGATCAAACCCTGCAAAAGCAGCCCTGGGCCAATCCCACGGCCTGGCATCTTGACAATCCCTACTGGTCCTTTCACTCGCGCCAGGCGATTTCGATCTGGGTGGCGCTCGACGAGGCAACGTTGCAGAACGGGTGCATGTACTATTTGCCCGGCTCGCACAAACTCGCGCGCTATGACAATGTGGACATCGGGCAGAACATGGATGCCCTGTTTGAATACTATCCCGAATTCAGAACCATCGAGCCGGTGGCCGCGGTGATGAAACCCGGCGATGCGGGTTTTCATAACGGCTTGACCGCGCACGGCGCCGGTCCCAACATGACCCCGCGCTGGCGCCGCGCCATGACCTGCGCCTACATGCCTGAAGGCGCAACCTTCAACGGCATTCAAAACATTCTATCCAGGGAACAGATCGCCAAACTCAAAGTCGGCGATCCGTTGAATGACGACAGCCAGAACCCCCTGCTTTGGCCGCAAAAGTGAAGCAAAGGTCTCGGCCAGGCTGTCCGGCATCGGCTTGCGTGCAATGTCGGTACAGTGCATGTCATTCAGAAGGAAACCTGTGGCGTGCCAGCGCTGAACCGAATATTCACAAGATTCCTCCTGAATGACATGAAGGTTTTTGGTATCTCAATTCCGATTCTCTGCATCCCCAATGCTTGCAATCAAGACTCCCTCCGGCGTTTGGGAAAAGTTCTGCGCGCAGATCCTGGATTTTCTCAAAGCCGACCTCATCACCATGCCCATCGAGGGCGTGCGCGTGCGCGGCTTTCGCTCGCCGGATACGCCGGCGTTGTGGATCCGGGATCATTCCGACATGCTGCGCGGCGGCAAATATTTCGAGCCGGACATGCAGAGCGCGGTGAATTGCTTCGCGCACACGCAAGCCGCCAACGGCCGCATCTTCGACTACGTCACCATCTTCCCCGAAAAACTTCCCGGCGAGCGCGAAAATTGGGAAAAATGGGTGCGCGTCCCGGTGGAGGCTGATGTCGAATACCGCTTCGTCAAAGCCGCCTACCTCGCCTGGCAGGCCACCGGGGATGACGAATGGATCGCGCAACTTCTGCCGCAACTGGAACGCGCGCTGCACTACATGATGTCGCCACCCTTGCGCTGGAATCCAAAGCATCAGCTTGTGCAGCGGCCCTACACCATCGACACCTGGGACTTCGATTACACCGCCGGCCGTTCGCCCTGGCTGAATTTTCAGATTACCGATCAAACCTATTGGGGCATTTTTCACGGCGACAACAGCGGCTTGTTTGAAGCGGCGGAATTGCTCGCCAGGCTGCACGATCATCTTGGCAATGACAAGAGCGCGGCGCGCTGGGCGGAAACCGCCGCCGGCGTGCGCAGCCGCGCCAATGCCCTGCTCTTCAACGGCCGCTTCTACACTCATTTTCACAAACTCACGCCGGTGACAATCGCGGGCGTGGACGAGGCGGCGCAACTGAGCCTGAGCAACCCCATGGCCATCAATCGCGGCATGGCCACGCCTGAGATCGCAGCGGCGATCATCCAAGAATATCAGCGCCGGCAGCAAACCACCCAGGCCTTTGCGCCGTGGTTCGGCATCGATCCGCCGTTCCCCGGCGGCATTTTTGGCGATGAGATTCTCGTGCCGGGCGCGTATATCAACGGCGGCATTTTCCCGCTCTGCGGCGGCGAACTGGCCCGCGCCGCCTTTGAACATGGTTTCGAAGGCTTCGGCTGTGCAACGCTCGAGTTGTATCGCAAGCTGATTGCCGAAAGCGGTGAATCCTATCTTTGGTATTTTCCCGATGGCACGGCGTCATCAATCGAAACCAGCACCAGTCCGGAAGCCATGCCCACCGACGGCTGGGGCTCTTCGGCCATGTTGTATGCTTTTATCGAAGGCCTGTGCGGCATTCAGGATGTGGAACATTCGTTCCGGCGCGTGCGCTGCGCGCCGCGCTGGGCCGCCGCCGGGGAAAGGCAGGCGGAAATCAAAGTCGGCTATGCCGCCTCGGGCGCTGCGTTCGGCTATCGCTATCAACTGCAGGCCGGCAGACTGCTGATGCAGATCGAGGCCCCGGACGCGCAGGTGGAATTGCAGGCCCTGCTGCCGGGAAACAGCCGGGCCCGCAGAGTGCATTGGAATGGCGGGGCCGTGCCCTTCCAAAATCGCGAAGTGGGGACGAGTCATTATGTCGAGGTGAAAGGCAAAGTGAGGAACACGGCAGAAGTGATCATTCAATTTGAGAGCGTTTAATCATGTCAGACTTCAAGCAGGTGAGGCGCCCCGCGGGCTTTCTGCTGGCAGGCGGTTTGTTTCTTATCCATCTTTCTCTCCCGGTCATGGCACAAACTCAAGCGAAACTCTATGCCGGCCTGGTGAAATCCAAGGGCTATGTGGTGGGCTCCAAGCTGGCGGCCAGCGGCTTGCACCGCTACGACGGCGATCAAATCTGGACGCACATTGGCTGGAACATGCCGCGCGTCAGCGCAATCACGCAGGATCCCCACAATCCGGAGATCATCTATCTCGCCTGCGGCAGCGGCGCGGCACGCACGCGCGATGGCGGCAACTCCTGGCGCATGACGACGGATTGGCGCGTGACCGAAACGCAGGACATTTGTGTCGATCCCAATGTCCCACAGCATGTCTATCTCGCCACGGCCTATGGCATCTGGGCCACTCAAGACGGCGGCGAAAGCTGGCAGGAAGCCAGCACCGGCTTGTCGAAGAAGTTCACGCAGAGTGTCAGAGTCGATCGCAGCCAGGCCGGTCGCGTGTTCGCCGGCACCGAAGGCGGACTGTACCTCTCCACGGATGGCGCCGCCCACTGGTCCTTGGTTGGCCCGCCGGGAGTCACCATTCTCGATCTCGACCAATGCGCCTCCGCGCCGCATGTTTGGCTGGCAGCAACCCAGGATCGCGGCGTGTTGCTGTCGCAGGACAACGGCGCCACCTGGCAATTTGCCAAGGGCAGTCTCTCGCAAGCCGCGATTTATGCGGTTGGCATCGATCCGCACAATTCTAAAAACATGGCAGCCGTGGGTTGGGGCGCCGGCGTGCTGGTGAGCGCGGATGGCGGCGCCACCTGGCAGGATCGCAGCGCGGGCTTGCCGGTGCGCAACTGCTATGAAACCGTCTTCGATGTGAATCAAGCAGGAAGACTGTGGGTCGCGACGTTTGAAGAGGGCGTCTTTCATTCCGATGATTTCGGCCGCACCTGGACCGATGCGGGCATGCACGGCGCGATTGTGTTTGATCTGGTTTTCTTGCAGGCGAAGTAACTTCAGGTTCTGTTTCAACGCCCTTTGCTGGAATCGCCTTGCGCAACAGCAGCCGGACGCCCGAGGCTTCACACTTGAGACTGTCATTCCGAAGGAACCCGGTGAGGCACTGGGCAATGCGCTCATGAGGATTCCTTTTCGCTCAGCTTGGAGACACTTGCCGTCCAACAGCGTCTCCCCAATCCTATCTGGATATTACCATGAAATCCCTGACCAGAAATTCAAGCCTTCTCCTGAACCCAACAACATACTCCGTCGCCATTCTCCTGGCCATGACCATCTCAACCACCGCTGACAGCCAGCCGCGCCTCAATCGCGCCGAGCAAGTGCATGGCTATCAAACGCGCGCCGACTCACTAATCCGCTATTACGCGCAAGCCACTCCCGCCAGCGATCTCAGCCGCGGCGGGTACATCGAGATTGCCGCGCGCTTGCATCGCAACCAGGACATGCCGTGGGTGCTTGCCCGCCTTGATACCCTCATGCAAAAACCCTCGGGGGACATGTTCTGGATGTATCCCTTCATCACCGTCACCTATGCCGGCCGGCACAAGCTGCCGCCGGCCTATCAACAACGCATGCGCGAGATGTGGCGCACCTATCATCCCTATCGCGGCGACACCGAGAATCACTGGGCGATGTACTACACTGCGCTTTATCTCATCACGCAAATGTATCCCGACGAGCCGGGCGAGCGCTGGTACAACGGCCGCAGCTCGCAAGAGACGTTTGCCGAGGCGCGCGAGTACTTGATTGAGTGGATGAACCTTGCCACCACCATCGGCCAGGGCGAATACGACTCGCCGGATTACTTCGGCGTCTTTATCGTGCCCATGGCCCAGCTTTACGCCTGGGCCGAAGATGCGGAAATGAAACAACGCGCCGCCATGATGCTGGAGTGGATGCTGGCGGATTTTGCGGTGGACAATCTCAACGGCCTCTACACCGGCGCGCACAGCCGCACGTATCCCAGGCAGGTGAAAGAGCAGTGGGATGTGGGGTCCTCGGCTTTCGCCTGGCTGCTGTGGGGCAACACCCCCTTCCGCCCCACCGGCGAAGCTGCGATCCTTGCACTGAGCGGCTATTTGCCGCCCGAAATCATTTATCACATTGGCACCGATCGTGCGACGCCCTACGTTCACAAGGAACGCAAGCGCACGCGCCATCGCATTCGTTTCAGCGAAATGAAAAATGCCCCGGTTTACAAATACTCCTACATGAGAAAAGAATACGCGCTGGGTTCCAGCCAGGGCGGCTTGTTGCAGCCGATTCAACAGCACACCTGGGACCTCACCTGGGCAGTCGATGATCCGCGCGGCAAGCACAACACGTTTTTCACCATTCATCCCTACTCCTCCCCTGTTGAGTTAGGCATGTATTTCGCCGAGCATCTCGGGCCGATCACCGAGTTGGTGGTACGCTCGAAAACCACCTATGACTCGCCTGACAAATGGACCGGCGGCTCGCCTTACGAACAAGTGTTTCAGCATGAAGATGCCCTGATCACATTATGCGATATTCCGCCCGGCACACGCTTCCCGCATTTTGCCGGCTTTTTCTCGAAGGATCTCTCACGCCGTGAAGAAGACAAGTCGGGCTGGATTTTCGCACAGGGCGGCGAGGCCCTGATTGCATTTTACCCGCTGGCGAAATATGAATGGCTGAAGGACCCAGAGGGCGATTGGCGGTTGCTGAGCAGGCAGCTCAAGAACGGTGGGGTCGTGCAAATTGCGCCGGCGGCAGATTATGCTTCATTCGAGGCCTTCAAACAAGCCGTGAAAGCGTTGCCGCTGAAGGCAACCACCAGGCCGAAGCCCGGCGTGCGTTTCACCTCCTTGCGCGGGGCACAACTGGAATTCACCTATGATGAAACGCCGCGGGTGAATGGCGTGGCCGTTGACTATGAGAACTGGCCGTTGTTCGACGGGCCGTTCATGCACGCGGACAAGGGCAGCCGCAAGCTGGAACTGCGTTATGGCAAGCTGCGGCGGGTGCTGGATTTCAATACACTGACGGTTACGGAGTCGGTGGGGAGATAGCTGAAGCACTTGAGCTGGTGTTGGAGGAGATGATTTGTTGCTCGAACGAATCTCGTTCCGTCTCAAGCGCTGAGGTGAACGATTGCACCTGCCTTGATCGTCCGCAGTGCGTCTTGCACTGCCGGCATAAGCTGGCGCAAGGTATCAAAGGTACTATCAGGAGCCTGCAACACAATAATGGCAAGACTGAGGGCGCTCAAGTTTTGTTGAAATTCCAAGCTTCCATCGATAGTGACAAAGACATCAAACTGAGCAGCCTGCATCAACCCGATCAAAGCACCGTTTTTGATACCGGCCCATCCCATTTCTTGTACGCGTTTCACCTCATGGCCGCGAAGCTCGCGCTTGAGTCGTTTGGGCAGGCACTCGTCAAGCAGCACTTTCATATGCTGTTTGATCTAGGAGTTTCTCTTTCAACAATTCCAACACTGCCAACGCCTGTTCTTGTTTGACGGTGGGAAAATCGTCAAGAAACAATTTCAACGTGTGACCGTGTTCAAGATAGTCAAAAAGAGTTTTCACGGGCACCCGCGTTCCGGCAAACACGGGAATGCCACCCAAAATTTCCCGGTTGCTGGTGATAAGTTTTGATTGAGCTGCCATGCTTGATCTCTGCTGCTTTGAGCCTGAATGAAAGTTGAACATTTCCACCGCCAAAGATAGCAGAATTCTCAAGTCCTGCAAGCTCAGTTTTTTGCCGCCGAGGAGAATCATCTGCACGCTGGCGCGTGCGGCTTCGAAATGGAATTCAAAAATTCACGTACGAATCAGCAATCATCTTCTATGCAAAGACGGCATTTTCTCAAATCGACAGGCCGGTCTCTGGCCGGGGTGATGGGTCTATCCGCTTTCGCAAAATCATCCCTTCCTTTCAACCAGCCGGCAATAAGTGCCGCCCATCGCGCAATCGACGCGCGTGACGAAGCCTTTTGGGCCATGGTGCGCGAGCAATTCCCGCTCACGCGCGAGCGCATTTATCTCAACACCGGCGGACTCGGAGCCTCGCCCTACGTTGTCATCGAAACGGTAAAAAACAAGATCACCGAGCTGGAGCGCATTTGCGAGACCGGGCACAGCGATGAGCTGTGGCATGACATCAAATCCAAGGCCGGGCAAATTCTCGGCTGCAAGCCGGAAGAACTGGCCTACATGCGCAATGCCACCGAAGGCATTGCCATCGTCTGCAACGGCCTGCCGCTCAAGCGCGGGGACGAAGTCATCACCACCACGCACGAACACGTGGGCAACACGCTTTCCTGGCTGGCGCGGCAAAAACGCGATGGCATCGTGATGAAAGCATTCGAGCCTGCCACGCACTCCGCGCAGGAAAATCTCGACCGCATGCAGAAGTTGCTCACCAGGCGCACGCGCGCCCTCAGCCTCCCGCATATCACCACTTCCACCGGACAAATTCTGCCGGTCAAACAAATCGGAGAATGGGCGGCGGCCAACAAGCTGTGGTATTTCATCGATGGCGCGCAAGCCGCCGGCATGCTGCCCATGAATCTGCACGAAATTGGCTGCCACGCCTACGCCGCCAGCGGCCACAAATGGCTCCTGGGTCCCAAAGGCACGGGACTGTTGTATGTGCGGGAAGACGCGCTCGATCTCATCGAATCCAAGTATCTCGGCGGTTATTCCAACACCGGCGCGTTTGACATGCTCACCGGCGCGTTTCAGTTTCATCCCACGGCACAGCGTTACGAGTATGGCACAGTGAGCACGCCGCTGTTCGCCGGACTCGGCGCGGCCATGGAATTTTTGCTGAAAATCGGCATGGAGAACATCTGGCGGCGCGATCATGCCATGGCCGCGGCGCTGAAGGAGGGCTTGAACCGGCTGGGCGTGGAAGTCAACTCCCCGCAACACCCCGACGAACACAGCGCGATCATCACATTCACTTTGAAGAATATGGATCGCGGCAGGCTGCAAACTTTTCTGGCCGAAGAGTACAAGCTGCGCACGCGCGGCATTTACGAAGGCGGGCTGGATGCGATTCGCATCTCCCTGCATCTCTACAACTCCTTCGCCGAGGTCAACAAAGTGTTGGAAGCCGTGCAAGCAGCGCTGGCAATAAAACGATGAATCGGCGGACGGATGGTACAATCCGACAATCCATTTCTCCAACGCAGCATTCCCCCAACTTCCGGAAGGTGACAAATGCGCATTGGTTTTGTAACAGATGAAATCTCCGCGGACGTTGCAGAGGCCATCACCCTCGGCGTGTCATGGGGCATTCTTGATTTTGAATTGCGGGTGGTCGGCGACAAGCGCGTGCCGGCGGTGGCGCCCGGCGCGGTCAAACAGATTATTGCCCTGCAACAGAAACACGATCTGCGCATCACCGCGCTTTCGCCCGGCGTGCTCAAGGGCACCGTGCATGATGAAGCGCTGTGGCAGCGTGAATTGCGCGAAACGCTGCCGGAGACCTTTCGCCTGGCCCGGCTGTTCGACACGAAGACCGTGATCGTCTTTGGCTTTCAGCGTTCCCCTCAGGATGTTCCCGGCGATGAAAAGACCGCTGTGGAGATTTTTCGGCAGGCGGCGCGGCTGGCGCACCAGCACGGCTTGATGCTGGCCATCGAAAACGAGCCGGGCTTCTGGTGCGACACCGGCGTGAACACCAGCCGCATCATCGCGCAGGTGAATTCGCCGGCGCTGCGCGCGAATTGGGATCCCGGCAATGCCGTGGGCACGGATGAGCCCCCCTACCCCGACGGCTACCATGCGTTGAAGCAATGGATCATCAACGTGCACGTCAAAGATACCATCAAAGGCTCATTGGTGGAATGTGTGCCGGTGGGCGAAGGCAGGGTGGATTGGCAGGGGCAATTGCGTGCGCTGGCGCGCGACAAAGTCGTCGAGCATGTCACCATTGAAACGCATTGTTTGCCATTGATCGAGAATTCAAAAAAGAATTTGGAAGTGGTGCGCCGGATGCTAACTGAGGGATAGATTTTGGGTTGCTTTGTTTTGAAGAGTGTTCGTGACAAGAGAGTCAGAAATCCTCGGCGTCGATTTCAGCGAGTTTCATGAGATGTTTGAGCAATCCGATCTTGAGAGGTTGATTCCCGTGGATCGGCACGGATATGCGTGCAGGGCTGCCAGGCTTCACATACACATGATGGCTTCCTTTGACTCTTTTCAGTTGCCAGCCCTTTTGTTCGAGCAATCGTGCCCGAGATGCTTTTCACACAACAATCTCCATCACTTTGCCTGTGCGGGAAGACTCATCTGCAACGTCAACGGACAAGCAGGCTTCGACTGCCTCATAAATATTGGTCAAGAGTTCTTCGAAGGTGTCTCCCTGTGTCGCACAGCCAGGTATGGCGGGAACTTCGGCCCAATAACCGCCTTCTTCGGCCTCGTGTATGATGACTTTCAGTTTCATATTTCGACTTCTCACAAGCGTGATGATGTGACCGAATTTGTGCAAGCAAAATATCAAACCAGTCTTCAAGAAACAATACATTTTTGACCATGCAAAGGATCCGCACCTTCAGACAGATTGGTTGCCCGTGAAACCCGTCTATCACTTCATCTCCCATTCCCACTGGGATCGCGAATGGTACAAAACCTTCGAAACCTTTCGCCTCGATCTCGTGGACATGATCAACGCGCTGCTCGAGATTTTCGCGGCCGATCCGGACTACAAGCATTTCACTCTCGACGGCCAGACCATCGTGCTCGAAGACTATGCTGCCATCCTGCCGCAACGCGCGGCGGAGTTGCAGCAACTGATTCAAGCGGGCAAGATCTCCATCGGGCCCTGGTACATCTTGCCGGACGAGTATCTGGTCTCCGGCGAATCCACCGTGCGCAATTTGCTGATCGGCAAGAAAGTGGGCGCTGCCTATGGCCCGGTGATGCCGGTGGGCTACATTCCGGACTCCTTCAGCCACCTCGCCATGATGCCGGCCATTTTGCGCGGCTTCGAGATGGACACCGCGATCGTCTATCGCGGCTTCGGCGGAGAACCGGGGCAGGAAAAATCCGAGTACCGCTGGGTCGCGCCGGACGGCTCGGAAGTATTGATGATTCACCTGCCGCCCAACGGCTACGGCGATGCCTATCTCGGCGAAAATGATGACAAAGCCTTTCGCCGCAAGGCGCGCGAGCTGAAGGAAATTCTTGATCCGCGTGCCACCACCCCGCATCGTTTGTGCATGAATGGCGGTGATCATCATTTCCCCGAGCCCTATTTGCCGCGCGCATTGCGCGTGATGACGGCGCTGGGCGAGGGCGAATTCATCCACAGCAGCATTCCGGCTTATGTCGAGGCGGTCAAGCAGCATTTGCGCGAGCATCAAATTGCGCTGCGGCAAGTCGAGGGCGAATTGCACTGGGGCTTTCGCTACGCCTTTGCGGTGCAATCGGGTGTGAATTCCTCGCGCATGTACCTCAAGCAGGCGAATCATGCGGCGGAGAAAATGCTCACGCGCTACGTCGAGCCGCTGGTGATGTGGGCCACCTGGGCGGGCCGGCAGCACCTTTTCCCCATGCTGGCACACGGCTGGAAACTCTTGCTGCAAAATCATCCGCACGATTCGATCTGCGGCTGCAGTATCGATGCCGTGCATCGCGAAATGATGACGCGCTTCGAGAAGGTGCAGCAGGTGGGCGAAGCGATTATCGACAAGTCCGTGCGCCACCTTCATCCCGATGCCTGGGAAGGGAGCGAGAGTGTTTTGGTTTTCAATCCGCAGATGCGCAACGCCAGCCAGGTGGTGGCTGCGCCGGTGGAATTCTTCCGCCAAAAGATCGTGGTGGGATTGAATCCGACTGTACGGGTCAAGAAACCGCTGCCGCTCATTGCCGGTTTTTGTTTGCGCGATGAAAACGGCAATGAGGTGCCGTATCAAGTCGTGCAGCATGAACCCGAAGGCCATGGCTTGCGCTACAGCGACTATTCTTATCCTTCCAAACGGCTCACCGAACGCTTTCACGTGTTGCTCGATGCGGCGCAGCTTCCCGGTTTGGGCTTCGCGCGCTATCGCGTGGAAGCAAGAGAGCGCATGCCGGTTTATCACAGCAGCTTGCGCGCGCAGGACAATGTCCTGGAAAATGATTTTCTGCGGGTGGAAGTGCAGGCCAATGGCACCCTCAATTTGCAGGACAAGCGCACCGGCGAACAATTCTCCGGGCTGCATGTGTTCGAAGATGGCGGCGATGCCGGCGATGAATACAATTACTCATATCCCCGCAAGGATGCCGTTTTCACCTCGCATGACGCCGCCGCAACAGTGGCCCTCGTGGAACCCGGACCTTTGCGCGCCACGCTCGCGATCGCCCTCACGCTTTCTCTGCCCGAAGGCTTGACCGAGTCGCGCCGGAGCAGAGCGCGCCGCCGCGTGCACCTGCCGATTCGCACGCGCGTGAGTCTGTATCACAATCAGCCGTGGGTGGAATTTCACACCACGGTGGAAAACACTGCAAAGGATCATCGCTTGCGCGTGCTGTTCCCCACCGGGCTTCGCACGAACATCAGTTATGCCGACAGTCAATTTGGCCTCACGCGGCGCGAGCATCATGCCGTCAATCCTGCTGAATACAAAATTGAAGTGCCGACGGCGGTGCATCCCATGCAGCGCGGCGTCACCATTCTGGAGGGCGAACGGGGATTGACGATTGCCACGGCCGGCCTGCCGGAGTATGAATTGAAAGCGCAAGAACCGGGAACGCTTGCTATCACGCTGTTGCGCTGTGTCGCGCGACTTTCCGGCGGCGATCTGCTGACGCGTCCGGGCGGAGAGGCCGGCTGGATCACCGACACGCCGGAAGCGCAATGTCCGGGCGTGCACACTTTTCGTTACGCCATCATTCCGCACACGGCGCGGCAGTTCGAAGCGTACGGCTATGTCAACGAACAGTTGGAAAGTTTTCATCTGCCTTTTTTGGCCATGCGCCGGGGCGGCGATCCGGCAGTTGATCTTGCGCAATTCGGCATGGCGCTTTCGCCCTCGGCACTCGTGGTCTCCGCTTGCAAGCCGGCGGAGGATGGGCAGGGATTCATCTTGCGTCTGTATAATCCCACTGCTGCCAGCGTGCCGGGCGAATTGGCTTCAGCGTGTGCGCTGCGCTCGGCCTGCCTGACCCAACTCAACGAGCGCGATGTGCAAGAATTGCAGATTGAAGAGGGCAAGCGCGTGCGGTTTGAAGTTGGGCCCAGGCAAATCCTTTCGTTGAGATTGAAGCTCGTAGTCGCGCCTTCAGGCACTCGCCCATAACCCGGGCAAGCTGGAACCAAAAGGTAAAAGCGCACGCAAAGGCGCAAAGATGCAGAGACTTCGCAAAGAAAGACTTGGCGAGTCCTTTGCGACTCTGCGTCTTTGCGTGAGATTATTTGTTTATGAACGAGTGAAGCAATCATGACTCCCAAACATTCTGAACACTATGCTCGCGCGACTGCGCGCATGCCGTGGGCCACGCAAACCAATGCCAAACGCTGGCGGCCGGAGTACGGCGAATTCATGCCGCCGTTCATCAAACGCGGCCAGGGCTGCCGTCTGTGGGATTTGGATGATCGCGAGTATATCGATTTCCGCTGCGCCCTGGGCCCAATTATTTTGGGATATCGCTATCCGGAAGTCGACGCCGCAGTGCGGGCGCAGATGGAAAACGGCGTGCTGTTCAGCATGGCCAGCCCGCTCGAATTGGAAGTGGCGGAGGCGTTTTGTCAAAACGTGCCCTGGGTGGAGCAAATCCGCTTCATGAAAACCGGCGCCGACGCCTGCACGAGTTGCGTGCGTCTGGCACGCGCCTATACCGGCCGCGAGCACATTCTCACCAGCGGCTATCACGGCTATCATGACTGGTCGGCCTTGAGCTGGCCCAATCCCGGTGTGCCGCGCGTGTTGAACGAGTATGTGCATGAAGTCAAATACGGCGATTGCGCGGCCGTCGAACGCGTTTTCGACGAATACGGCCGTGAGCTGGCGGGCGCGATCACCGTGCCCTATGAATGGAATGAGGATACCGGCGAGGCCTTTCTCGCTCTGCTGCGCCAGAAATGCGATCAATATGGCGCGTTGCTGATCTTTGATGAAGTGCTCACCGGCTTTCGCCTGGCGCGCGGCGGCGCGCAGGAATACTACGGCATTACGCCGGATCTTGCTGCGTTTGCAAAAGCCATGGCCAATGGCTATCCGGTCTCGGCCTTTGCCGGCAGGCGCGAGTTCATGCAAACGCTCGAAAAGACGATCATCACCACGACCTATGCCGGCGAAACGCTTTCGCTGGCGGCCAGCAAAGCCACGATGGCAATCATGCGCACCCAGCCGGTGCATGATCACCTCAACAAAATGGGCAAGCGCCTGCGTGACGGCTTTCAGGAGATCATCAAGGAAACCGGATTGCCGGCGCATGCGGCGGGTGTCACGCCTGCTCCTTTTATTCAATTTGAAGGCGCCGGCGAGCAGGAAAACATGCAGTGGCAGAGCCGCTTGTTTGCGCAAGTGTTCAAACACGGTGTTTTTCCGAGCGACCGCTGGTTCATCAACTTCTCACACCAGGCGGCGGATATCGATCAAGCTTTGGAAAAAGTGCGTGAAGCGGCGCGCGCGATCTGCTGAAATCCTCAAACCGATCTGGGCGCCATGTCATTCAGCCGGCATCTTGTGTGGCACTCGGCTGTGTGCAAGGTACTTTGCAGGAACTCTTCTGGATGACAGCCGCTTTTTTTGTGGGGGATCGCGGCGATAAACCGCAATTCAAAAAAACTGCCACTGGATTGAAACAACCCGGCAGATGAAAAAACTCGTTATCAGTTGGGTTGTTTCCATCCGTTGGAGGAAATTATTGTTTTTGGAACAACGATTTCACACGAAAGGCACTAAAACCCGAATGCAGTAATGCACAGCTCCATGAATTGAGATTCAAATTCCCTTATCCTTTTTGACTCATGACTGCCACCAACATTCGTTACTTCGACTGCTTTGCTGCCATTGGCCGGCGCGCGGGAAAAGATCCCGAGGCGCCGTGGACGACCGCGCAATTACTCGACGAGATGCAACGTTGCAACGTGCACGGCGCTTTGGTGTATGCACATCAAGCCAAAGAAGTGCATCCGGAAGTCGGCAATCCGCTCGTGCTCGCCGAATGCCGCATGCATTCTCGTCTCCATCCCTGCTGGGTGGCGCTGCCGCATCACTCGGGCGAGTTTCCACATCCTCACGACTTGCTGCCGGAAATGCAACGCCAGGGCGTGCGCGCCTTGAAGATCTTTCCGCGCCTCTACAAACACGCAGTTGATCATGGCACGCTGGGTGAACTGCTCAGCGCCATGCAGGAAACCCAAACGCCGCTGCTCGTCGATCGCGGCGAATACGGTCCGGCCGTGCAAATCGAATGGCAGGAAGTCGCGTGGATTTGCGAAAATTTTCCCCGCCTGCCCCTCCTGCTGCACAGCGTGCGCTGGGAGGCCACGCGCATGCTTCTTCCCTTGGCCGATCGCTTTCCCAATCTGCATTTTGAATTTTCCAACTATCAGGGCAATCGCATGCTGGAATTCTGGTGCCGGCGCATTGGCCATGAACGCTTGTTGTTCGGCACCGAAGCGTTGGAGAAGAGCATCGGTGCCGCGCGCGCTTATGTGGATTATTCCGAACTCAGCGATGAACAACGCCGCGCCATTGCGGGCGGAAACTTGCAGCGGCTGTTGCACCTGCCCGAACTTCCAGCGGAGTATCCGGCGCATGAGCCGCAGGATGCCATTATCGCAAAGGCATTACAAGGCCAACCGATCACCGATTCCATCGTGATCGATGCGCATGCACACATGGGCCAGCGCGGCACGCGCGGCGCCGCCATGGTGGTGATGAATGAATGTGATGGCAAGGGTGTGGTCGAGCGCAATCGCCGGCTCGGCGTGCAAAAAACTTGCATCAGCGCGTGGACGGCAATTTGGACGGACTATGAATTGGGCAACGAGGACACCCGCCAGGCCATGCAAGAGTTTCCCGGGGAAATCGTCGGCTATGCCGCGCTCGATCCCAATTACGTCACCGATTGGGAAAAGGAACTGCGCTATTATTATGAAGCATGCGGCTTTCGCGGCATGAAGCCGTATTTCCCGCGCATGGGCGCGCCGTACAATGATCCGCGCTACACGCCGTGGTGGGAATATGGCAACGCGCATCATCTGTTCGCGCTCATGCATCCGTCTGACAACTTCAAGCAGGAGATGCCGGATTTGGCAAGGCGCTATCCGCAAGTCAATTTCGTTTTGGCGCATTCCGGCTGGACCTGGCCGGTGGCGCGGCATCATGTGGCGCTGGCCAAAGAATTCCCCAACTGTTTTTTGGAAATCACCTTCACCTCGGTCACCAACGGCACGATCGAATACATGGTGCGCGAGCTGGGCTCCGAACGCGTGCTCTATGGTTCGGATGCGCCGATGCGCGATCCATTTCCACAGTTCGGCTGGGTGGCGTATGCCAACATTTCAGAAGAAGACAAGCGCAATATTCTCGGCAGGAACATGCAAAGAATCTTGGCGCAGGTGAAGTTGCCGTGAGGCACGCGAGGGACCAAATCCCAACGCGGATAAGCCGCGACACAAAGTAAATCGTCAACGAATTGAAACAACCCGGCGGATATTTCTTATCTGCTGGGTTGTTTCAATCCGTTGGGGAGATTTTTGCCTTAAGGCATCGATTTCACGCTAAAAAAACCGACATATGCCTGCTGCTCGTGCACTGCAATTCGTCGCGCCTGGCCAGGTGCAACTCATGGACATGGAGATCGCGCCGCCGGCGCCGGATCAGGTTGCCCTTCGCATGCTGGCCACCTCGCTGTGCAACTATTCTGAGTTGCGCAGCTTTCGCGGTGGCGAGGCCAGCGGCTATGGCTCGCATTATCCCATGTTGCCGGGTGAGCCCGGCCACGAAGGTGTCGGCGAAATCATCGCGATCGGTGAGAAGGTCGCGGGCTTTGCGCCCGGCGAACTCGTCGCAGTGACGGGTTGGGGCGGTGAGCCGGCGCATCGTTCGCATCTGCTGCGCCGCGCCAGCGCGGTCGCAAAGATTCATCCGCACGAGCGCGATCCCAAACCGGCAAGTATTCTGGAAATGTTCGGCTGCGCCTACCACTGCCTGCGCGTGGGTTGGTCGCAATCGGCCGGCTACGACAACCGCAACGTGGCCGTGATTGGCGCGGGCGCGATCGGTTTGTGCAGTTTGCAGCTTCTGCGCTTGTGGCCGCTCCACAGCATAACTGTATTCGACACCAATCCCGCCAAACTGAGATTGGCTGAACGGCTGGGCGCGGATCAAGTCATTGCCGTGCCGCGCGACGAGCAGGTTGACACATTTGCCCGCAACCTCGCGCGCTTCGAGGTGGTGGCGGAATGCAGCGGCCATGTCAGCGGCCAAAAGCTGGCGCATGCGTTGCGGCCGCCAGTGTTGATCAATGTCAGCTACTACCCCCTGCCCTTTCCGGTGAATCAAGCTGACTGGTTCGAGGCAACCACGACGATCTACAATCCCGGCATTGTGACGGACGGCGAGCTGCGCGCGGTCGCGAATCTGTATAACCGCCGCTTGCTCGATCCCGGCTCGATGATTTCGCGGCGCCTCCCGCCCGATCCCGCCTCCTATCTTGAAACGATCGCAGCGATTGCTCGCGGTGAGATCGTGAAGGCGCTGATCGATTGGGAAGCTTGAAACGGCCTCAGCGGCGAAGCAGAGTCGGCATCATGAAACTGGCCATCGACTCGTTTAGCTATCATCTGCATTTCGGCAAGCACTGGTTCGTGCCGGCGCAGCCGCGCGATCTGCGCTGGTATGCGGAAACCTGCCGGCAGCTCGGCGTTACCGGATTGCATATCGATCCGCTTCATATTGATCTTGCGCGCGAGGTCGACTGGCTGGCGGAGTATGCCCGGCGCTATGGACTTTTTGTGGAGCTGGGCGTCATTGGCACCTCGCCCGAGGCGCTGGCAGCCCCATTGGCAGCGGCAGAACGTGTGGGCGCCAAAGTGCTGCGCACGTTCATCGGCGGCTCGTGCGCGGAAGGCCGGGCTGCAACGGCGGCGCGCGCCGCGCAGGCGCGCAAGGAACTGGCGCGCAGTGTGGCGCTGGCAGAACAGCACGGCGTCGTGATCGCGCTGGAAAATCACATGGACGTTTTTCTCGAGGATCTGCGCGAGATTCTGAAAATCGATTCTCCCTTCCTGGGAATTTGTTACGACAGCGGAAACTTTGCCGCGGTGGGAGAAGATCCCCTGCAAGCGCTCGCCGCCTTGGGCGAGCGCGTGGCTTGCACGCATCTCAAAGATACTTGTCCTGCCGGCCGGTATGCCGATGCGCCGGCATATGGCTTGCCCGGTGCGGCAGTGCATTTCTGCGCTTTGGGCGAAGGCACGCTTCCACTTCGGCAAATCGTGCAGATGCTGCAGCAGGCGAAGGGCGAGGACATGCCGCTGACTTTGGAAATCTGCACGCCCTTTCGCCGCACGCTCCCTGAGAGTGAATTGCTGAGTTGGGAGGTGGAGAATGTCGCGCGCAGCGTGAGATATGCACGAGAGGTTTTGGGAACAGGCTAATGTTCCCTTAACTTGATTTGCAGGAGCGCCTCTCGAAGTGTCATTCAGACGAATCTTGTGATGTACCTGGCATTAGATCTGAACTTCACCAGATCCTGCGAAAATTCATTTGGAGGCAGACTTGCCAAATCCTCTTTGGGGAAAATACGAACAACTGCGCCCGGCGCAACTTGAAGCGATTCGGGCGCAAACGCCCATTGCCTATCTGCCCTGGGGCGCGTTGGAATGGCACAGCTATCATGCGCCCGTTGGCCTGGATGGCATCAAAGCACAGGGACTCTGCGAAGCGCTGGCCAAAGAAACGGGTGGCGTCGTATTACCGGCGGTGTACGTGGGCACGGACACGATCAAGCCTTACAAAGGATTCCATCATACGATTGAACACGACGCGGAAACCGTGACCAAGCTGTGTTTGGAGTTTCTGCAGCAGCTTGCCGACGAAGAGTTCAAAGTGATCGTGCTTATCACCGGGCATTACGGCGAAGGCCATGTGAAAGCCATTCAGGCTGCGGCAGAAGTCTTTCGCAACAGCCATCCCCAAATCGGTTTGTGGGCAATGCCGGATTCGGAACCGCTGGCAGGCG
>JBBIKM010000100.1:2044-21287 GCA_037445455.1 bacterium | reverse complement strand
GCCTCCTTGTCTCCTTGTCTCCTTGCCTCCTTGCCCCTCAGTCGCTGCTCGCGAGTTTCGGAATCTTCCCCAGCACCTGCTCGATGGTCAGGTAGTTGATCTTGCCCACCTGCAGCGCCTGTAGTCCTGCCGCGATTTTGGCGCGGTCGCCGACGATGATGATGGCCGTCTTTTCCGGATCAATGTACTTCTTCGCGGCCGCTTCCACCTCGGCCTTGGTTACTGCCAGAATTCTTTGCACGTAGTCGTTGAAATACGTGTCGGGCAGATGGTAGGCGACCAGGTCCATCAACTCGGCGGCGATCTGGCCGGTGGTTTGAAAGCTGCTGGGATAGCTCAGGGCAACATAGTTGCGCGCGCGGGTCAGTTCTTCTTCCGGAATATCTGCCAGCATGCCGCGCAATTCCTTCAGGAATTCAGCCAAAGCCTTGTCGGTGACTTCGGTCTGCACGTTGGCATAGGCCATGAAGGCTGCGGGCTGCGGCCGCAGGTCGAACTGCGAACGCGCGCCATAAGTGTAGCCATGCTGCTCGCGCAGATTCTGATTCAACCGCGAGGTGAAGGAACCGCCTAGGATGGTGTTGAGCACGACCAGGGCGTAGTAGTCTTCGGTGAAACGCGTTGGCCCGATGCGTCCCAAACGCAGCGCGGATTGCGCCGCGCCGGGCTTGTCCACCAAATAAATCTGGCGCTGTTCGACTTGTTTCGCTGCCGGCCAGGCCGGGCCTGCGCCCGCCGCCCGCCGGCCCTGCCATTTGCCGAACGCCGCCTCGAGCTGGGGCAGCAGTGCGCTGGGATTGATATCGCCAACCACGATCAACGTGGCGTTATCCGGCACCACCAGTTTCTGATAGAACTCGCGGCAATCCTGCACCGTGAAAGAACGCAGGGATTTTTCATCACCGCCGGACATGCGGCCATAGGGATGTTGCTCGCCAAACAACACGCGGTTGAAGGCGGCGCTGGCAATGGCGTTGGGCTCATCATGCGCCTGCGCCAGGGAAGTGAGACGTTGCTTGCGCTGGCGCTCGAGTTCTTCAGACGGAAAGGTGGGTTGCAGCGCCACCTCCGCCATGAGGGCGAGCGCCGCTTCCAGCCTTGTCACCGGCGTGTGCAACGAAATTTGCGCCGTGTGCCAGCCGGCGCCGGTTGAGAGATCGGCGCCGAGATAGTCGATCTCGTCGGCGATTTGCAGGGCGTTGCGGCTGCCCGCGCCTTCATCGAGCATGGCAAAGGTCAGGCTCGCCAGTCCGGATTTCCCCGGCGGATCCATTACCGCACCGGCGTTGACCTGCAGCACCAGATCGACGAGCGGCACTTGATGCTTTTCCATCAACACCACCGGCAAGCCGTTGCTGAGGGTGAAACGTTGCAGGGGCGGCGTGACGAGCGAGGGCGGCGCCCCCAAGGCCGGCGGTTTGCTGCGATCAGGCGTTTGGGCAAGCAGTGAAGTGCTGGCGAGCACAAACAAGGCCGCGTGCAGGAGGCGGCGGGCCGCCGGCGAAAACGGCGAAGTTCCTTCCAGGCAAGTAAACATGGTCGCGTGATCCGGATTTTGAGATGAGGTTCGCTGAATCAGTTGCTCTTGGCCGCGGCGGGATTGACCAGCCGCCCGCCTGCGCCCAACTCCTGCTTTCCCGTTGGCACGACACTCAGGATGACCCGGGCATCGTTGCGCAGCCAGGTCATCACCGCGCTGCGCAGGTCTTCGGGAGCAATCGCTTTGTAACGCGCCAGGTCTTCATTGAAATAATCAGGATTACCGGTGCGCATGAAATAGGAATTCAGCATGTCGGCCTTGCGCGAGACCAGCTCCAAACTGCCGAGGAAGCCGGCCTCATATTGATTGACGGCGCGTTCCACCTCCCGGCGTTGCGGGGCTTCTGCTTTTAAACGATCGATTTCCTCCTGCACCACCTTTTCCAATTCGGCCAGCGTGTGGCCGCTGCGCGCGGTGGTGATGATCACGAAGGCGGAGGACAAACTGCCCGAGTTTTGAAAGGCGCTCACCTCCTGCGCGATTTGCAGCTCGTACACCAGCCGCCGGTACAAGCGGGAATTTTTGCCGCCCGCCAGAATATTCGCCACCAGATCCATTTCCGCATCGCCGGGCGCGAACATGGGCGGGGTCAACCACGCCAGGTAAAGCCGCGGCAACTGCACGCGATCTTCCATCACCAGCCGCTTCTCTTCATTGAGGTAAGCAGGCGGCACGGTCGGCGGCGGTGCTTTCGGTCTGCCCTGCACGTCGCTGAACCATTTTTCCACCAGCGGCTTGACGCTGCGGGCATCGAGGTCACCCGCAATCACCAGGCTCGCATTCGCCGGGGTGTAATACTTCTGGAAAAATTCCACCACATCTTCGTAGGAAGCTGCGGTGAGATCCTGCATGTAACCGATGGTCGGCCAATGATAGGGATGATCGGGCGCATAGAGATGCTCGCCCAGGGTGGGAAAAGCCAGGCCATAGGGCCGGTTTTCATAGCTCTGCCGGCGCTCGTTTTTCACCACGTCGCGCTGACCATCGACTTTCTCGGGCGACATGGCATCGAGCAGAAAGCCCATGCGGTCGGATTCCAGGAACAATGCCAACTCGAGCGCGCTGGTGGGGAGGTCTTCATAGTAATTCGTGCGGTCGGGCGTGGTCGAGCCGTTGTTGTCGCCGCCGGCGGCCTCCAGCCACTCGTCAAAGGCGCCTTCCGGCACGTTTTTCGATCCCTCGAACATGATGTGCTCGAAGAGATGCGCGAAGCCCGTGCGTCCGGGCTTTTCGCTGCCCGAGCCGACGTGATACCATACATTCACGCTGACTGTCGGCGTGGTGTGGTCCTCGTGCAGGATCACATTCAAGCCATTCGGCAGGACGAAGCGCTCATAGGGAACACGCAGCGCCGTTTCTTGCGCCCCTGCGCCGGCGGCCAGGAGCAGAAAGGCCAGCAATGCCCGTTTCATCCGCAATCCTTTCAATTGGAATCAAGGGGAGGCAGTGAACGAATCTCGATGGTTTCAGGAGGTGGCGAGAGTGACATGAAATGCAGCCGCTGATCCGCCAGCAGCCAGCGGCCTTCGACAAAGGGACTCTCCCGCCGCGCAACCAGAAAAATGACAGGTTGATTCAGAAAACGCTGCAAGCTCAGCCTGGTGGAGAGCAGGCCGAGGCGCAAACGCACCACCAGCCAGGAAGCAATCAGCAAGACGTAACTTTTTTGTGCCACCGACGGGCTCCTCATATGCGGCGAAAATCTACGCCAAATCCGCGCGGGAAGCAAGGTGATTCCTGCAAACGGCGGCCCGGCTTGCGAGCAGCGACGGCAAGGGCTGCTGCGTCATGCCCATGCACCTTCCCAGCCGAGTTCATTGGCCGGTTGCGGCTCCTCGTGCGCGGCGCGCTGCAATTCGCGATAAAGCTGTACCTGACTGGCATAGAGCGCCAGGCCGAGCGCCTTGCGCCAAAACAGATAGGCCTGCTGCAAGACAAACAGCAGAAGGAGGACCAGTGTGCCTGGCGCGGCGAGGCTGTCGGCCAGCGGGTTGTAGATCACCAAAACCAGCAGGCCGGCGCAGAAAAACAGCAGCGCCAATGCGAACGCTCTCGCGAAATTCCGCAGCACGAAGCGCAGGCCCTCGGCCAGCGCAAAGCGCATTTGCCGATCCTCCGCCATCACCACGTGAATGCGGGCATAGTCGAACACCAGCTTGAAACAAAGCAGACACACATAACTCAACCCCACCGTCACCCAACCCATCCAGTAGTTGATGTGCTCGTAAGGATCGCTGCCGAAGATTACGCGTTTGAACAGGCCGGGCAGGAACAGCAGCAGAAGCAGCGCTAACGCGGGCAGGAGACTCCACGCCGCCAGGCGGAGGAAGCGGCCAAAGTACTTGGCGGCGCCGCCCCAAAACGCGGCCGGCTCATATTTGCGGCCGGCGCCAAAAATGGCAAGCGCGCCGCCGGAGAGAAACAGCGTCCACAGCGTGTGCAGCAGGAACATCAGCGCCAGCAGGCGCTGCAGCGTCGGCAACAAGCCGGGGTTGTTGTGCAGGAACTCGATCACGAAATCCCAATCCAACCGGCCGGCCAGCAGGGCGCCCATCTCACTGGCACCGACGAACTGGCGCAGGCTCGTCCACAGCGGCAGCGTCAAAATCAATCCGAATACCAAGCTGGAGAGATAATAGACCAGCACCATGCGCCAGTTGGCGTGAAGCTGTTCGAGTCCGGTTTTGAGGCTCGTTCGAAGCATGGCAGTTTCCCATCAATTTAATGTGTATCCGAAATCGCAGGCATTTGACACGAATGTTCTTGCAACGGCCTGGCCGTTGCCCAGGAAACCTTGGAGTTCGCACATGGCGCCAAGTCCTGCCAACCTCGGCTCAACCGGGGTTGGATCATTTCCCATGTTTAGAGATGACTGGGCTTGCAAAGGTCCGGCCGTCGCGCGAAAAAACGCAGAATTCCGGCCGTGCTCGAAATTCTCCAAACCGCGGCCCGGCCGGGGTGGGAACCTTCGCATGCAGACACGTTCTGCGCTCGCGCTGCCGTCATGCAACGTCCTTCCCGTCACAAGGCAGGCCATCTTCAGAAGATGAATCCCGAAATCAGATTCAGCACTTCGGGCTGATCCAGAAAAAATTGCATCCAGAACAGCCAGCGCACGGCAAGTTTGTTGACGCCGAGGTGCTCGGGTTCCACGCGGGCGCTGTTGTTGGTAAAATTCATTTCGAGCGCGATCTTGCGTTCGGGGTCAACTGCCGCGGAGATGAGTTTTACCGGCTTGGTGTAGGTGAATTTTTTCCAAAGCTCGCGGCCGTCCCAGGTCTCGCGCACTTTTTCGCCGTTGGCAAAGGTGGCCACGACTTCCACGGGAAACTTGAATTCGCCGAGCCGGCGAACGTAGAAGCTGCTCTGGTAAAGCCGGTTCTTGCCGGCGGCATTCACACTGTCATCCCCGGCCGCTAAGTCCCCGGACTCGTCCGCATTGGTGTTGCTGGAATCTGCCGGGGGCAGCGCGCGGGAAAAATCGTAGCCTCTGCCCTTTCGTTCCTGCCGCGACACCACGCGCTCGACGCTGTAATCGAGCACGGCGTTGGAAAACAAGGCCTGGTCGAAAAACCAGCGCAAGTCCCGGCCGGAAACGTCCTGTGCAACCTCGATGAAATCCTGCGTGGTGGGATGCTTGAAACGCCAGCGGTTGACATATTCCCGCATGATCTCCTGCATCTGCTCGCGGCCCAGGTAGTTCTGCAACGTGAGCAGCATCAGCCCGGGTTTGGAATAGGAATTCGTGCCATAGCTGCCGGGATAATATTCCCAGGCGCGGCACACGGTTTGATCCAGTTTGGCGTCTTTCAAATAAGAACGGCGGTGCAGATGCCGGTTGTTAATTTGAATGCCGAAAATATTCAGGAAATCACCGGCTGGGCCGTAGCGGTCCTGCATGATTTGCATTTCGGTGAAGGTGTTGATGCCCTCGTCCAGCCAGCTTTCTTCGAACTCATTCGAAGCCAGCAGGTGATACCAGTAGTTGTGGCCGAATTCATGGATGATCACCGCTTCCACCAGCCGCACGCCCTCCGGCAGACCATACGTGGTACCCGCGGTGATCAAGGTGGGATACTCCATGCCGCCCGCTTGCATGGCCCCGCGCCGGGGATCGACCACGGTGAGATTCGGGAAGGGATAATCGCCGTACCAGTTTTGAAAATATTCCACCGCGGCCCTGGCGGCTTCCAGATGGCGTTGCCCCTGATCAACGTGGTCCGGCTGCATCAGCACGCGGAGGTCGACATCCTGCACGCGATCGTTGAATTCGACGAACTCCGGGCTGGTGGTCCAGGCAAAGTCATGCACGTCTTCCGCGCGATAAACATGCGTTTTGGTGCCGTCGCCATTGTCAATGACTGCGGTCTCAAGGCCGGTGGCGCCGACCAGGTTTGCCGCGGGTACGGTCAGGCGCACATTGTAGACGCCAAAATCCGCAAAGAACTCCGAGCGGGCATGGAACTGGTGGGTGTTCCACCTGCCATCGAGGTACACGCCGATCTTGGGGAACCACTGCCCGACGAAAAAGAATTCCTCCCTGGCGCCGGTGCGGGCGATGGGCGGCTGCGGCAGTCTGGCGGTGAAGTCAAACTCCACCACGATCGAATCACCCGGCGCCACCGGCCGCGACAAGGGCAGGCGCGCCACCGTCTTGTCATCAGGATTGCCATCGTCCGGCTGAATGAACTCGAGCCGGCTGGTCAGGTCATCCTTGCGCTCGGGCAGGCGCAACCGGTCGACTGCGATGAAGCCCCAGCCGTCCTTCTCAACCCGGAAGTTGTCGTTTGACTCGC
This sequence comes from bacterium, assembly GCA_037445455.1. Classification (GTDB taxonomy): domain Bacteria; phylum Zhuqueibacterota; class Zhuqueibacteria; order Zhuqueibacterales; family Zhuqueibacteraceae; genus Coneutiohabitans. The sequence goes on along the minus strand of JBBIKM010000100.1, from coordinate 14,951 downwards.
GCATGAAGGTCGAGCGGTCATTGCGGAAGGCATTGAGATAAAGGTGAAACTGCAGCTCGGTTGCCGCGGTCCTGGTTTGGTTGTGCCACACCAGCCGCTGCTTTCCCTGCAGCTCGCGCTTTTGCGTGTCGAGCTTGACGTCGATGTCATAGTTGGCAATGCGGGGACTCAGTGGTTGGGGAAACAGAATGCGCTGGTTTTCCAACCGTGCGGGCGCGGAAGCCGCGGCCCCCGGTTGGGCCACAAGGCGCGCGCCACTCAGCGCGATGAGGGTGAAACACACGACGTTCATCACAACCCGTGTGAGGGGCATGCTTCCTCCTCCGAATAATTTTGGGATCAGTAACCATCCACATGCAGACGCGGGTGACTCATCCGGCAGATTCTCTCAACCAGACTCATTCGTCCGGCAGGTCGCGCGGGCGTGAGCGCTCAGCTTTTTTCCGGGAGTGCAGGCTCTTCTCGCGCAGGCGCTCTTCCCGGACGCGCGCGGGCACGTGCGTGGGTTTGCGCGGTTTGGGTTTGCGATTGCGCTGCTCGAGTTTTTCGAGCAGCCGGCGCCAGGCCTCCTCCCGATTCTTGATTTGCGAGCGATGCTCGCGGGCAATCACCACCACGCCGGTGGGCAGGTGCTTCAGGCGCACGCCGGACTCGGTTTTGTTCTGATGCTGGCCGCCCGGGCCACCCGCGCGAAAGGTCGTGATTTCGACTTCCTCGCGCAGACGCGCGCTGACCTGCTGCTTTGTTTTGGTTTTTTCCACGGCAGTTGATTTCGTTTGTCACTCACGCCTCAGGCCGCGCACGTGACGCAGGGGAAGAGAACCCGGCGCCGCGCTTCGTGGCAACCCTTCGCCCCGGCAGGGCAATTGGTCCTGGCCATGGAAGCCGGCTCAACCACGAAGGGCTGGATCGTCGCAGGTTCCTGTCTGCTGAGATATGGAGACACGCGAAGGCAAAGGCTCGCGATCCCCGCCTCGTGCTACCGCATCACCACGAACTTCTGTATCACCTCGTCCCCGGCAGTCTGGCTCCGGGCCATGACCTTGTAGAAATAGACGCCATTGGCGAGGCGGTCGCCGTCTGCATCCCGGCCATCCCAGGCGAAACGGTTAAAGCCGGCGTTGGCCGGGCCGGCCGCCAGGCTCGCAATCAGCCGTCCGGCCACCGTGTAGATTTTGATCGTGACCTGCTGCGCCGGCTGGGTGAGATGGTAAGTGAATTCCGTCTCATTTGCAAACGGATTGGGGTAGTTCATCACTTCGCGCAGATGCAGCGCCTCGTCCACGCGCACATCGATTTGAAACTCCCCGGCGTTCAGCGAAGCATCGCGGGCCGCCACGCGCAGGTTGTGCACGCCGGCCGGGAGTTGCGGCAGGAACGTGACCGTTGCTTTCGCCGGCGCCCCCGGCGGCGAGCTGGCAAATGCCAGCGAACCTCCGCTGTAGGCCACGCGCTCGCCGTCGAGATACACGGAGACGTGGGTGGTGTCGCTGATGGGCAAGGCACTGTCGTCGAGCACTTCGCACACGATTCTGGGTTGTGCGCTCACGTAGTCGCCATTCATGATCACGGCGCCGTCGAAAGTCACTTCCAAGCGTGGCGGTTGGGCATCCGGGGCCACAAAAATCTCGCGGGCGGCGAGATTGTTGAACTCGAACGGCTCGGCCAAAACATTGCCGGGATCCACTTCCACAAACAGAGTCACGGCGCCGCGATATCCGGCAGTATTCCACGTCGCGGTGAACTCGCGCGACTCGTTATCGCGCAAAGTCGCCGTCAGCGTGGTGATCGTGCGCTGCAAACGTTCGCTGTTGGGATCGGCATGCGCAAACCGAATGGTGAGACTTCGCGAATTGCTGACAGCAGGACTGGCGCTCTCGAGCTTGAAATTGAAAACCTTCGCGGAGATGGTCACGGCTTCGCCCTCCTGCAGCGTGTCGGCGGAGACGCGCAGGAAGTCGGGAGAAACCGCCAAATCTGGGGCGCTCTCAAACCCCACAGACCAGCCGCGCAGCACGGGCGAATCGAGGCCGTCGTCATCGCTCAGCGTGGCCGTCAGCCGCAAGAACGGATACTGCGCCGCCGCAATGCCGGCCAGAGAAAACGCACCGCCGGTCAACTCGGCGGCCAACGGCTGCCATTCGGCGGAATTGTTTTGGCGGCCGGCCAGCGCGAGTTGCAGCGCCGTGCCGCCGGCGGCCGTGCCCACGTCGGCCACCTCCCATTCCAACAGTTTCCAATTTTGTGCCGGCCCAATTTCCTGGGAATGAAAAACTGCTTCTTTGAAAAATGGTATGTACGTGGAATCCACCGCGGCTTCGCCGGTGCCCGCGGGTTTGTGCATTTCCACCGCGGCGCCGGCCGCCAGTCCTTTGGCGCCGATAAGCGCCCACGAGTCACGCAAGCCAACCTGGCGCGAGCGTTGGCTGCCGATGCTCGCCAGCGCGCGATGGGCGCGTTCGGTCATGCGAAAGCTGCCATCGTCTTGAATGCCGGCCAGCACCAGCGTGCGCGGCGGCAGGCTTTCGAGGAAGGCCGCCAAGCTGTCGGCCGCCGCGCTCGAGGCAAACGTGTCGTAGGCGCGCGGCGGTGCCAGCAACTGTTGCGTGGCCGGATCAATCGCCACCACGTTGTGGCCGCGGCTGTCGGCATTGAGCAGAATGAAATTCACGATGAGATAGCAATAATTGCCGTCATCGTGCCCCGCGGATTGCACCTGCAAATTCAGTGCACGCCCGGCCTCGCGCGCCAGACTCACGCCCGCCGGCGTGACCTTCGTGTTGACAAAAATCCCGGACTGCAGTTGCTCTCCGATTTGACGCATGCCGGCGAACGGACTTTGCGACGCCAGCCAAAACCACTGCGTCTGCCAGACGCTTGGCACGCCGCGGTCAAAATTGCGACTGCGCCAATAATAAAGGCCATCAGCCAGCGGCGCCGCCACCTGCCATGCCGTTTGCATTTCTCCCAATGGCAGCAAAGCCGACACCGTTTTGCCGGCGCTGGTGAAACTCGCGCTGGTGTCGATCTCAAACTGGACTTGCCGTGCCGCCGGCGCACTGCCAACCGGATTGTAGACTGCCAGCGCCGGCTGCGGATGATTCACCAGCGCTGCCGGCCGCGGTGCCGCGGGCAGGGCCGTGACCGGCGAGAAGTACACCGCTGCCTCACTGCTGTTGTTGCGTTCGTTGACCTCTGCAATGCGATTGGCCGGATCAACTTCCGCGCGGAGGATATACTCGCCGCGGCGGCCGGCCCCGGCCCAGACGGCCATCAGGCTGTCCACGAAACCCACCGGCGGCAGCGTTGCCCGCGCCAGAACCAGCGTTTGATTCTCACCGCGCTGCGTGGCCGTCAAAATGATCTGTACACTGTCCGGGGTCGCCAGGCCGAAGTTGCGCACCCGCAGCTTGATCATCAGCTCCGCCGTTTGTTCCGTGGGCAACTGCGGCGTCACCGCCAGCGCTGAGGGAGTCAGCACCAGATCGGGCTGCTGCGGCAGTGCGAGTTGCGTGGCGGGATCGCCGAGCAAGGTGTATTGATCGATGCTGTTGACGTTGTTGGTCGAGCTGCCGAATGCCTGCCACAACCGCACTCGCGCCAGGGTGGTGGCGGCGCCCAGGCGGCGCACGCCGTCGCGGCTGAGCGCCATGAACAAACTATCGAGCAGGACACGGTCCTGGAAAATGAAACCCCAGCCCGTTGTTCCCCAAAAGGCGGTGGTGCCCCGCTCTGGCAGCCGCAGAAACTCTTCACCAAAGCTGGTTTGGTTGGGCGTGGCGAAACGCGCGGTGTGGCAGGTCATGCTGGCGATGAACGGATAGCGGTCGCGGTTGCGCAGCTCGCCGAGATCGGCATTGCCCATCATCAAATCCCAGGTTTGGCTGCCGGCATGGCCCTGAAACGTGAGCATGGCTGCCCCGGCCTCCAGAGCCGGGAGAATCTGCGGCTTCAATTCGCCGATCAAGCGGCCGGGCGTAGTTTTGTAAATGCGCACCGCCTGACCCCGAATCGGATCGGGCAGAACGTGCCGGTTAATCAACGCTTCGGACTGGCTGTGAAACCATTCCTGCTCGAAACTGTCGATGCCGCCGTTGAGAAAGATGAAAGTCTTGTTCCACTCCGCGAGCGGGGCGTCCGCCTGCGCGATGATCTTGTCGATGACGGCATGCGCCTGTTCGAGATTTTCAACGGGAAGGCGGCCGGTGATCAGCTCGGGCAGAAAATCATCCTCGCCGTCAAAACAGGCCAGGCGGCTGTCACTTACGGGATTGCCGAAGGAGGGCACGAAATCGCGCTTGAAACTGTCGGTGGCGTTTTGTTTGGGATCCCAGCTTGCATCACCGAAGAAGCAAACCATTGCCGGCCGCGGCGGCTGCCAGTGCTGATAAGCATGCTGCAGGAAGCGCCGCAGGGCGGCGGGGTGTGCGATGCCGAAATTGAATTCATCGTAGATGTCTTCCACCGCGATCACGGCAACAGTCAGGCCGTCATGCTGCCGGCGAAAAGCTGCCAGCCGCTCCGCGGCCGCCAGAAAATCCGCGTGCGTGATGATGAGGTATTCGGCGGCATGGTTGCGGGCGCGCCATTGCGAGGGTTGATTGGCGAAAATGGCTGCCGGCCGTTGCAACGCTTCCGGCGCCGCGATGAAATACTCGCGGCCGGGGATCACCGTGTCCGCAAATGTCACAACGAACTGGCCCGGCGCCCCTGGCGCAACCGCGAAACCGGTGAGAAGCTGGGCCTGCGTCCGGTCGAACAACAGGATTTCCTGATTGCGCAGATTGGTGATTTGGTAACGCGCCAGACCCTGGCTCACACCTTCCGGCTCGCGAAAACGGAGAAAATGATCCGAGGCCACATAATTGCGCCAATAGCTGATCTCCAGCCAGTCGAGATAGACCTGATCGTATTGCGCGCCAATGTCCTGGCGCTCGTGGAGTTCGAAAGAATTCTTGCCCTCCCGCAGCAAGCTGCTGGGAAACACAGCGCTGAAGCGCACTTCCTCATTGTTGTCGTAGAAGATTTCCCCGATCAAGCTGCCATTGAGCCAGAATTGCGAATGATGGTCGGGCTTTGCCGGATCCACTGTGACGCCGCGCACGCGGCCGCGCAACGTGCAGGCCGGCGCGCTGGTGGCAACGTTTTGCAGCAGCAAGTCCGTTTTGAATACGCTGTTGCCCGGCAACATATGCCAGATCCAGGTTTCGCCGGGAATGGCCAGCGTGGCGTAGAGTTGGGCATCATTGTCGCCGTGGTAGTACAACCGGTCTTCCTCGAAATGCCTGGTGTTGAGAAAGAATTTGCCTGCGGCGCCGGCGCTCGCGTTCACCCTGCGCGTGGCCATGCGCCGGCCCGGGCTGCGTCCGTGCGCCAGCCAGTAGATGTTGGAGTCGGTGAAATCGTCATAGTAGGAATCCTCGCCCGCCTTGCGTTCGCCGAAAAAGAGCAGTCCCTCGCCTGCTTCAAAGAGCGAGTCCCCATCCTCCTGCAGCAGCAACGGCACCTCCTGGCCGCGATGAAAGAGCTGCAGCCGTGCCGGATCGATCGCCTCAGCCGGCCAGCCTGCTGCAGCCAGATCTGCGAAGGAGAGATGATAGAGCCCGTCGGCCTTGATCGCGAGCTTGAGGGCGCCGGCTTCTCCCGGCAGATCCCATTCTGGCAAGGCAGAGGATGAAAGCGAATGACTGCGCCAATGCCGGCCGATCGCGAAATTCACCAGTGGCGACAGCACGCTGGTTTCGAATTCGGTGAGCGGAAAGTTCTCTGCCGCCGCGTCTGGTGGTGCGGCTGGAAAGCGTAACGTGACTTGCACCGAGGAGAAGAACTCCAGGCGTTCGCCCGCGAGCCGCAGCGGCAGAATTTCCAGGCGTGCCAGGCGGAATCCGCGCCACCAAGCCTGCCCGGCCAGCCGCGCTGGCGGCAATGCCGCGGCTTGCGCTGCACTCAACGTGTAGCGGACGGCTTCGGATTCGAAATTGATCTGGGCCGCGAGCGAAGGCATCAGCCGCTTGTCCGTGAACACAGGGCCGGGCGTGGTGACCACCTCAAGCGCCGGATCACCAGCCGGCGGCAGAATGAGCGTAAAACTCTGCACCGGCAGCGCCGGCAAGCCCGGCTGATGCTGCACGACAAAGCCGGGTATTGCGACGAGATCGAACTGCTCGCCGGAAATGCTTTGTTGGGAGAATTGCGGCGCAGGAATCGTCACCTGCAGCCGCAGGCGCTGCGCGGAATTTTCCAGCACGGCGAATTGGGCTGGCAGCGGCACCGCCAACAACACGATCAGCACAGGGATCCGCCTGGCGGAAAATGCCGCACGCTCAAGCCAGCGGCGACAGCAAGAGGCCTCTCGCAGTTTCAATTTCATTGGGGTGGGAGCTTGGCAATTGCCGTGTCCGGGGAGCATCTCTGGTGCGGAGCGCGGCGGTTGAGAGATTCGACCAACTCATTCAACTGCGCCAGCACCAGCTCCCAACTGTATTTTTCCGCGACCAGGGCGCGGCCGTTGCGCGCGAGTTGGCGCCGCAGTGCCGCGTTTCCCACCAGCCTGTTGATCGCCGCGGCAAAGGCTTCCGGTGAATCCGCAAGCAAAGCGTCGTGGCCGGGCCGCAACGCAATCCCTTCGACTCCCAGCGACGTTGCCACCACCGGTGTGCCCACTGCCATGGATTCCAGCACTTTGTTCTTGGCGCCGGCGCCGGTGCGCATCGGGCAAATGGAAAGCACAGCTTGCTGCAGGTGCGGCCGAACATCCGGCACGTAGCCGGTCACCGTCACGCCGGGATGCTGGCGCAATGCCAGGATGGCTGCGCTCGGCTCGACGCCCACAATGTTGAGGCGCAGATGCGGCAGCCGCTGCCGCAGCAAGGGAAAGATCTCGCGGTGAAAGTAAAGCACCGCGTCCTGGTTGGGAAAGGTGCTCATTTTGCCCATGAACACGATGGTGTTGGGATCATGCGGGCCGTCATAAAAATGAAAATAGCCGAGATCGACCACCGGCCCGATGACGCGCACTTTTTCCGCGGCGGCAAACCGGGTCAGGTAATCGCGGTCCACCGGCGAGATCAAGAGATTGCAATCGAACCAGTCCACCACGCGCGCTTCGTACGCACGAATGCGGCGGGTTTCCACGCGCTGCGCGAGATTGTAGGCGGTGAGCGGCCGGCCGTTTTGAAAGGCGGCACTGCGTTCGTAATTCAGACTGAGCGCATCGGTGAGATCCATGATCTTGGGCAGGCCGTCGAGATCATGAATGTAATCCGCCATGCGCACAAGATGCACGAAGATGAGATCGAACCGCTCGCGCTGCAGACTGGCGCGAATCAACCGGCGCATGGCGGCTGAGCGGTAGTAATGCACCTGCAGCGGAGTGCGGGAAAACAGGCCGACCAGGCAGTTGAGGTAGGAACGCCGCGCCTCCAGCACCACGGTTTCGAAGCGTTCGACGTATTCGGCGATTGGGCGCAAGGCTTCCGCCTCGGCGGGGGAGGCGGCAAAGGTGAGCAGGGTAACTTGATGCTGCTGGGACAGCGCCTTGATGAAATGCAAAGCGCGCAGGCGGTCGCCGCCAAGCGGCGGGTAGGGTGCGCGCGAGGTGAGGAAAAGAATCTTCATGGTGCAGAAAAAGTCGCGTTCATGATTGCCGATCTGGTCTCCGAGTGATTCTTTTCTCATCCTTCTTTTCAGCCGGCTTGAGCCGGCTTTGGCTATCAGGCGGCGATTTGAATCGCAGACTTGAATCGCCTGCGTTGCCGGCGAAACCCTGCCGCAACAACGAGCCCCATCCCTTCATCGCTATCAGTCGGCTTGAGCCGACTTTCGCTATCAGGCTGCGATTTGAATCGCAGACTTGCAATGCCTGGGTCACAGGCCAATTTACGCCGCTTTAGCTTTGGCTATCAGGCTGCGATTTGAATCGCAGACTTGCAATGCCTGGATCACAGGCCAATTTACGCCGCTTTAGCTTTGGCTATCAGCCTGCGATTTGAACCGCAGACCGTCACAGCAACCCTGCCAAATGGCGGCCAGCCGCGGCAGGCGCGGCCGCGCACCGAATAACCCGGCGCGCAGCAGCCTCAAACCGGTGTACACGAAGAAATGCAAGAACAACAACCAGGCGCGGAACAGCCTGCCGCGACCGCGTTGCATGACCCAGAAGCGATTGCGGGTTTGATAGTACAGATAACGCGGCGTCAAATTCCTGCCTGCGCCCGCGCCCACTTTGTGCCGGAGCACTGCCGCGGGCACATAGCGCATCCGTATTCCGGCGCGCTGCGCGCGCTGGCAAAAATCAGCGTCCTCATAATACAAAAAAAGTGTTTCATCGAGCAACCCAATTCTTGTGAAGACCTGCGGCCGCACCAGCATCGCGCAGCCGGTGACGAAATCCACCTCCCTCTCCTGCTGAAACGGCGGACGGTCACGGCGGCCAAAACCAAAGTGCCGCGTGCGGCCCAGCCAGGGCTGCAGACTGCCGCCGGCGTACCACAAGCGGTCACCAGGTTCGGCATGAAAAATCTTGCAGCCGAAGATGCCGGCCGCGGGATGCCGTTGTGCGGCAGCGATGAAATTCGCCAGGAAATCAGCCGGCATGGTGGTGTCGTTGTTGAGCAACAAAATCAAATCTGCGCCCTGCGCCAGCGCCTGGCGAATGCCGCGATTGTTGCCGCCGGCATAGCCGAGGTTGTCCGCCAGCTTCAAGAATCTCACCCGCTCGTCAAAACGCGCCTGCCAGCGCCGGGGCAAATCATCGCGCGTGCCGTTATCCACCACCAGCACCGTGAATCGCGCATTCTCCACGCGGTTGTGCAGCAGCGCTGCCACGCATGCGGCCGTGTCCGCTTCATTATTCCAATGAAGAATGATGACCCACAGGTTCGTCTGGGCGACGGCATCCGGCACGGGCTTCATTATTCCGACTCCGCTGGCGACGATGTCGGCGCCTCCGGCAGGCGCTCGAGCACAGCCATGGCCAAACCCGCCATGATCGCGGCGGTGGGATTGGCGCTGTCACCCAGGTTGGGCAAATGCAAAATGAGAAAGAGCAAAAGCCCGAGTGCGAACGCGCGCGTTTGCGGCAGAATGAGCCGCTGCAGTCCACGGGCACGCGCCCTCGCGTAGCCCACGAGCCACAACAGCAAAACGCCGACTCCCAAAATCCCGAAGCGATAAAGCTGAGCAAGGTAGGGCAAATGAAATTGCGGATACCAGCCGCGGCTGCTGGCGAGATAAGACTTGGGATAACTGAACGAATCCAGCGGTTGCTCGACGATTTCCTGCCACTTGGTGCCGAGTCCCATGCCAATCAGATACGAATACGGCCGGCGTTCCATGTTGGCAAACAGGTTGTGAATTTCCGCCTGGCGGATGTTGCCGCCGTGACGCATCCCAATGGCACTGGTCATGTCCAGCGATTGCACCGCCTGCTGTACGCCGGTTGTCCAACGCGGCATGGTCAGGCTGAGCAGCGCGGCGGAGGCGGCCATCACTGCCAGCGTATGCAGAGAGAATTTCAGCGACCGCCGCGCCGGCCACCAGCCCAGCCACGGCCCCGCCACGAGAACCAGCACCAGCCCGGCCGCCAGCAGCAGATAGTTGAACCGGCGGGCGCTGATGAGGATGAAGAATACTGCAACGGACCAGGCCAGCCACTCGAGTCTGCCCGGCTTGCCGGCCTCCGAGTTGGTCTGATGCGCCATGAGCTGCCAGGCCGGCACGGCAAAAAGAAACGGATAGAGCATGGTCATTTGATCATACAGCACGATCGGCAACCCGAACGGCCGCATGGTGTCAATTTTTCCCGCGAGAATCAAGCCGAAGCGCAGCAGGCCATAACCGATCAACAGCAGCGTGAGGCCGCGCAGCCAGCGCAGCACTTGCCGGGCTTGCGCCGGGGTGAAGATGCAGTTCATCGCCACAAGATAGGCCAAGGCCAGATAAACCGCGGGCAGAAAGGCGATGACAGCGCGCCGCGCCTCGGTGGTGCCATAGCCCAGCGGCGTGCCCTGCACGTGCAGCAAACCGAAACAGAATGACAAGACCAGCAGCGCGAACAAACTCCACACGCCAGCAGGATGGCCGAGTGTGAAGCGCAATTGCCCGGCGCGCAGTTGGCGGAGCAGCACAGCCGCGAGTGCGAGGGCGAGCGCAGCATCCCACAGGCTGAAGAAGCCGGCACGGTGATACATCGAAAACGTTTGCAGCGATTGTTTGGCGGTGGGCGCCGGCGTGGAATAGGGCAGGAAGAAAAAAATCGTCGATAACAGCAACAGCGGCCAACCCCAGCGGAGATGTTGTCGTAAATTTTGATCTGGCATGGGAGCAGTCGTGCTGTCGCTCAAATCGAAGCCGGCAGATTTGCCGCGGATTTGTACGGCATCGCGATGCAAGAATCAAAAACGCGGGCGAGCTGCGCGGTCAATTCCCGGCGGTGATATTTCGTGTGTGCGCCGGCACTGCCGTGCAGGCGGCCCAGTGCTTTTTGTTTCAGCCAATCGGCCAGGACCGCGGCAATGGCAGAGGTGTCTTCTTCCGCCAGCGCAACACCGAGGCTTTCGGTCTCAATCAAGTGGCGTGCCGCGCCGGCCGGGCCGAGCGCCAAAATCGGCCGTTGTGCGCCGATATAGTCAAACAGCTTGCTGGTGAGCACATTCACGGCATGCGGCTGCCGGCCGATGAGCAGCAACAAGGCATCGGCATTGATGAGGTGGCGCAGCGTCTCGCGGTAAGGCAAGTACGTCTTGCTCTCGATTTGCGTTGCCAGGCCGCTGGCTTGAATGGCCCGGCAGTCGGACTCCGGCACAATGCCGAGCAACTCGAGGCGCAGCAATTCCGGCTGCGGCAGGCGCTGCCACGCCGCGAGAAACGGGCGAATGCTCCGCCACGGGAAGAGCGTGCCGCTGTGCACCACGGTGAAGCAAGGCGAAGGAGCCGGCGGCGGCAAGGCTGCAAAATCCGCCGGATCAAAGCCGTTGGTGATGACGGTAATTTTCTCCGGCCGCGCCGCCACTCGCTTCTGCAACAAATGCCGGCGCATTTCTTCTGAGACGGCCACCAGGTGCGTGGCCCCTCCCAGCACTTTTTTTTCGAGCCAATCATCGAGCCTGGCGCGCCAACGCCAGCGCCAGGGATTGTAGCTGTCGGGATATTGATCCCACAAATCGCGCAAGTCCGCCACCCACGGCACGCCGGTGCGCCGGGACAATTGCCCGGCAATCACGTGCGTGGAATTGGGCGGGCCGGTGGAATAGATCAGCGCATAGTCATCTTGCTGCAGCAGGCGCTTGCCGGCCGCCACTGCTGCCGGCACCCAGCCGGCATACTCATCAGGAATGAAAGCGCAGGTGAAAATCAAATTCTTCAACCAAGCCAGCAGGCGCAGCCACGGTTTGCCGCCCTCGCGCGGCATGCCCGGCCGGTGGCCGGTGGTTTTGCGCAGAAAACGCGCGGGCAGCATGGCAGAGGTGGCGGTGATGGGCAAATCACGCGGAATCTCTCGCAGCAGCGATTCGTCCTGCACGAGATGGTGCGCCTGCCGCACAGTAAGCAAATGCGGCTGCCAGCCAAACTCGGGCAAGTAGCGCACGAACTTGAGCGTGCGTTGTGTGCCGCCACCGCCTAATGGCGGAAAGTAGTATGCGATCACGAGCACGCGCTTCATCTGAACGGACTCTTCACATGACGAAAGGATTGAGGTTTTCAGGATCGAGGGGCTGTTACTTTGAAATGCCCGGCCACCGCCCCTGTCATCCCGTGAGGTTCCTGTGAGATTTGAGCACAGTGCCAGGTGCCCCGCAGCATTGCTTCTGGATGACACGTGGGGGAAACTCGTGCAAACCAAAGTGACAAGACACCCGGATCGACTTCCGCCAATAACGATTCATCACCGGGCATTCGAACGGGTTTCAGCAGTCTGCGGGCAGCACACCAGTCTTCCAAATGAAAGAAACAACTCAACCGATGGTATGCTTCCGCTGGGTTGTTTTTGCACGTTGGAAAGAGAGCAGAATTCGATTCGAAGTTTGACAAGTCAATTGCCTTCTATCTGTCGATCCCCCCATCCTGGCAATCTTGCAAATCCTGTCAAAGAATGCTGCACACGCGCATTCGTCACGGCTTTTTTCATCTCGCCTCGCCGAGGCGCAGACGGCGCCGGAGCGCCCAGTTGCGCTCCGCCAGCCAGTGTTGCATTCGCTTCACACGAAAACGCGAATACGTGTGCCAGCGCCGGCCGGTCTCGCGCAATTCGCGGCTCTGCGCCAACTCAGCCAGCGCCAGCAGAAGCTGAACATGCAATTCATGATATTCGGCATTGGCGATTTGCCGGCGGCGCAAATCGTAGAGACTGCCAAATCCCCGATCGAATTGCGGAAGCAGCGCCAGCAGTCCCGCGTGGGCGCGCGCGTAGATCACTGCCAGCTCCTCGTCTTCATGGCAGCGCAGGAACTCTGCCAGACCGAGCAGCGCGAACAGGGCGCCATTCAACACATGCAATGGTGGCGCAGCCGGGAATTCCTCCAGAAACAGCCGGCCCTCGGACAATTCACAGGCAACGCCGCCCTCGGTCAGCGCGAATTTGCAGGGCAGCAGGCTGGCGTGTGCCGCCTGCTGATACTCTTTTCTTCCACTCGCTTGAAAAGCGCGGAGCAGCACCGCAGCGCCCAGGCCTTGCGCCATGGCGCTGATCCACGCGCCCGGAACATACTCGATCAAAGGCGGCAAGTGCGGCATGGGAAAGCGATGCAGCCACACACCGCCGGTGGCGCGGGTGCTTACTTGATTCTCCGCCAGCCAATCGGCGGCCAGACGAAACCAATGCTCTGAGGCGCGGGCTTTCTCCTTCTGCCAGCGGGCAAAATGGCCGAGGCCGAAAAAAGCCAGCGTCACCGGCGTGTAGTGCAAACCG
>JBBIKM010000100.1:0-1936 GCA_037445455.1 bacterium | reverse complement strand
GCAAAGATGCGATCCAACGGCACGGGATAAGGGCCGAGCAGCGTGGCGGCCGGCTCGGGCTTGATTGTTTCTGCTGTTTGTTGGGGCGCATGTCCGGCATTGGCAGCGGGCAGCCGCGCGTCGCGGGATGGGCTGGAGGCAGGCATCACTTGGCGGTGAATTTGTTCAAGATCCATTCCAGCTTGTCGCGGCCGTAGCGCCAATCATCGGGTTGCAGGATGAACATTTTGCTCAGCGCGACACCGGCGAAGCGATTGAACCAGCCCACCATCAGGATCGCCATCAGACTGTAACTCAGGCTCATGGCCAGCGCCGCGCCGGCCGCGCCCCAGCGGGGAATCAGCCAGAGATTCAACACCAGGTTGGCGGACAAACCGAGGAAGCTCACGGTGGTATTCCATTGTGCCAGGCCGCGGCCGAGTGCATAGCTCGCGATCACTTTGGTGATGCTCATCGCGACAATGCCGAGATAGCTCAGATGCAGCGGCAGCACGGCCGGCAGAAATCTCTCACCGAACACGGCTGTAATCACGAAATGATCGACTTGCCACAGCAGCGACACCGTCAAACTGGTGAGCAGAAAAACCAGACGTAAGGCGCGCGGAGCAAGCTCGCGCAACTCCTCAGGCTGCCGTGCTCCAGATGACGGCAGCAGCACCACGCCCACGCTGCCCGCGAGGAACCACAGGCTTTCGGCAAACAGTCCGATGATGGAATAGAACCCGGCTTGTGTGGCCTCCCAAAAGTAACCCACCAAAACCAGGTCCAGGCGATAAAGCAGAAACGTGAATAATTCGGCGAGATAGATCTTCCAGCCGAAGCCGAGTTGCTGCTCGAAGGCGCCAGCATCCAGGGACAGCGTTTCGCTGCGTGCGGGAAACAGCAGCACGATCAACATCACCGCGGCGGCGGCAAAGCTGATGACGAAGGCCCACAAGCCGGCCGTGACCTCGCGCCAGCCCAGCCAAAAAAGCGCAAGAAAAGTCACCAGGAACAGCAGCGCGCGCAGAATGTTGGCCTGGCTGTAGAGCGTGAAGCGCTGCAGACCCTGTGCGAGTCCCAGCATGCAGTTGAAGAGAATATAAAAAGGCACGGCGCAGGCAATCAGGCGAACATGCGCGGCCGGCGAGTCGCCCAGGAACATCGCTGCAAAAGCCGGTGCCCATTGCCAGACCACGGCAACGAGTAAACCGCCGGCCAGCGTGCCCAACAGCAACGAGTGCAGGAAAAGTGTTTGAGCGGGAATCTTGCCCTGGCTGGCAAACACAGCGTTGGACGTGCCCAGCCCAAAAGTCAGCAGCATTGCCACGATGCTGGCGGAGGAATTGAGCAGGGCGTATTCCCCGCGCGCGTGCGGACCGAGCAGGCGGGCGAGCAGCAGACTGCCGAGGGCCATCAAGGCATAGGAGGCGGCGCGGCCGCCAAAGGCAATCACACTGTTGCGGGCAAGGTCCACGAGAGAGGTGTCGTGAGTTTTTGGCAGTCAATTGAGTGGCGCGAATGTAGCGAATGAGGGGCAGCGATGCAATCACAAAAACCGGAATAACGGCGCAGAGCAGGGGGAACTTGAAAGCGCCGGGCCTGCTTCTCTCCGTTCTCTTCCCGCGAGCAGCAGGCCGGCAGGAAGCGTCAGAGCAGCACAACTCCCTGCCCTGACAACTTTGGCCTGAGGCTTGATTCTCAAATCGGGAGGGGAAAAAATGAGGCAAGATTCAGGAAGGCCGCACCGCCATCGTGCAGTTCCTCCCCGCCCTTCTATTGCACAGCGCCACTGGCACCGCTGCTTTCCACGCGATAGAGGTGAATGCGCCAGGGCGAATCCTGATGTTCGAACACCCGCTGCAGTTCCAGGCCAAGCGCCTGGGCATTGCCGATTTCAAGATCAGAGAGGATGAACTCTCCGCCCATCTCGCGCAAAGCCGCGAGGTCGAATTGC
>JBBIKM010000099.1:21162-21298 GCA_037445455.1 bacterium | reverse complement strand
ATCCAACCAGCCCCACCGGGGCGAAAGGTGATAGCGAAGGGCAACGCCCTGGAAAAGCCGTAATCTCGAGAATTCACCAAGCCCCAGCGGGGCGCCATAGAACCACGTCAGGAATACCGCCCCTGCAGGGCTGGAG
>JBBIKM010000099.1:18642-21062 GCA_037445455.1 bacterium | reverse complement strand
ACGGCAAATTCGATTAGTAAATCCAACCAGCCCCGAAGGGGCGAAAGGTGATAGCGAAGGGCAACGCCCTGGAAACGCCGTCATCACCAAAATCACCAAGCCCCACCGGGGCGCGACAAAACCACCTCACGAACACCGCCCCTGCAGGGCTGGAGACGGCAAATTCGATTAGTAAATCCAACCAGCCCCGAAGGGGCGAAAGGTGATAGCCAAGCGCAACGCCCTGGAAACGCCTTCTACCATTGACGAAGCGCCTGGCCGCGGGTGTTCTCGGATGGACACGGCCTGCCTTGTCATTCTGGATCGCTCCGCCATCGCTGCGACTAGCAACCGCTGCATCCGATCGCTTCTGCACTCCTGCCGGTCTCAATGCGCCGGGCCGAAGAACACCGCATTCAAGAACAACAAATTCAGGCCATCCAAGAAGGCACGAAAGTTGGGATCTTCGGCGAACGCCACCACGTGTCCCTGCCCCAGGGGTTGATACATGAGATAAGCCTTGTTGGCGAGCTGCCGGCGCGAGGATTCCCAGGTGAAACCGCTGGCGATGAGCTTGTCTTCCGTGGCATAGACGCCGACATTCACGCCTTTATCGAGCGTGAGCGGCGTGTAGATGTTGCGGCTCTCGACCATCACCACGGCCTGGCCATCCTCGTAGCCGGCGCTCAGCCAGTGCGCCGACTCCAGCAGGATGCGCAATAACGCGCCTGGCGTTGCCTCCGGCAGCTCTTCCCTGGGTTGAATGACCTGTTCGTAATCATAGACGCCGGCAACCGGCGCGGTGGCCTCACCGGGCTTCTCCTCTTTGGCGGCTTTGCGCTCAGGCTTGCCACTGCGCAACTCGCGCGAGGTGGCGAGCAAATCGACCTTCTCCTCGGTCAGCCAGCGGGTGGCATCGCCGAAGGTGATGAGCGTGCCGCCGTTGCGGATCCAGTTCTTCAAGTGCTGCACCGTGCCTTCCTGCATCACGGTGGAATACCCGCCGCCCCAGTAAGTGGAGCCGTCCGGCAAAATCAGCACATTGAACCTGGCGAGATCGGCCGCGCCAAGCTGCCAGGTGTTGATGATGGTCACCGGATAACCGTATTGCTGCTCGAGCAGAAAGCGCGTCCAACCCACGGAGAGCGGATTGGTGGGCAGGTTGTAGGCCATCGCCACTTTGGGCGGATGAATGAAGCGCACGTGGCCGCTGCCGAAATTCACGCCCTCGCTGACCCAGGAGTTGGCGGTGGGATGCAAATCAACGCCATGTTCCGCGGCCACGCGCTGCAGCCGCTCAAACAGATCCGCCGGATTGTCCTTGCTCTTGATGATCAGCGAGCCGCGCGGGAATTTGATGCCGCTGTGCACGAATTCCTTGTCCGCCGTGTGCACGCGGATGTTTTGCCGCAACAAATCCGCCAACGCTGCGGCGGCAGAATTGCTGCTCCACGGCAGGAGATAAGCCAAATGCGCCCTGCCGCCCAGCACACGGCCCGATGGCCGCGGCGGCGTCTGCAACACGGACAGGCTGCCGGTCGAGGCGACTTCGGCGAGGTGGCATTCCACGCCGTAAAGCAGGGGCAGCGACCATGCCGTGACGTCGTAAAACTCATCCGGCAGCCGCTTCTTGCGGCGTTGCAGTTGCTCTTCAACAAAAGCCTGATCCATTTCTGTGCGGCGGTCGAGCAGCGTGCGCACCAGCCGTTTGGCAGGCTGCGCCAGTGAAATCACAAACGTGCCCGCGGGAAACGTCCTGGCCGCGACGGTGCCGCTGAAGTAATCACGCACACGGGCATTGCTGAAGGAAGCTGTCGCGCGTTTGACTTCGATGCCCTGCTGCATCAACAGCGCGGCGAGTTTGGCGGTCCGGTTGGGATCGCGGCCCGGCGGCAGGAGGTATTCCCTCACCGCTTCGCGGGTGCCTTCCGTGATGGCTTCGCGGCGATAATTGAAGAAGAAGCGCAACAGTTCGCCACGTTGCGCGGCGGCCATTTCCGCGGTGGCGAGCGAGGCGATGAAATGATGATGCACGGCCTCGCGGAAGCGCAGGAGGGTATCGTCCTGGCGCCGGATCACCAGGCCGTCCGGCCCGGCCTGCTCATAGGTCATGCCGAGGGCGCCTTGAAACAACGGCCAGCCTTCGCCATAGCCGGGATAGAAGGAATCGAAAATCTCACGGGTGAAGTAATCGATGCGGAAGCGGTCAAACCATTTGGCATTGTTCTGGCCGAAGCGCGTCAGCCAGTCGATTTGTGCCGAGGTGAGGTTTGGATTCCTGGGATTGGCGGGCGGCGCGAAATAGTAGGTTTGATTGAATCCCATCTCGTGCAAATCGACAAAGACTTGTGGATACCATTCCAAAAAGATGCGGGTGCGGCCGGCGGTTTCGGGCTGAGTGTTGGCAAACCAGTCGCGATTCATGTCAAACAAGTAATGAT
>JBBIKM010000099.1:0-18615 GCA_037445455.1 bacterium | reverse complement strand
GCGGCCAGCGGATTTTCGTCGGGCCAGCGGCCCCGGGTTTGGCGCAGATAGTTGAGGCAACGGTCGCGGCCATCCGGGTTTTGCATGGGGTCGATGATCACCACGCAATTGTCGAGAATCCGGTTGCGCACGGAATCATTTTGCGCGGCCGCGAGATGATAAGCCAGCAGCAACGCCGCATCCGGACTGGAGATCTCGTTGCCGTGCACACCGTAGCTCAGCCAGACGATCGCCGGCATCCTGCCAATCAACTCCTCCGCCTGCGCCGGGGTGAGTCCGCGGCCGGCCGCGAGCTGGCGCATGGCCTTCTTGATCTCCGCGAGGCGACTCATGTTTTTCTCGGAAGCCACGATCAGATAGTAGAGCGCCCGGCCTTCCCACGACTCGGCATACCGCACCAACTCCAGGAGCGGCGAGCTGTGCGCCAGCGCCTGCAAATAGCGCTCGGCTTCGTGGGGCAGGGTGATGTCCTCCGCCCAGGCAAAGCCAACAACTTGCTCAAGGGTGGGCACCGCCGGATCATAGACGGCGCCGGGATAGAACTCGAATGTTTGTGCACGCAGAGAGAAACAGGCCAGCAAACTCGCGCTCGACCACAGAAACGCTCGCAGGGCGCGGATCATCCCTTCCTCCAAAGAGTCGTGAACTGACGCCTATCGGAATTTTTTCGGCTGCCGCCGCTTCACTCGCCGGTGAATTGCAGTACGATCCGCCGGTGGTGCGGGGCATTGCGATGCTCATAGAGATAGAGGCCCTGCCACGTGCCCAGGGCCGGCTCGCCGTCAAGCACAGGAATGCTGAGGGAGGTCGCGGTCAGCGCCGCCCGCACGTGCGCGGGCATGTCGTCCGGGCCTTCGGATTGATGGCGAAAGAGCGCCTCACCCTCCGGCACCAGCCGGCGGAAGAAGCGCTCCAAATCGCGCTGCACCTCGGGATCGGCATTTTCCTGAATCAGCAGCGAGGCAGAGGTGTGCTGCACGAATACGGTGAGCAGGCCGCTGACGGCTTGAATCTCCGCCAGCCAGCGCCGCACTTCGCGGGTGAACTCGTACAAACCCTTGCCCGTCGTGGCCAGGGTGAGCGTGTGTGCGGATTGGCGCATCAAATTCTGTTGTCCAATTGCGTCAGACTTCGCAGCCAAATATGCAAACTGACCATGCCCACATTGCAGATTGTCCCGTCACGCGGGAAACGGCTTCGCGGACAAGAAACCATTCCCATGCTCGATACTGCAGCGTCAAGTCCATGCCCCGGATGCAGTCATTCGGCAGGAATCTTCCCCCTGCCCCTGACACCTGCTCAATCTCGTGATGCCGACTCAGTTCCCCAAAAGAGTCTTGCGGAGTTGCATCACGAGCTGGGTGTTGCTTGCAACTTCAAGTTGCCGCATTGAGAAGCGTGCAGGCAGAATGAGACACACGGTGATCACCCTGCCCACTCATGTCTCCGGCCTTTGCTTTCCGTGCCGCTCACGGCATTCGACGTCCGGGCCAAATCACATCACCAATAACTTTCTTACCGCGTGAAAGGCGCCGGCTTGCATGCGATAGAGATAGACGCCCCTGGCAACCAGCCGGCCGTGATCATCGCGGCCATCCCATTGCAGCGTGTGATAACCGGCTTTCTGCGGCTCCTGGCGCAACGTGCGCACCACCTGACCGAGCATGTTGTACACGCGAATCGTCACCAGGCCGGCTTGCGGCAGGGCATAGCGAATGGTCGTCGGTTCCGGCGTCTCCGCCTGCAAGACCAGGAAGGGATTGGGATAGTTCTGCTCGAGGCTGAACACGCTGGGCAGCATGCCGCCTTCCAATTCCACCACGGCATAGGCCTCGCTTTCGAAGGTGCCGTTGCCACGCAGGAAGCGCGGCGCGGCTGCCATTTCCAAATCCTGCGCTTTGCGCCAAATTTTGAATTGCATGGCTGTGCCGGCCACGTAACCGCCCGGGTTTGGGCCCTCCATGACGGCCTCGCTGCGCCAGGCCGCGATGCCGAGCACGCCCCCTGCGGGCCAGACCCCGGCGCCGACCAGTTCGCCGGCTTGGTTGAAAATGCCGATCTCATCGCCGGGTTGCAGCGCGCCTTCAGCCACACGGGCAGCGGTGATCACGACGATGTAATTCTCACTGCCGCGCGCCACGCCGTTGAAATGCACGGGCGCTTCATTACCGGTCGCCGCCGGATCGTGAACTCGCGCCAGTGCACTGCCAGCGCCGAGCGGATAAATCAACGTATCCGGCCGGCTCAGGTAGAGTTTGTACCCGCGGCCCGGCTGCAAGCTTCCCATGGTGTTGAGCAGACCGAGACCGGGGATGAGAAAGCCGCCCTGGTCATCTTTGGCAATGACCAGGTTGTCGAGCACCGTCGCCAACGCGGTCACGGACGGAATGGCGGCAGCCGGCAGATAGCCGACAAAGTTGTAGCCTGCTTGCAGCGGAATCGGCGTGAACGGGGCGACTTCTTCGCCGGCGACGGTCACGCTGTCCGGCGCATCGAAATAGGCGGCATAGCCGGCCAGCGGGCCAATGCGGCCGAGCGTATTGACCAGATTCGGAATGAATACGCGGCCTTCCAAGTCCTTCAAGATGCGCAGTTGCCGCGCGTCATGAAAGACCGCTTCGACCTCGGGATTTGCCGGCGTGACGTTGAACGACACCCAGCTCCAGCGCGCCGCGAGATTTTGCCGGCGCGTGAACACCGTCTGAGCGGAGAGCACAGCAATGCGCGCGGAATCCGCGGTGCCGAATTTGCCGTCGCCGCGCGTATAGGTGGCTGTGGCGGGATAATCGCGATCGCCGCGGCTGCTGTCCCAAATACGAAAGTAGATGGTCTCCCCGGGTTGAAAGCCCTCAACGGCGGTCGTGGCCGGATCATCGCCGAAGCATACCAAACGGGCGGGCGGACGGGCCGGCCAAACCACGCTGCCCGCCAGTTTGCCGCCGGGCGTGAAGGCGCCGATTTCATCGCCGGCGGCAAGATCCTGCTGGTCGAGGGTGGCGCGATCGATGACAATTGGATAAACCACCGCCGTGGTTTCGGGATCGGGAAAGTGGCGGGTCGTATCACTCAGACTCAACACCTCCAGCGTTATCTGCACCGGCACGCTGGGTTCGTCGAGATCATTACTTTCCACCCGCAATTCCGCATGAAAGCTGGCAGCGGGTGACAAGCCCGCAGTGCGAAATTCCAGCGCCACCTCCTGCTGCCGGCCGCTGGCCAGGACGCCCGAGCGCGGGGTGAATGCCAGCCAACTTGCCGGCCGGCTGATCAACACCGCCAGGCTGTCCCTGACGTAGTTGGTGTTGAACGCCACCTCCAGGCCGTCACTGGTTTGGCGATTTTGAATGCCGACGGTACAGAAGTTGGCCGGCCCGGCCATCGTCAAGTATTGAAAGAGAATGTTCCCCTCGGGCGTGAGCACGAGTTGAAAGGTGTAGGGCCCTTCGCCGCTCGCGCGCCTGACGTTGTGCCACTGCACGATCAGTCTGTTGCTGTCGGCGCGATAGTAGGCCACGCCGGGCCGCACGTCGAGATCATCCCAAAACGGCGCGACCAAATCCGGCACCCCCAGACTGGGAACGGGATTGTTGCTGAAGGCACTGGAAGTGCTGCTGAAAGAGATGAAGCCGTTGCTGCAGAAGCGGAAGGAGGTGTAAACGGAATCATAGAACGGAAAGGCAAAACCGAGGGCAAACGGGCCGAGGTTGTCATCGTCACCGGCATCGGGGATGCGATGGCCGGTCGCTGCAATATCCTGCCAGTTGAAGGCGGGTCCGCTGGGATCATCGCTGTCGCGCCAGGTGTAGCCGAAATTGTCCGGGCCGCCGCGCCCTGCCAGCACGGGATGGCCGCGGCGTCCGTCCCCCTCATGCTTGGCCGGCGCCGAGTAGAACGCGCGGGGATAGCGCCAAAACGGCTGGCTGCCGGCTTTGCGCAGGGCGGCGCCGAAATCCGGCGGCACGATGCGCAGGCTGTAAAACAAATCGCCGACGCCGGTGTTATCGATGGTGAGCACGCGGGTGGTGCGATCATTCTCGAACAATTTGACGGCGAAACTGGCAGGCGTCACGGCGATATCCGAGGGCGCGAAGACATCCAGCCGCACGTCGTCGACAAACCAATCATCGCGATCCTGCGCGCCGGTGTTGCGCAGGCGCAGCCGGAAATTGCGGTGATAGGCCGCGGGCGGCAGCACGATTTCCTTGCGCGTGAACACCGGCAGGCCGCCGTCCTCGCCGAGATGGCGCGTCAATTCCTGCCAGTTGTTGAATGCGTCGCGGAACTCGATCACCAGATCGTCACCGGCATCCGGTTCCTCGCCGGCGCCGGTCTGTTCGAAATAATAACGCAGCGAAACCGCATTCTCGGCGGAGAGATCGATGGGCACGCTTTGCACGCTGCTGCCACCGGGCAGATTCAACGCCAGCGGCGGGCTGGGCGGATTGAGCGCCAGGTCATTCACTAGCGCGCCCGAGGTTTGCGGCCAGCGGGTGGCATCCAGGGTGGTTTCCAAAAAGCTGTCGGCAAAGGGCAGGCGCGCCGGCGGCAAGTCGAGCAGGCGAACGTCATCGATGAACCAATCATCGAACGGGCCGGGGGTGGCAATATTTCGGAAGCGCAGGCGCAGGCTGCTGTGATAGGCATCCGCCGGCAGAACCACCGAGACAGGTTCAAATACGTTTTGGCGCGGTCCGGCACCCGGCAGCATGATGAGATTCAGCCATTCCCCGTCGCGATTATAATAGTCCACGAAAAAATCATCGCCGGTTTCCGGCGCATTGCTGCCTTCGCCGCCGCGCTGAAAGGCGAATTGAAAGACGACGTCGCGCCTGCCGGCGAGATTGATCGGCTGCGATTGCACCAAATCACCGCCGGTGGCATTGCCGTCGAAATTCAGCGAGAAGGCCGGACTGGGTTCGTTTTGCGCCCGCGTGTTTATCGCTGCCGGCCCGAGGTTCTCCAACCAGCGGACGGGACTCAGGGTGGTGGTCGCAAACGTTTCGGTGAATGGCAGGGAGGCCGCGGGGCCCAGCGAAGTCGTCGCGATGAAGGCAAAATCACGGATGCCGGGATCGGTGAGAGAGTTGACGCTGATGCGCAGCGTGTCGCGCTCCCCGCGTACTGCGGTGCTGGGTACATCGATTTGGACGACGAGATTGAGTTGCCCGCCGGCGGCCAGCTCACCGGTCTCTGTGATTTTGCGCGCGGTGTCGGCAGTGAGAATCGTGACCGGCCAGAGCGGGCCGGCCGTGGCGAGAGAATAACGATCCGCCGCCTCTCCCAGATTTGCAATCGTCATCACATAATAGACCGGATGGCCGGCAGCCGCCTCACGAATGATGGGGTTGGGCGAGATGCGCACCAACTCCTGCCGGGCGTGCGATCTTGCATTTGCAGAAGAAACGGCGGGATGGGATGAGGCCGCCCCCAGTGCCAAAACAGCGGCGGAAAACACGGCGAGCGGCAACCCACGATTCACAGACATAGCGTCCTCCTTCTCCTTCAGCCGGAAATCTTTTGCTCATACACCAGTTCGCCAACGGCGAAATCAAGCTTGCGAGTCGGAGTGCGCCGGCGGCATTCACCGGGGTGGTCCCACTTGCGCAGGACAATGGCCCTCCGCTTTCGTTTCAGTTGATGAACAGGCTCCCTCGGATGTCAGCCGATGGAAACGCGCTTGCGAATGAGTTGGCCATTTAACACCTGCCCCAAAACTGCCATGAATGCGCCCATGCCTGGCGTGGCTTGCAAAGCCGCCTGCAATATAGGGTGCTCTCAAAAAAATGCAAGCTAAATTTCCGGCACGTAAAAGCGCCCCGGCCGCATTCGCCGCCCACGCCGCGTTTGAGCTTGAAAGGGCCGGCGCAGCCTGCCTGCCGCGGGCGGGCCTCGCCACCATGACCACTCCGCAACCTCTTCAAGAGCCGGAGAACTGATGGAACGCGCAGGGGCTGGCGGCCGGGCGGTCGCTTCCGGTGAAAGAGGGGGCAGCGTGTGCGCCGCGTTGCCAAACCTCACAGGAATGCATGCGGCACCGGCAGGTCGACTGCGCTGCGCAGACCCGGCGCTGCCTGCATGATTTTGGGGATGGTGTTGACCAGCGCCCCGATCGTGCCGGTGTCGCCGAAGATACCGCCGGCAATGTTCATCGTGAGCGGCGGATCGCCCTTGATCTCCACGCGATCGTACGACTCCGGCGCGCCCACGTACATTTTCCAGTCGAATAGGAGCAGCGTCTTCGTGCCCTGCCGGCATTTCAGCGTCTGATGAATGCCCGTCACCTGCCCTTTCCTGACCGTGAGATACGGCGTCGTGACGCGCCGCGTGGCGAGCATGGGTTTGATTGATTCGATGAACTTGTCCGCCTGCCAGCCAAGGCAGCGCAAAACGGTAAGCGCTGATTCGCGCAAGCCGATGTGGCCGAAACCGCCGGCCCGCACTTTGGCACGGAATTGCGCCGGCGTCAGGCCCGCGCCGATCTTTTGCTGAAACGGCAGCCGCCGTTTGCTGGCATCGGCCACGCGCGTGATGCGCAGCGCCCGGACTTGCGTGCACACCGCCGTGAGCGTGAGCGGCAGGATATCCATCGCAAATCCGGGATTCACGCCGGTGGCCACCACCGCCACGCCGTGTTGTTGCGCCAGCGCGTCGATGCGCCGGCAGAATTCCGGATCGCGCTCGTAAGGATGGAACAGCTCCTCGGTCGAGGACACCACGCAACTGCCGGCGCGCACGATGGCCGCGAGCTGATCCTCGACCCGATTGAGAAACGAACTGGTGGTGTGCACCACCACGCGCGGCCGCCACGCTGCCAGCGCCGCTTCCGCGTCGCCGCGCACGATCAGGCCGGTGCGGCGGCCCAGGCCGCACACCTCGCCAAGATCGCGCCCAACTTTGGCGGGATCGATATCGATTGCGCCTGCCAACTCCACCCCCGGTTTTTGCAGCAGCACCTTCACACACGCCTGGCCGATGGGGCCGAGGCCGAACTGCACCACGCGAATCGCCATCGTTCATTCCTTCCTGCTCGTGAGTAACCTTGCCACAATGACTATGCTTGTGCCCTGCAGAGTAAACAGGAAAAAAGCGAAAAGCAAGCCTGCGCCCTGCCGGTGCGCACCGGCTTCACCGTGACCCGGCCGGGCTGCGGCAAGAAAGTGCTTGACTCCGCAGACGCGCTTTTGTATTTATCACCTGCATTTTTGTGCGCGGACAGACTTGTTCCGGCGGAGTGCAGTATGCAACGGAAGCAGGCGGTCCCATGCGAGCGAGCGTTGCCGCCGGTTGCAACCCACGATTTGCCAGGCGAGGAGGAATGAAAACATCTCACATTGCGCTTGCCGTTCTTCTGCTGGGGGAAAGTCTGGCGGCGCAAACGCCCCTGGGGCTGGAGGAAGCCCTCGCACTTGCCCTGCAGAACAATCTTCAACTCAAACAACAAGAGCAGCGCCAGGCGAGCGCCCGTCTGGAAGTTGACCTGCGCCGCGGCCAGCTCCTGCCGAGCCTCGATTTCATCGGTACGGTCTCCTACACTGACGAATTGGCGACGTTCGACTTGCCGCGCGCGCTCACCGGCGGCCGTTTGATTCAGATCGAGTTGGGGGGCCACGACCGCAGTGATCTCGCCCTGGCCGTGCGCCAGCCGCTGTTCACCGGCGGCCGCCTGCGCACCCAAGTTGCGCTGGCGCAAAACGCAGTGCAGTCCGAAGAGCTGCGCCGCGAATTGTTGCGACAGCAAACCGCATTCCTGGTGCAACAAGTCTTTTATCAAGCGCAGGCACTCAAGCGCCAGGGACAGATTCAAGCCGCCAGCGAACGCAGGCTGCTGGTGCAACTCGAACAAATGCGCAGCCTGTTGCGCGCCGCGCAGGTGATGGCCTTCGACACGCTGCAGGTGCACAATCAAATGCTGCAGATCCGCATTGAGCAGGATCAAAACCGGCGTGACCAGCGGCTGTTGGATCTGCAGATGGCCCGCCTGCTCGATCTCAGCGCCGTGCGGCCGATTGCCGAAGCGCCACTGGCGAAACCCGAGGCGAATCCGCCGCCGCTGGAGCAGCTCATGCAACTCGCGCTGCAGCGCCGGCCGGAACTTGCCAGCGTGCGCACCGGCCAGCACGCCACCGAGTTGAGCCGGCGTCTGGCTGCCAGCGCCTACTACCCCACGCTGCATGCCGAGGCGAGCTATCACTACGCCAAGCCCGGTCTCAATCAAGTGGCCAACGAGTGGATGCGCTACGGCGTGGTGGGCGTAAATCTGCAGTGGAATCTGTGGCGCGGCCGGCAGGATCGCCGCCGCGTGCAACAGGCCGAGGCCGAACGCACCCGGCTGACTTTGCAGGAACGCGACCTGGTGGCAGGCATCACCCATGAAGTCGAGCGCGGCTACGAAAACCTGCTGCTGGCCGCCCGCCAAATTTCCCTGGCGGAGCAACTGCTGGCGCAGCAGCAGGAACGCTATCGCATCGTCACCGTGCAACAGCGCGAGGGCGTGGCCACCACCAACGACGTCATCGTCGCGGAGAACGACTTGCGTGCCGCCGAGCTGCAACTGCAGCGCACCCTGGTGCAGTATCAGCTTGCGCAGAGTGAATTGCAGCTCGCCACCGGCGGCAGTGTGGCATTCAAATGAGGCTGGCCAGCCTGTGCCGGGCTGCGGCGCCCGCTTTCACCGTTTCCGCTTCCAACCAAATGCAACGCAACTCTGATTTCCCGATCCACGGCTTGTGCGCCATGCGAGGCTGCGGTTGCGTCCCCAGGAGCATGACATGAAGAAAGCACCGGTTTATGGCTTGATGATTTCGCTGTTGCTGTTCGGCTGCACAGAAAAAAACAATGAGGCGTTTCATGCCAGCGCGATTGTGGAGGGGACGTCCGTCAAGGTGTCGGCGCAAACCGGCGGCTTCTTGCAGCAGGTGAATTTCGAGGAGGGGGATCTCGTCCAGCTCGGGCAGACCCTGGCAGTGGTCGATACCGAAAAGCTTGGCTATCAACGCGAGCAAGTCGAGGCCAGCCTCGCCGAGCTGGCGGTGCAGCAGCGCATCGCAGCGACAAATGTGCGGCGGGCGGCCGAGGATTATGACCATGCCAAAACCAAGCATGATCGCTACCTCGAGTTGTTTCAGCAAAACGCCGCCTCTCAGCAGGTGTTGGATGATCTGAAACTCAACCTCGAGCGCACCCGCACTGCGCTGGAGGCTGCGCAGCAAAACCTGCAGGCGCTTGCCAGCCGCAGCCGCAGCCTGGAAGCGCAGCGCAAACTGCTGCAACGCCAGATCACTGATGCCAGCGTGACCGCGCCGATCAGCGGCACGGTGGCGACGCGCTATTATGAGGCCGGGGAAACCATCCCGATGAATGCGCCGCTGGCGGAGCTGATCGATCTCTCCACCCTGTGGACGAAGGTATTCGTCTCGGAGACGTTCCTGCCGAAAATCAAAATCGGCCAGCCCGCGGAAATCCGCATCGATGGCACGGCGCAGACCCTGCGCGGCACCGTGAGCTGGATCAGCCCGCGGGCGGAATTCACACCCAAGAACATTCTCACGCCCGAGAGCCGCACCGCGCTGGTGTATGCCGTGAAAATCACGATCGCCAATCCCGAGCAGCGCTTGAAGCATGGCATGCCGGTGGCGGTCACGCTGCCGCCGGCCTGGTGAGAAGCAACCGCGCTGACGCAGCAAGTCCGCGAATCTGAAGCGCCGCAGAACAATCCGCGTGGCGGCGGCAACTCGCCACGGCCACCTGCCGCAGAGTGGAAATGCCCGAACTTATCAGCATCAGCAATTTCAGCAAGCACTACGGCACCATCCGTGCCGTCGACAATCTCTCGCTTGCCATCAATGCCGGTGAGTTGTTCGGCCTGATCGGCCCGGACGGCGCGGGCAAAACCACCTGCATGCGCACGCTCTGCACGCTGCTGACGCTGGAAGCCGGCGAGATGCGCCTCGCCGGCTATGACGTGTGCCGCGACGTGAGACAAATCCGCAGCATTCTGGGATACATGCCCCAGCGCTTCTCACTTTATCCGGATCTTTCCGTGGCGGAGAATCTGCGCTTCTTCGCGGATCTGTTCGGCGTGCCCGCGGCTGAGCGCGAGCAGCGGCTGCCGCAGCTCTACCATTTCAGCAAACTCGCGCCGTTCAAGCACCGCCTGGCGCGCCAGCTCTCCGGCGGCATGAAGCAGAAGCTCGCGCTCTCCTGCACGCTGATTCACCGGCCGCAGATTCTGGTGCTCGATGAGCCGACCACCGGCGTCGATCCGGTTTCGCGCCGGGAATTTTGGGAAATCCTGCAGCAATTGCGCGAGCAGGGCGTGACCATCCTCGTTTCCACGCCGTACATGGATGAAGCGCTGTTGTGCGATCGCGTCGCCTTCATGCACCGCGGCCGGCTGCTGGCGCTGGATGAGCCGGCGCGGATCAACCGCCATTTTCCCGACGCACTCTACGAAGTCGTCACTGCCGCGCCCCACCTGCTGGTGCCCTATTTCAAAGCTGCGCCGGACTGCCGGTCGGTGCAAATCTTCGGTGATCGTTTGCATGTCAGCTTTGCCGCGCCGCTGGCCGCCGGCCGCATGGCCGAAATCATCGCCGCGGCGCCGCATCCCATCACCCACATGCTTCCCATCGCGCCCGGCATGGAAGACACGTTCATG
Source organism: bacterium (assembly GCA_037445455.1). GTDB lineage: Bacteria > Zhuqueibacterota > Zhuqueibacteria > Zhuqueibacterales > Zhuqueibacteraceae > Coneutiohabitans. The sequence goes on along the minus strand of JBBIKM010000099.1, from coordinate 7,958 downwards.
ATCTTAATGAAAAACGATGCCTCCTGAGCCTGCCTACACGGTCGAGACACACGCCCTCACCAAGCACTTCGGCAAGTTTGTCGCGGTGAAAAACCTCGACCTGCAAGTGCGGGCCGGCGAAATTTTCGGCTTCCTCGGCGCCAACGGCGCAGGCAAAACCACGGCGATTCGCATGTTGTGCGGCTTGTTGCTGCCCACTTCCGGCAGCGGCCGGGTGGCGGGCTTCGACCTCTTCAAAGAAAACGAAAAGATCAAGCAGCGCATCGGCTACATGAGCCAGCGGTTTTCGCTTTATGAAGATTTGACGCCGGCGGAAAACATCGAGTTTTTCGGCGGGATTTACGGCCTGCCGCGCACCACCCTGCGCCAGCAGCGCGCCCGCCTGTTGCGCGAGCTGGAACTGGAACGGCAGGCCGGCATGCTCACCCGCGCCCTGCCGCTCGGCTTCAAGCAGCGCCTGGCGCTCAGTTGCGCCCTGTTGCATGATCCGCCCATTGTCTTTCTCGATGAACCCACCGGCGGCGTCGATCCCGAAGCGCGCCGCAATTTTTGGGACTTGATCTCTCACATGGCGCAGCAGGGCAAGACCATCTTCGTGACCACGCATTACATGGATGAGGCCGAATATTGCAATCGGGTCTCCATCATGTATCAAGGCGAAATCATCGCACTCGGTTCACCGCAGGCGCTCAAACAGCACCATCAGAAGGCCTCGATGCAGGAGGTTTTCATTCATTTGGTGGATAAATAGGCAATCACGGATCACTGATAACTAATCACTGACACCTGATCATCACTCCATGTCCTCCCGCATCATCCCGATCATTCGCAAGGAGTTCCTCCACATCAGGCGCGACTTTCGCACGCTCCTGATCGTGTTTGCCATGCCGGTGTTGATGTTGATGATCTATGGCTACGCCATCAACATGGAGATTCAGAACATCAGCCTGGCGGTCTTCGACCATTCCAACACACCGGCCAGCCGCGAGCTGGTGCGCGCTTTCGCCGGCAGCCGGTTCTTCACCGTGCAGGACTACAGCGGCGGGACGGAGGAGATCGACAAACTGTTCCAGCAGCGCCGGGCCAAAGTCGCACTGCTCATCCCGCACGATTTCGCCTCCCGCCTGGCGCAGCCGGTGCCGGTCGCGGTGCAGTTGCTGATCGACGCCAGTGACTCCAACACTGCGCAGGGCATTCGCAACTATGCCACCGCGGTTCTGCAACTGTACAACCTCGAGCACGGCAGCGATCTGCCCTTTGAAGTGCGCACCACCATCGCCTACAATCCCGCCCTGAAAAGTTCCTACTTCTTCGTGCCCGCGCTGGTGGCTTTAATCTTGATGATGATCTCCGCCCTGCTCACCAGCGTCACCATTGCGCGGGAAAAAGAGACCGGCACCATGGAACAGATTCTGGTTTCGCCGGTGCGGCCGCTGGAAATCGTGGCGGGCAAAGTCGTGCCTTACATCTTGCTGGCGTTCATGGACGGCATCATCATTCTGCTGGTCGCCCGCTTCTGGTTTGCAGTGCCGATCCACGGCAGCCTGGTCCTGATTCTGGCGGCGGCGCTGCTGTTCGTGTTCGTGGCGCTGGCGCTGGGCCTGCTGGTCTCCACCGCGGCGCGCACGCAACAAGTGGCGATGATGGCCGCCCTGCTCGCCTCGCTGCTGCCCACCATCATGCTCTCCGGATTCATATTTCCCATCGCCAGCATGCCGCAGGTGCTGCAGTGGGTGACCTACGCCGTTCCCGCGCGCTATTTCCTGCCCGTCATCCGCGGGGTCTTGCTCAAAGGCAACACGCTCGCGGAGATCTGGTCTTTTCTGCTCATTCTCGCCGGCTTTGGCCTGCTGCTGATGACAATCAGCGTCCGCAAGTTCAAAATGACGCTGGAAAGTTAAAGGCGCCGCCGCATTTTTTGCGGGAAATTCCCGGGCCTCCTGGTGTCTTGAAAATTGGGACACACACTCAGAGGAGGCAATCATGTTGGACTGTGCCCGCGAAGAATGTCTGGGCAGCCGCGAATTTGCGTCTTATGTGGCCGGGGCTGTTTTTGGAACCGAGAAAGCACGCATTCGCACGCATCTCAAAAAGTGCAATCCCTGCTTCGAACTCTATATCACCACCTTCAATCAATCCCTGGATGACTGGCAGCGGCAAATGCCGGCGCACGGTTCCACCGCCGTCCGTGTTTTTCCCCAAAGGCCCACTTCACCTCCCGAGCCGGCGGGCGCGTTCCCGCTCCGATTCGCCCAGCCGGTTCACCGTACTGGCATGCAATGAAATCGCTGAAGCCTCCGGCGACCGCATGCGATCGCTTCCAGGTCGCAGCCGGGGCATTCCTCACGGCAGCAGTGCACAGCGCCAGGCATGGCCGCGCGCGCTGAGAGAGAATGCCCACGCCGCACCATTTCCCGCCGACACCACGCAGCCCCACCCTGGCACAGCTTGCTTTTCTCCCGCGGCCTCAACATATTGAGCAACTTCCCGAACGCCTGCCGCCCGGCATGCAACCGCGAGCCGGCGCAGGCTTTGCCTTCATCGCGAGTTCGACAACGGAACCAGCCATGATGCCAGCGGATGAATGGCTGTGCGCCTCCGCGCCCGGCCGCGTGTGCCTGTTCGGCGAACACCAGGATTACCTCGATCTGCCGGTGATTCCGTGCGCCATTTCGCGGCGCATGACCATCAGCGGCCACCGCAGCGACAGCAAACGCATTTAACTCGCGCTGCCGGACGTGCACGCCGAAATTGCTTTCACCATCGAGGACTGTGTGCCTTATCGCGGCGCCCGCGATTATTTCCGCAGCGCGGTGAATGTGCTGCAGCGCGCAGGCTTCACCTTCTCCCACGGCTTTCGCGGCCTGGTGCGTGGCGATATTCCCATCAACTCCGGCACTTCGAGCTCCTCGGCGCTGGTGGTGGCCTGGGTAAATCTGTTGGCGCGCTTGAGCGATCAGCAGCGCACGCTCGCGCCCGCGGACTGCGCGGCCCTGGCGCATGCGGCCGAGGTGCTGGAATTCCACGAGCCGGGCGGCATGATGGATCACTACGCCACGGCCCTGGGCGGCGTGATCGGCATCACGTTTCATCCCGAACTGCAAATCGCGCGGCTGCCGGCGCGATTGGGAACCATCGTGCTCGGCGATTCCGGCGAGCCGAAGGACACGACCGGCATACTGGCCCGCGTCAAGAACGGTGTGCTGGCAGGTGTGGCGCAGCTCAGAAAAAGGCACCCGGCATTTTCGTTGCACACCGTGCCGCTGGCAGAGCTTGACCGCTACACCGCCGGGTGCGACCGTGAATCAGCCGCTTTGCTGTGGGGCACCGTGGCGAATCGCGACTTGACCCGCACCGCCTGGTCGTTGTTGCAGCAACCGCGTGTGGACCAACATCGCCTGGGCGCTTTGCTGAATGAATGTCAGAACATTCTGCGTGACCAACTTCGCATTTCCACGCCAAAGATCGACCGTATGCTCGACGCCGCCCTGGCCGCCGGCGCGTACGGCGGCAAGATCAACGGCTCGGGCGGCGGCGGGTGCATGTTCGTCTATGCCCCGGAACAACCGGAAAAAGTGGCGGCCGCCATCACGGCGGCAGGCGGAAAAGCCCACCTCGTGCAGGTGGATCACGGCACGCAGCTCGCAGCAGCGGAGAGTGTATGAGTCAGCCCAACCTCGTGATTCTCGCCGGCGGCATTTCATCACGCATGAAAAACGCCGCCGCCCAAGCCATGCTGCCGCCCGGCTTGCGGCACGAGGCCGCCACCAAACCCAAGGCCATGATTGGTGTGGGAGAGCAGGCGCGCCCCTTCCTCGATTACTTGCTGCGCAATGTTGCCGCTGCCGGCTACCATGACGTGATGATCGTCATCGGTGAGAAGGATCAGACGATTCGTGCCTACTACGAGCAGGGCGGCGCACACCAGTTCGACCGGCTCACCCTCGGCTATGCCGCGCAGCCGATCCCGCCCGGCCGCTCCCGACCGCTGGGCACTGCTGATGCGCTGTGGCATGGTTTGGCTGCCCGGCCGGATTGGCGCGGGCAGTCGGTCACCGTGTGCAACAGCGACAATCTCTACTCTGTCGCGGCCTTGCGCGGGTTGCTGCTGGAAACGCATGCCAACGCCATGATCGATTATGATCGTGCCGCGCTGCAGTTTTCGTCCGAACGCATCGCCCAGTTCGCGGTGATTGAAAAAGACAACCGGGGATTCCTGCGCAACATCATCGAAAAGCCCGACCCCGCAACGCTGGAGCAACTGGCGGATCATGACGGCCGCGTGGGCGTGAGCATGAACCTGTTCCGCTTCGCCTATGATGACATTCTGCCCTGCCTCGCCGCTGTGCCATTGCATCCCGTGCGCCAGGAGAAAGAGCTGCCGGCCGCGGTGAAGTTGCTGGTGGCGCGCAATCCGCAAGCGGTGTTCACCCTCCGCCGCGCCGAGCACGTGCCGGACCTGACAATGCCCTCCGACATCACCATCGTGAAAGAATTTTTGGCGCGGGAATATCGCGGCGCGTGAGCCCACGCCGCCGGTGAGATTCTTGTTGGGGTGAGATGGGATGCCTGCCGTACCAGCGCCACCGGCGCAATGCCGGGCAAGCCTTTCATGCCGCGCAGGCTAGTGCACCCAATGGCACTGACTTTTTCAAGAGAACAATGTCAGAAAAAGTGGGTGACAAAGATACGTGGCTTATTTCATCGCATGCTCGTTACGGGTTGGAATGTGAGTCATTGCGAGGCGTATTTTGCCGAAGCAATCTCTTGGTTTTTGGAAGGATTGCTTCGCCTGCGTCTGCAGGCTGAAAAACGTTCGCAATGACGGTCACAAAACAACCCTTAACAAGTATGGTAAAAGGCGCCGTGAAATTTATCCTGCCAAACATCCTTCTGTCATTGCCCTCTTAAAAAGTTAGTGACATTGGGATAGTGGACCAATCTCACTGATTTTCCCCTGAAGCAAAACAATTGAAGGCATGACGAATAAGAAATTTCTCCAACTATTTGCCTCTGTTTGTCAGGATGATTACAGCAGTTTGATAAGCTTGGGCTTGCTTTCAGCAGCACACGGGTGCCGTGACACACAATGGCCACGAGCTTGCCGGCTTCATAGAAATCGGCCACGAACCGAAGCAGGTTCGTGGCGTTGATGAAAGTGTGCATCGGTGACTGGCCGCCGGCGAGAAACAACGCGTCATAGTCCGCGATTTTCACGGCAGCGATGCTGCGCGTCTCGTCCGGCAGCGCAGCGAGTTGCGGGGTCTTCGAGAAGACCATGCTGATCAGATCATGCGCCGAGTAGCCGCTGGCGTCGCGCGGATCACCGAACGAATCGATTCGCAGCTTGCGGCCTTGCGGGCTGGCAATCTCAACCTGATGGCCCTTTGCGGTGAACTCGCAGGACGGGTGGATCAATTCGGCCGCCCAAAAGCCAATTGGCCAGCCGGTGGTTTGCGAAACCGCGGGGTTGGCCACGACCATCAACACCCGCTTTGGCCGGTCGGGGTTCAAGACATCGATGTTCGCGCTTATGCGAATCGTCCTCCAGGGAAAAGTGCAAACAACAAACTTGACTTGTTGCACGCAAGGTATTGCAGTGGTCTCAAGTCGTCAAGTATGCACTTTCCTGGTACCTGCTATCCAAAAAGTTACTGAGGAGACTCATGAGCTGCCCTGGCCGCATTCATGCCTGTCCGGTGGAAACCAGCCTGGAATTGATCAGCGGGAAGTGGAAACCGCGCCTCTTGTGGAAGCTGCATCAGCAGGAGATCGTGCGCTTCGGCGAGCTGAAACGCGCGCTGCCGGGCATCACCGCGAAAATGTTGACCCAGCAACGGCGCGAATTGGAGAGGGATGGCCTGGTGGCGCGCACGGTTTAGGCCGAAGTGCCGCCCCGCGTCGAATATGCCCTGAGTCCGTTCGGCCGCACGCTCAAACCAATTCTCGAGAGCATTGCCGGCTGGGGTGCCACCCATCATGCCAAAATCGCGAAACTGCTGAAACAGCAGGGCGCGGCAAAGCCAGCGGCCTGATGGCACCTTCCGCTGCGGGAAGGCCTGGCTCACGTTGTGAAGCCTTGCCGCAGAGTAATGTTTCAGTTATTGGTGGGAAACGCAGCACAGACCTCATGTCCAATGGCACTGACTTTTGGGGCAGGCAATGACAGAAGAGTGATTGGCAAAGAAATTTCACAGCTTCTTGTTGCTGCGATGAACATTTCTTCGATAATTGCAAACCAAATATTCATGACAGCCATTTTTCTGTCAATGCTTTGGCCCCAGCAAGCTTGAACTTATCAAACGACCCTAATCATCTTGACAAACAAAGGCAAATAGTTGGAGAAATTTCTTAATAGTCATGCCTGCAATTGTCTTGCCTTGGGGGAAAAATTGGTGACATTGAACCTCTTGTCTGCAGGCAGGCTGGAAGCCTGCGCGACTTCACTCGTAACTGAGGGATTACGCCGCAGACTCACGTGCGCGTGGGATTGTTCATCGATTCCGGCGGAACCACATGCAATCACCCACGGCCAAAGCCCTGAGCATTAGACGCCATTCCACCGAAAAGGCGTCATTGGGGAGCTTGCCTTCAATGAAGCCCCATGGACATGCGACGCCCTGCTGACCACGAATGCTTCAGGGCGCTGCCCTGCGCTTTGCGGTTTGGTCCGGCCGGCGCGATTCGAGCAGGGGACAGGAAGTACGACCAAGCTGCAGCTTGCGGCAACCCCGGAAGTCAATCTTGTCAAACGCCGCGGTTCATTTCAGGAAAACAGATTCTTCAGGACAAAGAGAACATTCGCCGGCCGTTCTGCCAGGCGGCGCATGTACCAGGGAAACCAATAACTGCCATAGCTGATCAGCGTGCGCACGCGACAGCCGGCCGCGGCGAGGCGCAGTTGTTCCGCGGTTTGTATGCCGTACAACAGTTGGAACTCATAGTCGTCCGGCGCCAGGCCGAATGCCTCCGCCATGTGCTGCGCCTGGCGGAGCAGGATCTGATCGTGCGTCGCAATGCCCACGCGGACCCCGCGCGGTTTCACATTCGCAAGCAGGATCTCGGTGAGAGCGAGAAAATTGGCGTCGACCTGGGCCTTGCGGGGAAAGGCGATCGTGGCGGGTTCGCGATAGGCGCCTTTCACCAAACGAATGGCCGGCGCCATCGGCAGCAAGGCGGCGAGATCATCTTTGGTGCGATAGAGATAAGCCTGCAGACAAACGCCCACGTTCGCATGCTGCGTGCGCACCCGCCGATAAAGCGCGAGCGTGCGCTCGACATAGGCGCTTTGCTCCATGTCGATCCACACCCAATTTCCCACCGCTGCCGCCGCTGCAACCAGGGCGGAGAGATTCTGGTGGCACAATTCTTCATCCACATCCAGGCCGAGCTGGGTCAGCTTCACGGAGATGCGGGCATCCAGGCCATGTTGTTGAATCAACGGCAGCGCCTCGAGATAGTGCCCGGTCACCTCACGGGTTTCCGCGACGCTCGACACATTTTCGCCCAGGCGGGTGAGAATGGTGCCGATCTTTTTTTCGCGCAGACTCGCCGCCGCCTGCAGGGCGTCGGCCAGTTCCTCGCCGGGCATGAAGCGCGCCACGGCGCGGCGGACAAAGGCGTAGCGCGGCAGCTTTTGGCGCAGCGTGCGATTCTCTGAAATCCACAACAAGGCATTGCGGGCGAAACTCATCCTCTTCTCCTCCCTTCCGATGCGTCTCTCTCCGCAGCCACGCTGCGGTTGCGATGATGTCTTTCTCTTGGCAATGTTTAGCTTTATAACGTCAGGTCGAATTCAACTGCCCAGCCAACCAGCCCCACCGGGGCGAAAGATGATAGCGAAGGGCAACGCCCTGGAAACTTCGTGATCAGTAGAAATCACCAAGCCCCACCGGGGCAAAATGTGATAGCGAAGGGCAACGCCCTGGAAATGCCGTCATCAACAGAAATCACCAAGC
>JBBIKM010000098.1:3223-21325 GCA_037445455.1 bacterium | reverse complement strand
CTGCCCGGCGGCTATCTTTACTTCATTGGCCGCCACCGCTTGCTCGACGTGAATTTGCGCGTGCGCCGCAACACGCAATACACCATCGTCTCGGCGGTGTGGACGGTGCTGCTGCTCCTGCTGATGGTGACCGCGCTGGCGTGGCTGCCCCGGCTCAAGTTGAACCTGCCCGACATCCGCGTCAGCCGCGGCTACCTCGAGATCGGCGCGCTGCCGATGTCGCCGGATCAACACCAGTTCGCCGAAAAGATCATTCTCATGGCGCTGGCGATGGTATTGATCTTCGTTTTTCAAAGGGTCGGCCGCGCCGGCCAGAACTGGATCGCGCGCCGGTTTCATCGCGAAAGCTATGACTACCCGGTGGCCACCAGCGAACTCGCTGAAGTGATGGCCACCAAATTGAGCAAGGTCGAATTGGCACGCGGCATCGTGAAAAAGCTGGCCGAGCTGATGCACCTCGAGCGCGTCGGTGTCATGTTCTTCCAAAACCAGAAGGTTTGCTGCTGCCATGAGGCCTATGGCTTTGATGACGGCGAGTGGCAGGCGTTTTGTAGTGCCACGGATCAGCAGATCGTGCAGGTCTTGGAAAAATTCCGCAGCGAGTCCCGCTTCACCGTGGATTATTTGCCCGATGATCTCAAGGACAATTTCCATCATCACGGCTTCCGCCACTTGATTCCGATTCGCTTCAAGGATAGACTGGTGGGCACGCTGCTGCTCGGGGAAAAACTCTCCGAGGCGGCCTACACGCATGAAGATTTTGCGATTCTCTCGGCGGTCGCGAAACAGGCTTCGCTGGCAGTGGAGAATGCCTTCTTGTACGAAGAGCTGGCCGAGCAGGAACGGCTGAAACACGAGCTTGCCATTGCCCGGCGCATTCAACTGGCCTCGCTGCCGCAAACCACGCCGGCGATCGCAGGCCTGGAGATTGCCGGCGTTTCGATTCCGGCGCATGAAGTGGGCGGCGATTACTTCGACTACCTGAACGGCAAGCCGCACCAGATCACCGTGATCGTCGGCGACGTGAGCGGCAAGGGCACTTCGGCGGCGCTCTACATGTCCAAGGTGCAGGGCATTTTGCGCTCGCTGCACGACTTCGGGCTGTCGCCGCGCGAGCTGTTCATCCGTGCGAATCATTTGCTGCGCCAGGCGCTGGAACGCAAATCTTTCGTGACTTCCATCGGCGCGGATTTCGACACGCAGGCGCAGCGGCTGGTGCTGGCGCGCGCCGGCCATTTGCCGCTGTTTCACTACTGTGCGGCCGCGCAGACTGTGGTAAAAGTCACGCCGCGCGGGTTGGGGTTGGGGCTGGACGAGGAGCTCATCTTCGCAGCCGAATTGGAAGAGAAGACCATTCCCTATGCGACCGGCGATGTTTTTCTGTTCGTCACCGATGGTGTCACCGAAGCGGACGACGGCCACGGCAGGGAATTCGGCGAAGAGCCGCTCCTCGACGTTTTGCTGCGCCACCATCATCGCCCGGCCGCGCAGATTCGCGATCAATTGATCACCGCGCTGCGCGACTTCAGCAACAATACCGAGCAGCGCGACGATCAAACCATCGTGGTGGTGAAGGCAACGCCGTGAGGCCGCCGGCCCTTGTGCATATTCATTCACCGCCACGGAACAAGATTATTCCCTCCCGTTCCGGCCTTTCTCCAGAATCCGCTTGACAACGTTCTCCGCTGATTGTATCATCTACGCACTTCCTGCGCCTGCCGGAGGGCGCAAACGAGCCCACCCGGGCAGGCACGAACGATCGCATCACACCGCGCGCACGGTTTGTCTCATCCAAACTATAGTCTCTGTTCGAAAATGTTCCAATCCCGGCTGAGCCGGGGATTTCAAAGCTTCGAATGTTGTGAACGCGCTGAAGCTCTTGCCGCACCGGCCAGGCCGCAGCAGGAACGTTTTCGAAAAGTCCGTGATGTCGGACGGGCGCTCACGAAACCACCCTTATGCCAACCAAAGAGATCATCACCCTGCGGGTAAACGGCTCCACGCATGAGCTGGCCGTCCGGCCCTCGGACGTGTTGCTCGACGTCTTGCGGGAAAACCTGAATCTGACCGGCACCAAGCGCGGTTGTGACATGGGCACCTGCGGCTGTTGCACCGTGCATCTCGATGGCGAGCCGCGGCTGGCCTGCCTGACGCTGGCGCTGGAGGCCGTCGGCCATGAGGTGCGCACGATTGAAGGATTGAAGGAGGAGGGATTGCTTCATCCGCTGCAGCGCGCCTTTGCCGAGCATGGCGGTTCGCAATGTGGCTTCTGCACTCCGGGTTTCATCATGACGGCCGCGGCCTTTCTGGCCGAGAATCCCCGTCCCTCGCGCGCCGAGATTCAAGAAGCGATTTCCGGCAACCTGTGCCGCTGCACCGGCTATATCAAGATCGTCGATGCGATTGCGGCGGTGGCCGAAGCGCGGGCCGCGACAACCGGATAAAGCGTTCATTGCTGTGCAACCGGCCTGGCAGTTTGCGGATTCCATTCTTCCCCGTTGTGCGAGCGCAATCTCATTGGCGGAGAGCAAAAGATGTCGAATACCATCGGCAAACCGATTCCCTTGATCGACGGCCTGAAGAAGACCACGGGCGAGGGCGTCTATACCGACGATATCAAGCTGCCCAACATGCTGGTGGGCAAGATTCTGCGCAGCCCGCATGCCCACGCCCGCCTGAAACGCCTCGACACCAGCAAAGCGGAGCAGTTGCCGGGGGTGCACGCCGTGGTCACCGGCAGGGAGGCCCCGCATACTTTTGGCGTGCTGCCGATCAGCGAGGATGAAACCGCACTGGCAGTGGACAAGGTGATATTCATCGGCGACAATGTTGCCGCGGTGGCCGCCGACGATGAGGAGATCGCCCTGCAGGCCCTGCGCCTTATCGAGGTCGAGTATGAAGTGTTGCCGGTTTATCGCAAATTTGAGGATAGTGTGCGGCCGGCGGCGGAGGCCATTCATCCCGGCACCGGCAACGGCACGAATATTCACAAGGAAGTCCGGCAGGAGTTTGGCGAGGTGGCGGCGGCACGCGCGCGCAGCCGCCATGTGAAATCCGCCAGTTATGATTTCGTGGGGGTGACCCACGCGTTTACCGAGCCGCATTGCGTGATCGCGCACTACGACGCCGATGATCGCATGACGGTGTGGTCGGCGCAACAGGTGCCGCATTATCTGCATCGCGCGCTCGCCAGGGTGCTGCAGATGCCGATGCATCGCATTCGCGTCATCCGGCCGATGGTGGGCGGTGCTTTCGGCGGCAAGAGTGATCCCTTTCCGCATGAGATGGTTGCGGCACTGCTGTCGCGCAAGTGCCGGCGGCCGGTGAAGATTCTGTTCGACCGCGAGGAGGTTTTTCTCAGCAATCATGGCCGGCATCCCACTCACACGGAAATCGCGATGGGCCTGGATGAAGCGGGCCGGATCACCTTTCTCGATTTGCAGGCGCAGATCGACGGCGGCGCCTGGGGCAGCTTCGGCGTGGTCACCACCTACTACAACGGCGTGCTGAACATGGGGCCGTACGTGATCAACAACTTTCGCTATCACGGCCGCCGCGCCTACACCAACAAACCGCCGAGCGGCGCCATGCGCGGCCATGGTGCGGTGAACTCCCGCTTTGCGGTCGAGACCCTGCTCGACGAATTGTGCGAAGCGGCCCGGCTCGATCCCTGCGACGTGCGACTGAACAATCTGCTGCCCGCGAACTGCACCACTGCCAACGGCTTTCGCATCACCAGCAACGGCACCCGCGAGTGCATTCTGCGCGCACGCCAGGCCTCGGAATGGGACCGGAAATTCCGCAAGCTGCCGTTTGGCCGCGGCGTGGGCGTGGCCTGCGGCTTCTACATCAGCGGCAGTGCCCACCGCATTCATTTCAACGATCTGCCGCAATCCACCGTGCATCTCAAAATCGACATGGACGGCGGCATCACCGTGCATTGCCTGGCCGCGGAGATCGGCCAGGGCAGCGACACCATGCTGGCACAATGCGTGGCCGAACCGCTGGGCGTGTCGCTCGACCGCATTCGCGTTTTCTCGAACGACTCCGACGCCGATCCCATCGATCTCGGCTCCTATTCCAGCCGCGTGACCTTCATGGCGGGCAATGCGGCGCGTGAGGCGGCGCTGCAGATTCGCGCGAAATTGGTGCAGGCGGCGCATGCACTCACCGGCTACCCTGCCGAGGGCTTCGTGCTGGCGAATGAAGAAATCATCTATCAGCGCGATCCGCGGGTGCGCGTGACCTTCATGCAGGCGCTGGAGAAAGCGCTGGCAAACAACGGCGCTTTGCTGGCCAAAGGCAAATATATAGGCCCGCCGCCGATTGGCGGTTCGTTCAAGGGCGCCCGTGCCGGCCTGTCACCGAGTTACAGTTTTCAATGCTACATTGCCGAAGTCTCGGTTGATACGGAAACGTTCGAGCCGCGTGTGGAAAAGGTGTGGGCGGCGCACGATTGCGGCAGGGCGCTGAATCCCCTGGCCGTGCAGGGCCAGATCGAGGGCTGCATTCACATGGGATTGGGCCAGGCGTTGATGGAGGAAATGGTTTACAATCGCGGCAACGTGTTGAATGCCAATCTGCTCGATTATCGCACGCTGACGCCCCGGCAAATGCCGCCGGTGGAAGTGATCATCGTTGAGAGCGATGATCCCGAGGGGCCGTGGGGCGCGAAGGAGGCTGGTGAAGGCCCGTTGCTGCCGATTTTGCCGGCAGTGGCCAATGCGATTTACGATGCGATCGGCGTACGGCTGCGCAGCCTGCCGATGACCGCAGACAAGATTTGGAAAGCGATGCAGGATCAGCAGAAGAGTGCCAGGCGTCAAGTCGCGGTGCTTTAAACATGGATCGGTAGGCGGCAGCCGTGCTGTTTGCCGAACCGGCTGCAGGTGATTGCCCGGGCCAGTACTGCCAACCCAGCCTCGTTTGACGGGCTCAAGCCAAACCTGACACCAGCTTGCGTGCCATGCCGGCAGCATCGTCCTGCCCGGATGTTGCCGCCGGCTGCTCGAGCGTGAGTCGTTGCAGTGAGCATTGATTCAGACCGAGAAGAAGCAGCATGATTCTCCCCGCATTCAAATTGCACCAGCCCCAGACCGTGCCTGAAGCGATCGCCATTGCGCAAGCGTGCAAGGGTGATTTTGACTTCATTGCGGGCGGCACTGACTTGTTGCCGAATTACAAGATGCGGCTGAACCCGCGCGGCCATGTCATCAGCCTCGCCCGGATTGCCGACCTGCACGAAATCAGCCCCACCCGCATCGGCGCGCTGGCGCGCCTGCGGGAAGTCATTGCGAATGAATCCCTGCAAAAAAACCTGCCGGTCATCCCGCACACGGCGCGGCAGATCGCCAGTCCGTTGCTGCAGGCCTCCGGCACGGTGGGCGGAAATCTGCTGCTCGACACGCGCTGCTACTATTTCAATCAAAGCTGGTTTTGGCGGGATTCGAAAGGCTACTGCTTGAAAGCGGAGGGCACGGACTGCCTGGTCATCCCGCAGAAGTCGGTTTGTTACGCGACTTATTCCGGCGACCTGGCGCCGGTGTTCATGGTGCTGGGCGCCACACTCGTGCTGCAGGGTCCGGAGGGCAGGCGGGAGGTGTCGTGCGAAAATTTCTTTACGCATGACGGCATCACCCGCAATGTCAAGCTGCCCGAGGAGATTTTGACGCACGTGCTGCTGCCGGCCGCGGCGCAGTCGCTGCAAGCCGGCTATCTGAAGTTGCGGGTGCGGGACAGCATGGATTTCCCCGTGCTCGGCGTGGCGGTTGCCATTCGCCTCAATCAGCGCACGATCACGCGATTGCGCGTGGCCTTGACCGGCGTGGCGACGACGCCGCTGCTGTTCGATGAGGTGACGGCGGCGGTGGTGGGTGATCAACTCACCGGTGATCTCATCGACGGCCTCGCCGATGTCATCATGAATCGCGTCACACCCTATCGCAACGTTGCCCTCTCACCGCAATATCGCAAAGCCATGATTGCCGTGTTCATTCGGCGGTTGCTGCACAAGTACCTGCCCGCCACTTCGGCATGACGAGAGGAGCGAAGGACATGAAGACCCAGCAGAGTGACCCCCGCCTCGCCGGCCTTGCTGCCAGCGAGCGCATCGCCAGCGACCGGTTGCCGGTGATGGTGGTTGAGTATCACGACGCACGTTTCGGCGCCCGCGCCTATCTTGTGATCGACATGCTGGTCAACGGCGTGGCCGGCGGCGGTTGCCGGTTGAAGAAGGGCGTTACTGCGGAGGAAATGACCAAGCTGGCGCAAACCATGACGCGCAAATTCACCCTGACCGAACCGCACATTGGCGGCGCCAAACTCGGCATCGACTTTGACCCGGCGCGCCCGGAAAAACTGCTGGTGATGCAGCGCGTTTTCGAGTTCTATCAAGCTTTCCTGCACAACTGCTACGTGACCGGTGCGGACTTGAACACGAATGAGAGCGAGATTGTGGCCTGCACCCAGGCCATTGGCCTGCCCTGCCCGCAATACGCGCTCGCCCGCAGTCTGGGGAACACCGAACGCCGAATCGCGCGTTTTTTTGAAGGCATCAATCTCGCCGTGGACGAACGCGGCAAGATGGTGCTGAATGCCGCAGCGACCGGCTATGGCGTGTGCATCGCCGCGCAACGCGCGCTGCAACCACAGGACTTGCGCGGCTGCTCCGTCGCGCTGCAAGGTTTCGGCAACGTCGGCAGCGGTCTGGCAAAGTTCCTCGCCGATCGCGGCGCCAGGATTCAGGCCGTGAGCGACCGCTTCGGCACCATCTATTGCAAGCAGGGGCTGGATATCGGCCTGTTGCTCGCGCGCCGCGATGAGCGCACCAATGCGGTTTTCCCGGCGCTCAAGGCGGCAGCAGACCGGCCGACGAGTTACGAGTTCATTGCGGAGCCGGATGCCATCTACGAAATGGCGGATGATCTCTTTCTGCCGGTGGCCGACAGCGGGTTGATCACCGAGCAGAATTACCGCAAGATCAGGGCCAGGTACATCGTGTGCGGCTCCAACGATCCCTTTGCCCCCGCCGATTTGGAGGAGCGCCTGTTCGAGCTGGGCAAAATTGTGGTGCCGGATTTCATTGCCAACGCCGGCACCGCCGCGCTGTACCACACGTTGATTCGCGGGGAGGGGCCGGTGATTCTCACGGAAGTGTTGGCGAGCATCGAGCAGCAAATCGGGCAGGCCACTGACGAGGCGCTGCAGAAAGCCAGGGCCGACAAGATCTCGCCGCGCCGCGCCGCGGAAATCATTGCCACGGAAAAGATCAACGCCTATCCGGCACACTATCCCACGACGATCTCGAAACGCTGGGCATGACGCTCGCGGCGGTCAAGCGGCGGCATAAGGCGGGGTTGGTCGAGCGCAAGAAACCATCGCGGGTGAAGCGCGGCCTTGCGGTCGGGATCAATAGAGATCGTTGCGCAGTTTGGCAAAATCTTCCTCCAGGCGGGCCAGCCGTGCCTGCAATTGCGCGTTCTCATTTTGCACCCGGGCGAGCGCGGCCTTGAGCTCTGCCACCTCGGCGCGCAGCGAGAGCGGCGCGGACGATTCGGCCGGCTCGCGGTGATCCGGCGATTCGCCCAGGCAGTGGCGATAGCGTTCCTCCTTCTGACCGGGCTGGCGTGCGGCTGTTTCGACCAACGGCGGTTCCCGCTGCTGCAGGCTCGCCAGCGTCTCCTCCACTTCCTCCAATGTTTTGAATTCATGCTGGCGCAGCGCGCGGCTCTTGATTTCACCCAAGGTTTGCGGTCCGCGCAACAACAGCAGGCTGAGCTCCGCCCTTTGCGCGTTTGACAGTCCCACGCCATTATCGCCGGCCCGGTGCGCATACTTCACCACCCGGCCTTCGCCACGCACAAAAGCACACCAGCCTTTCTCCTTCAAACCGGCCAGGGCCTCCTCGACTTCCGCGGCCTCATATTCCACCACCGGATCGCGGCTCGACTTCTGGTTGCACGCCGCCACCAGCGCGTTGAGTGTCATGGGATAATACTCCGGTGTGGCCTGGCTTTTTTCGATGAGGCAGCCCAGCACACGGATTTCTTCCGGGGAAAGAGTTTTCATCGGCTCACCAAGTTGGTTGGATTCTGCCATGCGATGTTCTGCGTTGGAATTTCAACCGGCATCTTGCCGCCGGCGGTGAATACTCACGACATGCTTCAGGTGCGCGCGCCGGCTGGCTCGCCCAGCGTGAAATCGTGCAGCTTCACGCCGGGCAGGGTCAATACAAAATCAGCGCCCAACGCGGCCGCGGGCGTCCACGCGCCGGCGCGCAGCCGGCCTGCCAACACCGCCGCCAGCGCGGCGAGAGAGGCCTCGGCGGTGAAGGTGTATCCCTCCGGTGTGGTGAGTGCGCCGGACACCGTGTGGCCCGCCGCATTGCTCACTTCACCCCAAATCACACTGAAGCAGTGCCGCCGTTCCGCCGGCGTCAGTTCGGTTACCCGTGCCGCAGCGATTGATTTGAGCAGCCTCTGCACCAGGCCGGGGCGCGTCAGCGGCGCGATCCGGTTCAGCCACGCCATGCGGCCCATCAACGCCGGCGGCATGGCCATGTAGACGCATATGTTGGGTATGCCGGTCGTATGAAAAGCCGTGCTGACGTCGCCCCAGGGGATGCTCACGCCCATTTTGCTGCCCTGCGGAAAGGGCAGCTTGCGCGTTTTCCAGCCGAACGGCACGACCGTGATCTCGCCGTTGCGGCGCACGCGGCCGCCGCCCGGCAACGCTTCGATGGCGGTTTTGATTGTGCCCCGGCTCGACCGGCCGGTGCCGTGAAACGCCAGTTCAAGATGGGTGGCATCCGGCAGGCGTTGTTTGAGCATCAATGCCAGGCAATCACTCGGCGCGACGTCGAAGCCCACGCCGGGCAGCATGATGATGCCAGCGTGTTGGGCCGGCGCGTGGCAGGCAAAGGCCGCCTCGAATGCCGCGATTTCACCGGTAATGTCGAGATAGTGCACCCGGGCCTGCAAGCAGGCAGCGTGCATGAGCCGGCAAGTGGCAGAGAATGGGCCGGCCATGTGCAATACCGCGGCCATGCCCTGCAGATGGCGGCTGATCGTTGCGGTGTCGGTGAGCGCGAAGACGCGGTGTTCCAAGCCAAGCTCTTGCGCGAGCCTGCGTATGGCGCCGGCATTACGGCCCGCCAGGACTGGCTGCATGCCGCGCGCGACGGCGAGCCGCGCAGTCAGGCTGCCGGTATAGCCGTTGGCGCCGTAGAGCATCCAAGCGGGCATGGATGAGGTCACGGGGATCCTTTTCGGAGAGTTGGGGTTTACAATTGACCGTCCCAAAACACCACCGCCGGGGCGCTCCGCTATGAGCAAGAGGAGTTTTGTTCGACTGCTGCACGCTTCGGAGCTGAGCGGCCGGGCGATTTCATCCTTTCTGAGGGAATGCAATGCATTGACCGTCCGAAACCGCAGCAATTTGGTGAAAGCTCGCTTTACCCTCAAACGTCCCTGCCGGCCTCCGCCCGGCGCGTTCTGCAACAGCCGAAGCTGCTTGCCTTTCCTGGCTTGACACCTATGTCTCCGAGTCGCCGCGGTGCTTGAATCTTTGTCAATCACGGCTCAGCCGAGGATGGAAGTTTTCCGGACTGACGCTGACGTGAGCCTTTCCGAGAGCCGGGAGGCTGCCCGGACGATTCGCAACCAAGCTTGCCCAGGCCTATTATAATCGCCGGAATCGTTTGTTGCAAGCCGCCGGAACGGAGAGGTTTGTCGACGGCAACCGGCTGAGAAACGGCTCATGCACATCGGGCCTGCGGCCGGATAAGGTTCAGCCGGGCCGGGCTTGCATTTTCAAGAAAAGCTCTGTAGCTTGCCGCGTGATTTGCAGGCCGGGTGGCGCGGTTGCCGAAACCCCGGCGTACGCCCGCCACCGCGGCGGCTGGCAATCGGTGATTCATGCAGTTTGCAAAGTGAGGAGAGCCATCATGAGTTCCCGCACCAAGACCGTCATCATCATTCTGTTCATCTTCTTCATCATGTTTCTCATTTTCCCGCGCGGTTGCCCGGAACAAGGCGGGGCAAACCCGGTCGAGTCGCAGCCCGGCCTCACTGGCTTTTGAGGGTGAATCTGATCCAACCCCGGTTGGACCGGAGTGTGTGATCGTTCGGGCGACGCAGATCCATCCAAAGCACTCCACCGCCCGGCCGTGAAGCGTACCTCGTCGCAAAGCCGGTGGCGTGAAAGTCCCCGCCAGGCGGCGATGAGGCGGACATGCGCGATGAATGCCGCAGTCTCCAAAAAAAGTTGGCGCCGAAGCGCAAAAGTGCCAATTAATTCTTGCATTTTCCTAAAAAAGTTTGTTTATTGCGCGCGTCAAAAAATGATAGTCGAACAAATTGGAGATTGACGCACCAGATGTTACTCACGATCCCAGCCGATTCAGCGGAACCGCCAGAACCGGCTTCTCCCACCCAGCTCACTACCGCTGCGTGCTCCGAGGGGGAAGTAATCCAACGCCTTCCTATTCCAGTATTGTCTGCATCCGTCCGTCTCTGTCTCAAACGAACCTTCCCAGCATTATCACAGGTGATTGCCGTGTGAAATCGAACCAGTCGCCCAGTTGCGACTCAGGCCCACAACCACTCATGGCGGCGGCAACTGAATGTGCGGCCAGGCGGTTTCGGAAACAGTTGCCACTCGACTCAATCACCAGAAAAAGCCGGCCTGCACGGCGACAACGCCGCGCCGGCGAAAATGCCACGTGCGCAGGCGCAAAGCCGCGGTGGCGCACGGCCTGCGATCACCTGAACCACATGCAGTTCTTCAGTTTTTGAGGAGACACACATCATGCGAGTCGGATTTACTTACAATATGAGGCGAAGTTCGGCGGCCGCCGAAGAAACGGAGCCTCCTGATTTTCCCTCGTCCCTCGCCCCCGGCCTCGACGGCATGGACAATTTTGCCGAATGGGACGACGAACACGTCGTCCGGGACTTGCAGGAAACGCTGGCGAAATACCACGAGGTGATTCCCATCGAAGCCGACCTCAACGCGTTTGAGAAGCTTCGCAAATATCGTCCCGAGATCGTGTTCAACATCGCGGAAGGATTTTTTGGCCCGTCGCGCGAGTCGGTAATCCCCGCCATGCTGGAGATGCTGGGCATTCCCTACACGGGTTCCGATCCGCTCACCCTCGGCCTCTGTCTGGATAAGGCGCGCGCCAAGGAAGTTCTGGGCTACCACCGCCTGCCCACCGCCAAGTTTGCCGTGCTGAAGTCCTGGCCGCTCAACGGCCAGTTGCGCCACTTCGACTATCCCATGTTTGTCAAGCCGCTGTTTGAAGGTTCCAGCAAGGGCATCTGGATGGATTCCGTTGTGGAAAACACCGCCGCCATGAAGGCCACCGTGGAAAAAGTCTGGCGCACCTATGCCCAACCAGCGCTGGTGGAGGAGTTCATGCCCGGCCGGGAATTCACGGTGGCGCTGCTGGGCAACGGCGCGTCCTTGCGCGTACTGCCGATCGTCGAAATCGCCTTCGAAGCGCTGCCCGCGGGCGCCAAGCCCATCTATGGCTGGGAAGCGAAGTGGCTGTGGGATTCGGCCGAGCATCAATTGGAAATCTACAAATGCCCGGCTGATCTCGACCGCGAGCTGCAGTCCAAGATCGAGACCCTGTGCAAGAAGGCCTTCAACTATCTCGGCTGCCGCGATCTGTGCCGGATCGACGTGCGTCTGGACGCCAATGGCGAGCCCAACATTCTCGAGCTTAACCCCCTGCCCGGCTTGATCAAGGATCCGGCGGTGCATTCCTGCTTCCCGAAGGCGGCCTACACTGCAGGCATGAGCTTTGACGACTTGATTCTCACCATTTTGGAGGAAGCGTGCCGGCGGCAGGAGGTGCGGAGATGAATGGCCAGCGCATTCTGATTGCCTACAATGCGCCGCGCCGCGAACAGCGCGGCCGCGCCATCGACTATGTCTCCGAAGCCGACGTGCTGGAGCAGGTGAATGCCGTGCATGCAGCGCTGCTCGAACTGGGCTATGAAGTCATGCTGGCGCCGCTGCAGAAGTCGATTCCCGCGTTCATGGACCGGCTCTCCCGCACGCCCACCGATCTCGTGTTTAATCTGGTGGAAGGGTGGCAGGGCGAGAGCCGTTTTCATGTGCATGTGGCCTGCTTGTACGAGTTGCTGGGCGTGTCCTTCACCGGCGCGCCGCCGCCCACGCTCATGCTTGCCACGGACAAGTGGACGACCAAGATGATGCTGCATCAGGCGGGCTTGCCGGTGCCGGCGGGCCTGCTGTGCAGCGAGGTGCCCGGCCGCGTCAACCTGCGCTTCCCGGTGATTGTCAAGCCGGTGCATGAAGATGCCAGCCTGGGCATCGACGCAGAATCCGTGGTGTATTCGGTGGAAGATCTGCGCCGGCGGGTGGCCTGGGTGATTCAAAACTACCATCAACCCGCGCTGGTGGAGGAGTATATCGACGGCCGGGAATTGAACATCGCCATCCTCGGCGATCAAATTCCGGAGGCATTGCCGATTTCGGAGATCACTTTTCCCTACTGGCCGGCGGGCCTTCCGCGCATTTGCTCTTACAATGTCAAGTGGATGGCCGACAGCGAGGAATATCATGCGGTGGAGGCCGAGTGTCCCGCCGCGCTCGAGGAAGAAACCGCTCTGCGCGTGCAGCAAATCGCGATTGCCGCGTTTCAGTTGCTCGGCTGCCGCGACTATGCGCGCGTCGATATGCGCCTGTCCTCCGACCATCAGCCGTACATCGTCGAAGTCAACCCGAATCCGGACATCTCACCCGACGCGGGCTTGACGCGCTCGGCGATGGCTTCCGGACGATCGTACGTGCAGCTCGTGGGTGACATCGCCGCGTGTGCCTTGAAACGTGGAGAACGCAATGGTCGCCATTCGCGCCCTGCAGCGCGACGATCGGCCGTCTATCAGCCGAATTTTGCATGACACCGGCAATTTCACCGCTGTGGAAATCGCCGTCGCGCTCGAGCTGGTCGACATCTACCTCAATCAGCCGGAGCAAAGGGACTACCTGCTCTATTGCGCCCTGGACCCGCAGGACGACGTCATCGGCTATGTTTGTTTCGGCCCGACCCCGATGACCGAAGGCACCTGGGATTTGTATTGGATCGCCGTTGCCCCGCGACATCAGGGCAGCGGCGTCGGCCGGGCCTTGACTGAATTCGTCGAGCAGTACGTGACCAGCCGGCACGGCCGGCAGCTTTTCATCGAAACCTCCTCGCAAGCAAAATACGAACCCACCCGCCAGTTCTATCTCCGCAGGAACTATGTGGAAATCGCCCGCCTCCCCGACTTCTACAGCGTCGGGGATGACCGGGTCATTTACCGCAAGCTCTTGCGCTGAAACGCTGTCCTCCGGCAATGAGGCAGCAGATTTGTCCTCCCGCAAAGAACATCGTTTCGCGGCTCAGGCAGCGCCTTGCAGCCGGCACAAAATCTACTTGTGCTTCACGGAAACTTGATTATCTTGCCCCTTAACTTTTTTTGCAATCGGAGCCTTGCAGTAGCATTTCACACCCAAACCACAAATCAACAATCACGCGCGCTTGAGCACACGCCGCGCGGCGATCGCAGCATCGGATCGATGGAGGAAGGAAAGCATGGAACGACTCATCAGTCTGGTGGGTATGTTGGCCTTGTTGGCGATTGCCTATGCCATTTCCTATGATCGCCGGAATTTCCCCTGGCGGGTGGTATTGTGGGGAACGGGCCTGCAATTGTTGTTCGCGGTCATCATCCTGTGGACGGAAGCCGGCAAGACCGCCTTCCAATGGACCGGTGACAAGGTCACCCGCTTCCTCGCCTTCACGAAATTCGGCACCGAGTTTCTCTTCGGCAATCTCGTCAAGCCCGAATTTCAAGACACCTTCGGTTTTCAGTTCGCCTTCGCCATCCTTCCCACCATCATTTTTTTCTCCGCGGTGATGTCGATTCTTTATCATCTCGGGCTGATGCAAAAAATCGTCGAGGTGATCGCGCGTGCCATGGCGAAAACCATGGGCACGAGCGGCGCGGAATCCCTGTCCTGCTCCGCCAACATCTTCGTGGGCCAGACCGAGGCGCCGTTGTTGATTCGTCCGTTTGTGGCCACGGCCACCCGGTCGGAATTGATGGCCATCATGTGCGGCGGCTTTGCCACGGTGGCCGGCGGCGTGCTGGCGGGTTACATCGCGATGGGCATTCCGGCTTCGCATTTGCTGGCCGCCAGCGTGATGTCCGCGCCGGCAGCTCTGGTGATGGCCAAGATCATTCTGCCGGAACGGGAGGAGTCCGTTACCAAGGGCCACGTGAAAGTGCCGCCTGCCAAAGTCGCGGGCGACGTGATTGAAGCCGCGGCGGTGGGCGCTGCGGATGGCGTCAAGCTGGCGGTCAACGTCGGGGCCATGCTGCTCGCCTTCATCGCCATCATCGCTGTGATCAACTCCGGCATGGGCATTATTCATCAGGCGCTGTCGAATTGGGTGGGATTCGATTACTTCCCGCAAGACCTGCGCACACTCTTCGGTTGGATCTTCTCGCCATTGGCGTGGCTCATGGGCGTGCCCTGGAAAGATTGTCTCGAATTCGGCAACCTTTTGGGCACGAAAATTTCGATCAACGAATTCGTCGCCTATGTTCAGCTCGGGGACGTGATCAAAACCGGCGCGATGAGTGAACGCGCCGAGATCATCGCCACCTACGCGCTGTGCGGCTTTGCCAATTTCTCTTCCATTGCCATTCAAATCGGCGGGATCGGCGGCATGGCGCCCGAGCGCCGCGGTGAACTGGCCAGACTCGGCTTGCGGGCCATGTTCGGCGGCGCGCTGGCAAGCTGGATGACTGCGACGATTGCGGGGATGTTGATCGGATAGGGGGCAAGGAGGCAAGGAGACAAGGAGACAAGGAGACAAGGAGGCAAGGAGCCAAGGAGCCAAGGAGACAAGGTGACAAGGAGGCAAGATTAGAGATAGGAGATGGTTTTCTGACTTTTCTAAACCATTGGGAGGGTATCATGGAAAAGCTGGAGCCAATATATGATCTTCGGGAGCGGGCCTTGCGCTTTGCCACGCAGATCGTCAAGTATGTCCGGACTTTTCCGAGAGATGTCGCGGGGTTTGAAATTGGCGGCCAACTTGTCCGCTCCGGCACGTCCCCGGGCGCAAATTATGAAGAAGCCAATGCCTGTGCCGGCGCCAACGAATTTATCTACAAGATACGGACCTGCTTGAAGGAGTCACAGGAAACTCGCTATTGGCTGGTGGTATCCAAATTTGCTTTCGGAGAAAGCGAGCTGAACACCTGGCTGCTCAAGGAGATCTCTGAGTTGATCAAAATCTTCAACTCGATCATCGCAAAGACCATCAAGAAAAGAAAATCCCCAAATCATAACGCACCCAAATCGCAAACGTAAATTGCCCGTCTCAACACTTGTGCCCTAAACAAGCGAATGCCATTCTCGAACCTCATAATCAACCATTCGAACCCTTATCTTCTTTGCCCCTTTGACTCTGTGGCTCCCTGGCCCTTTGGCTCTTTCTCTAATTTGGCTCCTTGTCTCTTTCTCCAACTTGGCTCCTTGACTAACTCGGCTCCTCGACCATGAACCTGTTCCGCACCAAAAACCTCGACCAGTTGACCCACGACGCCGAGGCCACGCGCATGAAGCGCTCGCTCGGCCCGGTCGACTTGATTTCCCTCGGTATCGGCGCCATCATCGGCACTGGCATTTTTGCCGTCATCGGCACGGCGGTGGCCGGCGACGCGGTACGTCCCGGCGCCGGTCCCGCGATCATGCTCTCCTTCGTGCTCACCGCGGTTGCCTGCGCCTTTTCCGGCTTGTGTTACGCCGAGTTTGCCTCGTTGGTGCCGGTTTCCGGCAGCGCCTACACGTATTCTTATGCCACCCTCGGTGAAGTCGTGGCGTGGATCATCGGCTGGGATTTGATCATCGAATACGCCATCGGCAACGTTGCCGTCGCGATTGGCTGGGCTGCCTATTTTCACCAAATGTGCGAGGGCCTCGGTCTGCACATTCCTGCCTGGCTCTCGGTGGATTACCGTTCGGCGGTTCAGGCGGCCGCCGCCGTGGCCAAAGCCGGCGGGCAAGTCGATCCTTCCATTGCCCTGAACTACGAGGCGTGGCTCAACCATCCCACGATTTTCGGCGTTCCCATCGTGTTCAATTTTCTCGCGGTGGCGATCGTGGCGCTGATCACCTGGGTGTTGGTGCTGGGCGCGAAGGAATCGGCGCGGGTCAACAACATCATGGTGGTGATCAAGCTCGCGATTCTGCTGTTCTTCATCTACGTGGGCGCGAAGTACGTCAAGCCGGAGCATTGGACACCGTTCATGCCCAACGGCTTTCCCGGTGTGTGGACCGGCGCCAGCCTGATCTTTTTCGCCTATATCGGTTTTGATGCCATTTCCACCGCCGCCGAAGAATGCCGCAACCCGGGGCGTGACATGCCCATCGGCATCATCGGTTCGCTGGCGATCTGCACGTTGATCTACGTGGCGGTGGCCGCGGTATTGACCGGGATGATGCCGTGGGACAAGCTCGGCGTCGCAGATCCGCTCGCGGCGGCGCTGGCCTACGTCGGCTCCGATGCCGCTGCCGGCCTGGTGGCGTTCGGCGCGGTGATTTCCATGACGGCAGTGCTGCTCGTTTTTCAATACGGCCAGCCCCGCATCTTCTTTTCCATGTCACGCGACGGTCTGCTGCCGCCTTACTTCGAAAAGATTCATCCCAAGTACAAGACGCCGCACAAGACCACCATCTGGACCGGCGTGGTGGTCGCGGCCATCTCCGCGGTCGCCAACATCAATGAGATCGTGGAATTGACCAATATCGGTACGCTCTTCGCTTTTGCGTTGGTGTGCGCAGGCATCATTATTCTGCGCTACAAGGATCCGCACCGGCCGCGCGCCTTCAAGACACCGCTGGTGCCGCTGGTGCCGCTGCTCGGCATCGCCTCCTGCATTTACTTGATGGCCGGCCTGCCTTACGTTACCTGGATCCGCTTCGGCCTGTGGCTGCTCGCCGGTTTGCTGCTCTACTTGGTCTACGGCTTCTGGCACAGCCAATTGCGCCGCAGGGGTTGATTTCGTTCAGCAAAGGAGACCAGCAATGCAAGAACCAACGCCGGCAACCGCCGCGCAAAAAGAATCCGCGCCGACGGAGTTGCTGCGCGCCCTCGGCTTGCGCGAAGCCATTGCCATCAACATCGGTTGTGTGATTGGTTCCGGCATCTTTCTCGTGCCGGCGACCATCGCCGGCCATCTGCACGCCATGGGCCCGATTCTGCTGGTGTGGGTTGTCGCCGGATTGCTTACACTTTTCGGCGCACTCTCGCTGGCCGAGCTTAGCTCGATCTTGCCGCGCGCCGGCGGCCCGTATGCTTACTTGCGGGAATCCTTCGGCAAGATGTGGGGCTTTCTGTTTAGCTGGAATGATTTCTTCATCAACAAAGCGGCCTCGCTGGCCGCGGTCGCCATTGCCTTCACCACCTATCTCGGTTATCTGATTCCCGCCATCGGCCAGAGCCCGCCATTTTACCAACCCGGCTGGACCATCTTCGGCCATCCTTTCACCTTTGGCTGGAGCCAGCTTGTCGCCCTCGCCGTGATCGCGCTGGTGACCGTCATCAACGTGCGCGGCGTGCAATTCGGCGGGTGGGTGATGAACATCTTTACCTCCGCGAAAGTGGCGGCCCTGGTGTTCCTCATTCTTGCGGTTTTCTTCTCCGGCTCGGGCAGCGCGGCGAACATGCTGCCGTGGTGGCCGGAAAGCTGGAGCCGCGAACTCACCGCTGCCTTCGGCCTGGCGATGGTCTCGGCGTTGTGGGCTTATGACGGCTGGATTGATGTGACGCTCACCGCCGGTGAGATCAAGAACCCGACCCGCAACGTGCCCCTGGCCTTGGTTATCAGTGTTCTGGTCATCATGGGGCTCTATTTGCTGGCAAATATCGCCTACGCGTTGATCATCCCGATCCACGCGATGCCGGCTTCCTCGCGCATTGCCGCCGATGTTGCCGCGCGCGCCATCGGCCCGGTCGGCGCAGTCATCATCGTGGCCGGCATCATGTGCTCGACGTTTGGCACCGTCATCGGTATG
>JBBIKM010000098.1:0-3200 GCA_037445455.1 bacterium | reverse complement strand
CCGCGCTCGATTTGGGTCACCGGCCATGATCGCGTCTTCGCGCCGGCGCTCGGCAAAGTGCATCCGCGCTATCGTTCACCGCACGTGGCCATCATCACCATCGGTGTTTGGGGCGGGCTGCTCACGCTCAGCGGCACGTATGATCAATTGGCCGCCTATGTGGTTTTCGGTTCGTGGTTTTTCTACGCCATGGCGGCAATCAGCGTGATTGCCTTGCGTCACAAGCTGCCGGACGCCCCGCGGCCCTACCGGGCGTGGGGTTATCCCCTCGTGACTCTGTTGTACACGCTGTTTGTCGGCTGGTTCTTATACAACACGTTGCTCAACGATCCGCGCGATGCCTTGATTGGCATTGGTTTGCTGGTTTTGGGATTGCCGTTCTACTATTACTGGACACGGCCAAAGTGACCTTGTCGCGAAGTTGAACCTTGGAGCGCTCAAAGCAGACTGAGCGCGGCGCGACCGCTCATTGGCAGAGCAGAGCCCTTCAAA
Source organism: bacterium (assembly GCA_037445455.1). GTDB lineage: Bacteria > Zhuqueibacterota > Zhuqueibacteria > Zhuqueibacterales > Zhuqueibacteraceae > Coneutiohabitans. Next base: position 2,708 of record JBBIKM010000098.1, on the reverse strand, counting down.
CAGACAGGCCAACGGATCAAGCGATCCGTTGGCCTGTCTGTTTTTCCCCCGCGCGAGCGCATAACGCTCGCCCAACCTCATGGCTTGCCTGACGCCTGCTCAGCGAGGCAGCACGCGCTTCATTTCCCGCTCGCCTCGGGAATCGTCGCGATCGCCAGCTTCTTTACGCCCGCCTGTTTGGCAATATCCATCACTTTCACCACCTTGCCATGCGGCACGTTTTCATCGGCGAAGAGATGCAGCGTCGTCTGCGCAAGCTGGCTGGCTGCCGGTTGCAGCGCCGCGGGCAGGGTTTCCAGGGTCAGCTCCTGTTCATTCAAACGAATTCTGCCGTCTTTGAAGATGTAAAGAATGTAGGATTCTAGCTGGGTGAGGTCCGCGCTCTTGGCGCTGGGCAGATCCAGCTTCATGCCCGGCTGCTCGATGAAGGTCGAACTGATGAAGAAGAACATCAGCAGCATGAACACGACGTCGATCAACGAGGTGATGTTGATGAACACGCGCCGGCCCGAGCGCGCGCGGGTGGAGGCGGCAAAGGAGAATTTGCTGTCGTAGAATTGCATGCGAACCTGTGAATCAAGCCACGGTTGACTGGCCTGCGCGCGGCGGGTCGCCGGCAGGCGTGAAGGCGCGGATCTTGAGCAGAAGTGCCGAAGTCTGGTCTTCGATATCCAGCACCAGATCTTCCGCGCGCTTGGTGAAGTAATTGTAAACGGCCAGCGCCGGAATACCGATCGCCAAACCCACGATGGTCGTGATCAGCGCCTCCGAAATGCCGCCCGCCAATGCCGCCGCCTGGCCCACCCCCATCTGGCTGATCACCTTGAAGATCTTCAGAATGCCGAGCACGGTGCCGAACAGTCCGAGCAATGGCGAAATTGCGGCGACCGTTTCCAGGGCCACCAGTCCGCGCTCGAGCGCGCGGACTTCCTGGCGGCCGCGATCGATGATGATTTCCTTCATCTGCTCGTGGGGCAGACTGCGATGCTCCAGCGCGGTGCGAATGATGTTGGACAGCGGCCCGTTGTGCTTCTGGCACACCGACAACACCAGATCCACGTCCTTCGGCGAGGAAATGCTCTCGAGTACCGACACCACTTCGGGCGTGAGAACCTTCCGGCGCCGCAGACTCAGGAGTTTCTCGATGATCACCGCCACGCCGACCAGGGAACACAGGCCGAGCGGGATCATGGTGATGCCGCCTTGTTGCAGAAAATGCCAAACCGTTTGCATAATTCCTTTCCTGGTGAAGGCCATCACGGCCGGATGACGGTGTATTCGAAATGCGCTGTGATCTCGAGATAAGGCTCGGGAAAATTCTCCGGCAGCTTGCGGAAGGGCGCTGAAAGCTGCACCGCGCGCACGCTCGTCCTCATCAGCGACTCGTGGCCGTTGAAGTTGAGCACCTCCAGCGTCTGCAGCGTGCCGTCCGGATAGATGCGGAAGCGCAATTGCGTCTTGCCGCTGATCAAGCCCATGTGGGTGAAAGCCGGTGGCGGAAAGATATTCTCATAGATGCGCCGCCGCAGCCAGAGCAGATAGGGCGCAAAGTCCCACTCATAGGTATTGAGCGAAAAATCGCCGAGCGCCTGCGCGCGTGTGGCTTGCTGGTCATGTCCGGGTGTGACTTCGCTCTCGGCAGCAACGGCGTGAGGCGCATTCTTGCCGGTCAACATTTCCCGGCGAAAACTGGCAGCGCCGAAGTAAAAGGGTTGTTCCGCGGGAGTCGCGGCATTGGCGTCTGCATTGCCTCCCGCAGGTTCGGGCGGTGACGCCGTTTGTCCCGGCGGAGAAGCGGGACGCTGCGATTGCAGCAAGCCTTTCGAATAGGCTTCGCCGAGTGGCAGGTCTTCCGGCGCCTCTGGATTTTGGGCCTCGGCATTCTTGTCGGAGGCGAGCCTGGCCTTCTCCGCCGGTTGTTCACGCCGCGCGGACTCCGGCGCTTCCACGACTTCCCGTGGCCGGTCTTCATCAAAAGTCAATTCGATGACGGCGGGCACCGCGGTGACCTTTTGCGCTGCCGCCAGAATCCACCCGGCGGCCGCGGCCCAGCTCATGAGCAGAAACGCGAGGAGATGAATGAGCAGAGAAGCGGCCAGCGCCCATTGCACCGGTTTGTTGCGAAATGATGTGGACAGAGCTTGCACAGGGTTTTCAGCAGAGCGTGGGAAACCAGCAGACATTTGCATTGAGTCTTGTCTTCGCGGCTGGCCGTGGGCGATGCCGGTGCTGCGGGGCGACAAAACGTCAAAGCGTTAGACGATCCAAATCGCCCGCGAGTTTGACCTCGCCGGAAAAGAATTCCCGGCATTGCGCCACCACCGGCGCGGCGAGGCTCTCCGGATACAGATGCGAAAGCAGGACCCGCCGGCAATTGGCAGCCCGAGCGATTTCTCCAACTTCGCCAGCCGTCAAATGATTCGCCATTCCCTGGCCGTTGGGAAACGAACACTCGGCAATCAACACCTCCGCCTCGGCGGCCAGCTCTGCGATTTCCGGACAGGGGCCGGTATCGCCGGTGTAGGCCAGCACTGCGCTGCCAGCTTGCAGACGGTAGCCGTTGGCCGGTACGCCGTGATTCATCGGCAACGTGTACACCTGCCAGGGGCCGGTTTGAAACGTTTGTGCCGTCACCTCCTGCACGTGAATGGGGACGACAATGTTGTCGATCCACTTGCCATAGAGAACCGCCAAGCCTTCGTAGAAAT
>JBBIKM010000097.1:10788-21571 GCA_037445455.1 bacterium | reverse complement strand
TCTTTAAAGACTCTTTTGGCTGGAGGTGAATCCGGCAATTCCAGCGGAATCGAAACAATGCGATAAGCTGCGCCGCCCGTTCCGCCCGGCAGGCTGCGCGAGTTGCCCAGCGCGGCGGCATTCACGGCAACGGGAATTGAGAAAAAGTCGAGCGCACCGTTTCGTAAAGTCGATTCGTTTCCCGCCAGGTCTGATGCTGAGATTTGATAATCGATGCCTCGGTTGTTGACCCAGACATCTGCAATGGCGGCCGTCTCTCCGGCAAACAGGATGCGGCGAATGTTGGGATTCCACGTCTCGCCGGCGCGGCGGAAAAGCAGTTCCGCGCTTTGCGGATTGTCGTCGATGATTTGTTGCGTCACGTTGATTTCGTTGCCAATTCTCACATTTTGCGGCGGGAGATGTTCGGCAAAGCCCGGCGCTTGGGTATCTCGTACAATTTGCGCGGTGAGAGTGCTGGAAAGATTCCAGGACAAATCCCTCAGCCGGGCATAAATGGTTTTGGCGCCATCGCCTGCGAGAGGATAATTTATAACCTGGCTGAAGGCCTGCCATTCAGTTGCGGCAAAAGTGGAATCTGAAGAAACCTGCATGAATTCGGCATTATCGTGTGCTGTGCCGGGATCATCGTCTGCGAACAGGACGAGACGCGCTTCGTTGGCGTTGGTGAATTTTTTTCCGTTGAATTCGCGCGCGCCTTCAATGCCCAACTCCCGGAGGCGCGGCGGGATGAAATCCAATTCCTGAAAATAAAGTCCCAGGTCCGTGGCGGCATAAAGCCGGTTGAAGGTGGGAACAAACTCAAAACTCCGCGCTTCGCTGATAAAATCGATGCCCGTCGCCAGAGGCGTCCAATGGACGCCGCCGTCAATGCTGCGAAAGACGCCATTGCCGCGCGTTCCGGCGATCAGCGTGCTGTCATTCAAGCGAAAGAGCGAGATCACCGGCTTGTCGCGCAGCGGCGGCTCTGCCTGGCTCCAGCTTGTGCCGCCATCGTCGCTGTAAAAAACGCCGTTGTCGGCGCCGGCATAAAGCCGCCGGTCTGCTTGCAACAGCGAATGAACCGTCACATTGTTTAGAGCCGTCGGCAGCCAGTTCTCGCCGTCAATGCTGAAGAAAACGCCGTGTTCAAACGTGCCGGCAAAGGCGGTATCATCTGCAACCAGAAGCACTGCCACACGGCCGGAAAATCGCGCCGGTTGCCAGGTTACTCCGGCGTCATCACTGAAAAAAATCCCGGCATCTGTGGCCAGAGACTTGACATAGCTTGCCAGGAGACGGCTGCCCTTGCTGGCAAGCCGCTCAACCTCCACGAAATTTTCCCGGGGGCTGGCCCACTGCCAGTTGTCACCCAGGTCGTCGCTAAAGAAGATGCCGTGCCGCGTGCCGGCAAGAATGCGATTCCCTTGTGCGAGCAGGACATATGGAGAAAAAGCGAAGATCGAGGGATAGCCCGGCAACGCCGTCCAATCAGCGCCATTGTTGGTGCTTCTGTAACAACCAGAGCCGCAGGCCAGGAAGGTGCCGTCCTTTGCAATAAGATCATTCACCGGTGTAATGACCGGCCGGTTGTCCGAATCCACTTGCAGTGCGGCCTGGTTCCACCGCAGGCCGCCGTCGATGCTGCGAAAGAGGCCGTGCTCTCCGAAGGCAAGAATGAAATTGAGTCCCGGGTCGATCCATGCTTTCTTAAGATTGGGCCGCAATCCCAAGCCTGTGCTGGTATCGAACCAATTCTTGCTGTCATCCGTGCTGCGCAAGATCCCGATATGGACCGTGCCGGCATAAAGGCCGCCGCGCGCTTCCGTCAATGCCGTGAGGCGAGAATCGAATTTGGCAGCGGCAAGCCAGTTGGCTCCGCCGTCAGGACTCTCCCAGATTGTGGTGGCCAGAAGAAATTCGTCGGTGGCTGCGAGCAATTTTCCGTTGCGCAGACTGATGAGATGATGGGCAAACGGCAGGGAAGCATGCTTCCACGTGTCTCCGCTGTCGCTGCTGCGCCAGATGCCGGTGGAGGACAACGCCAGCAACGTGTCCTGGTGCCACAGGAGGGACGCCACTTCGAATTCGAAACTGGAGTCAGGCGGCGTCCAGCTCAGTCCGCGATCCCGGCTGCGCCACACGCCGCGGCTAGTGCCGAGATACAGCGCGTCCTCCTTTCCCGCCAGCAGCGTCTGGATGAAACCTTCTTCTCTGGGCAATTGGCATTGATGCCATTGCCTGCCGCCATCGCTGCTGTAGACAAGCTCATTGATGCCTTCGTCCACGTCCAGGATCACAAACAGCCGGCCGCTGATCTCATACAATCCGTTCACGATTGCTCCTGCAAACGCGATTTGAGACCATTGCCGCCCGCCATCGATGCTTCTCCACAGGCCACGGCCGGGGAGAATGGCGCCGGCATAGAGCGTGTCACCGGTGGCCAACAAAACGGTAACCAGGGCGGAGTCCATTGGCGGACTGGCCGGCAGCCAGTTCCTGCCATCATCTGCGCTGCGAAAAACGCCGGTGTAAGAAATGCCGTCGTTTCCGATGAAGGAAGTGCCGGCGTATAGCGTATCGCTGTCTCCTTTGCGAATCATTGTCGTGATGTCCTTATCGGCAATGGGCGGATTGGCGGGCGACCAACTCAATCCAAAATCCGTGCTGCGATACACGCCATGATTGGTTCCGGCGAGGAGAACGTTGGGCCGGCGGGGATGCGTCGAAATCACACTCACCGCCGGCCGGAAGTCGCTGGCAAACGTGATCCATTTTCCCGGCGGCGTTTCTTCCAAAGGAGTCTGCGCCGGGGCATTCTTTATAAAGATAATCAAGGGCAAGAAGACCAGCGTTTTGGCGGCGGTTCTGAATTTGCCTGCGCTCATTTCACGCCATCCTTGATTTCGGCCTCTCATTTTCAATCAGTTGCTTACAGCGTTTTCAAATGGCTGAAAAGGAAAGTAGTCCCGCTCCCTCGCGGGCGCTTTCGTGCAGCCGTCCACAAGGGACGGGGACTACGAAAACCTATTCACTAAACTAAAAATTGCCATTGAAGCATCAGTTACTTTATAAAAAGCAGCTTCTTCGTTGCCTGAAACCTTTGCTCACCGGAAATGCTGATACGATAGAAATACACGCCCGAACCCAGCGCATTCATGTCAGCAATCGCTTCATAATATCCCGGCTCGCGGACTGTGTTCTCTTCCAAAATCAAAACTTCCCGTCCCATCATATCGAAGATTTTCAAAGTCACTCGCCCCGCCGCTGGCAACTGATAACGAATCGTGGTGCTGGGATTGAAAGGATTGGGATAATTCTGATGAAGAGCAAAAGTTGTCGGCACTGCCAGGATGCCTTCGGTGTGTTTGTTGATGAAAAAATCGCTGCCGGCGAGAATGACGAGTGATTTGACGCCGGATTCTGGAAGGCGAATCGTTGACGCAGATTCTTTGCGAAGATCGTGCACGATTCTCGTTGTCTCATCAACCAGCAAAATTTGCCAGTCTTTTGGCACAGTTTCGATATGCGCAAAACTGAGCTGCACCGCATGCGCCGGTTCGCCTTTGACGCAAATCTCCCAGCGCTGGCCCTCGCTTTCCATCCCGCGAAAATCGGCAGTCAAATTCGCCGGATCATTCCACTCCCCATGCGGAAAACTGAGTCCGATGCCATCCGGCAAAAACGGCGGCTCGTGCCAATCGAAATTATCCAGCTCGTCTTTTGCCTCTTTTCTTACGCCGAAATAGTTGACGGCATCGCTGAATTCACCGCTGGCTGCGGTGATTTGCATCGACCATTCGCCATCGGCGAGTTTTGTTGCAGCACTGCCGGTTTTGGCAGCGTTGCGCGCGTAAGGCTCTTTGTCATTGGCGAAAACAATCGTGTCGGCTTCACTGGCGCGAATGAACAAGCCGCCACAGGGCTCCAATGCAAGCTCGGGTTCAGTAACCGGATTGCGCCATTGGCCGTCATAACTCCAAACCTGAACCTCTGTGCCGTGATTGCTCAACAACGTTCCTTTGCGCTTCAACTTCAACTGGCTCAGCTCAAGGCGCGTGTTGTAGGGGTTGCCGATCAGCGTCCAGTCACCGCCGCGCAGTTGCCAGCCGGAAATGTTGCCGAGCACGCCGTCTGCGGTTTTTGCCGTCGCGCCGGAGATGGCATTCGTCAAGTTGCCGCCGTCGCGGCGAATCATGAAATAGCCCGCGCCGGTTTGCATTGCGATGTTCTCGCCTTCCTGCCATTGGCTGTTGCCGGCATACGCATAAAAGCGCCAGTTGCCGCGGCGGCCGTATTTGCCCAAATCTTTAAAGACTCTTTTGGCTGGAGGTGAATCCGGCAATTCCAGCGGAATCGAAATAATGCGAAAAGCTGCGCCGCCCGTTCCGCCCGGCAGGCTGCGGGAATTGCCCAGCGCGGCGGCAGCGAGGTTGACTGGCAGAGAGAAAAAGTCAAGGGCACCATTGGGCAATATTGCACTCCGCCCGGCCTTGTCGGTGGCGATGATTTGATAGTCAAGCCCCCGGCTGTTGACGCGCTCACTGTCGATCACAGCCGTGCTGTTCACGAACGCGATCCTGCGCGCATTGCGATCCCACGTTTCACCGACGCGCCGGAAGAACAGATCGAATCCGGCGAGATTGTCTTCCGCCACCTGCTGCGTGATGCTGACGCCGCGGCCGGGCGTGGCGTTGGGCGGGGCGGTGTGCGGAAAGGGCGTGAAATCAGGATTGCTGCGATCCAGAACAATCGTGGCCGTGCGCACGGCAGATTCATTGGCCGAGAGGTCTTTGAACCTGGCATAAACGGTTTTCAAACCGTCGCCCGGCGAAAGCACCAGCGTGCCAGTCGCCGTGTATTTCACCCAATTTGCCCCGCTGAAATCGGCATTCTCCGAATAGATCATGGAATCAGCCGCGTCCGCTGAGAACAAGAGGTCGACGGTATCGCGGGGAGTGAAGGCGGCACCGCCGGCGAGATAGAAAAAATTAGCAACCGGCGGTGTCGTGTCCAGCGTCTGCAGATAGACACCATTGTCAGTCGCAGCAAAGAAACGATTCGATACCGGCAGATAGCCGAGATCATTGACATGGAGATTGCCCAAGCCGGTTTGCAAGGCAGACCAATTTTGTCCGTCCGCCGCAAACGTCCAATAGACGCCCTGGTTCGTGCCGGCGTAGATGCGCCCGGCCAGCGCGGTCAACACGCGCACGTTCTGGTCATGCAGCGGCGCGCAGGCCGGCGTCCAGTTGGCACCACCGTCATCACTGAAAAACAGGCCACTCGAACTGGTGCCGGCATACAGCCGATTCTCGGTGAGAAGGAAAGCCGTGACCGATTGCTCTGCCATGGGCGCATTGGCGCGCACCCAATTGCGGCCGCCATCGGCACTCAAGAAGACGCCGCCTGCCGTGCCGGCCACGATGGTACTGGCGGTGGCGATGAGATGATAAACACTGCCCGCGTTGAGAGGTTGATTGGCGGGCGTCCAACTGGCGCCGCCATCGGTGCTGAAGAAAAGGCCTTTCTCCAGGGTGCCGGCGTACAGCGCGCCCTGCTGATGCAGCAGGCTCAACACGGTTTCATTGAGAGGCAGAGTCGTCCAATTCTCCCCGCCATCGCGGCTGCGGATGACGGCGTTCGTTGTTCCGCCATACAAGTCGCCCGCAACCTGAATCAGCGAGAACAAATATCCGCCGCCGGATTGGGGCCGCTGCCAGGTGACGCCGGAATCCGTGCTGTAGATCAGAACCTTGCCGAACAGCGAGCTGAGTATGACCGAGCCGGCAGTGGCGTACAGCTTGACGGCCTGCCCGGCATCGCGCAGATCAATGAATGGGCTGATCCTCTCACTGATATCAGCCCAACTCTCTCCCAAGTCCGCACTGCGGAAGAGCTGCAGCTTTGCTGCCCCCACCGTCGTTGTCGCCAGAGCCAGGACATATTTCAGATCGATTTCCGCGTCGAATATTTTGTTTCTCGCTGCCAGCCCGGCATAAGCCGGCGCCCAATTCCTGCCGTTGTCAGTGCTAATATGGACGCCGCCTGGCGCCCAAAAAGCGGGGCCAACATCGCGCGGAATTTTGTCGAGCACACTGGCGTACAACGTTCTGCCAACGGCACGCAATGCGGCAATGCCCTTCTCGGAGGCGGCATCCAAAGGCGGGCTGGCGGAAATCCAGGTTGCGCCTTGATCATAGCTCAGGAAAATGCCGTGGCGCGCAGTGCCGGCGATCACGATGCCATTGACCGCAAGGATGCTGGTCACGAAGGATAGTGCGCCATTGCTCCAGGTCTGTCCGCCATCGTCGCTGACCAGGAAGGTGGCTCTGTCATCCAACTCGGGCAGTGAGGCCCAGGCGAAAAGCTTGTTGCCGGCTGCCACCAATCCTTGGAACACATTGGTATTGAGTCCCGGGCCGTAGACTTGTGTCCAGGTCTCGCCGCCATCAATGCTTCGCCAGATTCCCCGGGTATCCATATCGCGTGCATGATTTCCGATGAAAAGCATGCCATTCGCAGCCGCCAGCAATTCGCCACTGGCCGCCAACGTCACGGCTGTCCAGTTCATCCCCGCGTCCGTGCTCTTGAACAGACCCGTACCGAGATTGGTCAACGCGTAGAGGGTGTTGCCCAACGCAACGATTTGATCGACGGACTTGTCCTGTATGGGTGCAGCGGCTTGCGTCCAGTGGTCGCCGCCATCGCGGCTGTAGAAAATTCCGGCACTGTCGGTGCCCGCATACAAGCTTTCATTGAATTCGAGGAGGGCGTTTACCGTAATCCCGGCCAGCGCCTGCTGCCAGGCAATTTCGCCTGTCACCTCGCTGCGAAAGATTCCGCTGCGGTTCACCGCGACAAAGAGGCGGCCCTGGGCCGCCAGCACCGGACGAACGTTTGCCTGCAGCGGCGTGGCGATGGGCGCCCAGGCGAGTCCGGCGTCAATGCTGCGATAAAGCGCGCCGTTGGATTCGGCAAAAACGAATGACGGTTTCTTCGGATCAGCCCAGAACGAGCCAACGGGTACTTTGCTGTCGCCCGGTCCCGTGGTTCGCCAGGCGTCGTCACGGTTTTCGAATTGTGCCGCGGCCGGCCCGCCGGCGGCGAGCAGAAGTATGACGGCAAAACCGGCTGTCCAGCGAATGCTCTTTTGCATGAACTTCTCCTGGTTCCGCACCAGCCGTCTGAAGGTTGTTGCCCGTGCGGTTCAACCTTGCCAAGCCGCCAGCAGCGGTTGGCGGATTCGTGCGGCAGATTTTTCCGCCGCAATCCTTGCGGTCTCGTTCCACTGTTCTACTGCCCGCTCGGCAACGCCGGCACCCCGGCCAGCGCTTCCGGCGGTTTCAGCACGCTGTAAAGCACGAAACCAGAGGCCGTGAGCGCGGTCGCGCCCACCGGCAGAATCCAATTCTTGTTCCGGGACCAATACGATGGCACTTCGAGAAACTGCCATTTTTCTTTGAACTCGATTTTGCCCAGCTTCTCGTCGAGATATTTCAATATGGTTTCGACATTGTCGGCGGTGGAGAAATTGCCTGTTTGCAGCTCGGTTTTGAGATTGATGCCCACAATCTCGCCGTTCTTGTTGAACAACGGGCCGCCGCTGTCGCCGCTTTCCAATGACAAATCGGTCTGAATGAACTGGCCCTCGAGATTCTCGCCGCGAATGTATCCGGTCTTGGATTGAAAGTAGTCGCCGACTTGCTGCGAGCGGCCGACATTCGCAATGGCTTCGGTCGAATCCACAAATCCTTTTTTGAATTTTTGAAAGTCTTTTGTGCTCCAAAAGTAGACCGGCTTCACCGGCGGGCAATTCTCTTCAACCATGACGATGGCCAAATCCAGCGCTGCATCCTCGCTGCCCGGCATGGTTTTGCCGATGATGCCGCTTTCTTCATAGCCGGCAATCTCGAGGCTGAATTCGCTTTCGCCTTCAACGACGTGATTCGCCGTCAGGAAGTAACCGGTGTTTTGTTTGTCGCGGGCGATAAAAAAGCCGGCGCCCGGCTTGCCGGTTTCAATGGTGGCGGTGCTGGCGCGGACTTTTTCAATGGCATATTGCGAGGGGTAGACTTCGTCCCAGGTGGGAAAAAGATCCAATTTCTCCGCGGCAAACGTGCGCGCCGCGAATTGCAGCAGCTCGGAGATGGCAATCGCGTGATGCGTGCCGTCGGCATTCTGGCGCGCGATCATGCCAAGCACTTTGCCTTCGGCATCGAACACCGGCATGCCCGCAAGAGTCTCGCCAGCAAGGCCGGAGACCGTGAAGGCTTTGTCGTCATCTTGCAGCGCAACGAGGTTGGCGCGCTGCAAATCCTGAAGCGATTGCGCATTTCCGAGCGTCCACAGCGGCGTGTATTGCGCTTTGCGAAGGTCGGGATGTTTGGTGATGGGAATCAAGTCTTTGGTTGAGGTTTTAATGCGGTACAGCGCGACGCCCAGATTGTCATCCGACTGCACTCGTTCGGCCTCGTATTCTTTCGTCTTGCCAGCGAGCGCGGTGAATCGAACCTTGACTTCGAGTCCGACGGCAAGTTGATTGAGCGCCAGCATGTAAATGAATTGCTTGCTGCGCGCGCCGGCGAGGTAGAGTCCGTGGGAGGAATTCTGGCCGTCGCTCAACAGCGCGAAGCTGTCCTTGATTTTGGGCAAGATCTCCGTGGCAGCTTTTTCCTGCGCGAAGGCCGCAGGCAGTCGTGTTAAGAGAAAAAAAGCCGCGAGCAGAATCAGTTTCTTGGGCATGATCATTTTCCTCGTTTCGAGGTGGCTGGTAAACTCAGGCACCCGGAGTAAGTCAAGAAATAAAGCAAGTCTTGCCCAGCGGATAGAAACAACCCAACAGATCAAGCCTTTCTTTTGATCGGTTGGCTTGCCTCTATCAGTTGGTTAATTTTCTTAAAGCGCATTCTCCCAATTTCGCGCTGGAGAGCAGATCAACATCATGCAACAGATCAAGCCGGTTTCCACTCAGCAGACTTTCTAGCGCATCAAAACAACCCAACTGATGAAGAGCTTTGCATCTGTTGGGTTGCTTATGTCAGTTGGCCAGTTTTCTTAGAGCGCATTCTCGCGGTCTGACGCTTTAGAACAGATGGATATTGTAACTAAACTCCCGGCCGGCCTTCTCCTTCACTTTCAAAAGCAGCGTCTTGGCGTTCGCGGCAAGGGGCAGCTCCACTGCAAACGGCACGTCGGAAACGAGTTTCTGCTCCTCCCAGACCTGATCCGGCTTGGCGGGATCAGAAGAAAAGAGCGACACCGTCACTGTCATATTTTTGTCGGGAACCAGCTTGGCTTTGGCAACCAGTTTCTTGCTGGCAGCATCAGGTTTGTGAAAGCAAATTGGGAAGTAAATATTCTGCGTCCCTTTGCGCGCCACAGCGATGCCGTCGAGCTGGTCAGGCGGCAGGTTGATTTCCGTCAGGATTTTCGCGGGCCAGGAAAAGACGTTCCACTCCTTGCTGAAGGAGGGATTTCGCGGCTCCATGAAATATTCTTTTTCAAGATTGAAAATGGAAAGTTTGATGTCGCTGGTTGCGGTCGAAAAAAAGTGCACGGAGACATTTGCCCCGGCGGCGTTTGCCGGCGCGGCTTGCCCGTCGTCGAGCACCAGGGAGCTTAGCGCCACGGTTCCCGATACCGGTTTCCATTTCTTGGTTTTGATGCCCTCGAAGCGGTTGCCGTCGCGCAGCTTGTAGAGATGCTCGCGTTTGACTTGGGCTTCGGTGTTGCCAGACATTACAGCGCACAAGATCACCAGACTAAAGATTCTTGCGGCTGTGACAGGCGAAAATGGTTTCATCGCTTGCCTCCGTTTGTCTATAAATCAAACAGTACTTGCAGCGGATTGCGACAATCCGGCGGATAAGAATGGATCAATTCGTGCAGCCCGGATTCCAATTATCTGCAATTCGGTTTTCCCAAAGCTGACGATTACGCCGATTTTCAAATTCAATGCCTTCAAGTAGGATTGTATTTTGGCAATGTCATAGAAGTCAATTTTGTCATTGAGAGCGTTGATGTCGCAAATCAGGCGATTCTCGATTAACAGCGGCTTCATCTTGAACACACGAATGGTTTCTCCGCCGTAGCGAACCTCAATTGGGCATCGGTTCTGAAATCTGACTTGCTGAAATTCAAGCTCTGCTTCGACAAGTTTCCTACAGGTTGTTTCGCCATAACCCAGCCCGTGAATCTCGGAAATGTTCAGGATGGCATCACGCAGTTTCGCCAGCATGGCCCTCTCATGCTGGGTCAGGCTGTCTTGAACATAGTCATAGTTTTCACGAACAGCCCGGGCTTTCTCCGTAAAAGGAATCCGCTCGATTTGCACTTTCTGCAACCCAAAATTTACCAACATCCCCAGGCGCATCTGCCAGAGCTTCAATTCAGAGATGATTTGAACATAGTGGGCCCGGAGAAACTACGACGGCAGCGCCTTCACCTCCAGAACAATCTTGTCGGACACGATCAGATCTGCCTCAAATTCCATCACATTGCGATTCCTGTGCACGAGTATTTTTCGCGCCTCCGAGCGGCATGCAATCCCTTTCTCGCGAAGGCGGCGTTCGAGAGCGCTGTGATAGGCTTTTTCATCATATCCAACGCCGAGAGTATTGTGCACATCAAAAAAGCATCCAATAAGCTCATGCGTCAGGTCTTCATAAATAAGGGTCATGTTCTTCCCCTCCAATTTTTGGCTTTCAATCCGCTGGCGCGAGGCCTTTGCTTTTCATCCGCTGGCGCAAGGCCTTTGCTTTTCATCTGCTGGGTTGTTGCAATCCGCTGGCGCAATGAATAA
>JBBIKM010000097.1:0-10750 GCA_037445455.1 bacterium | reverse complement strand
TCCGCCGGGTCGTTTCAATCCGCTGGCGCAAAGCCTTTGCTTTTCATCCGCTGGCTTGCTTCAATCCGCTGGCGCAATGCCTTTGCTTTTCATCCGCTGGGTTGTTGCAATCCGCTGGCGCAATGATTCCAAGAAGCAGCTCACACCCTTATTCACTCAACCGAGAAACCTCCGCCGTCTTCAGCCATGCCGCGATCCCGGCCGGAGTCTGCCACAGCCGCGCCGTGCCGTCGGCGGAAGCGGTAATAATTTGCCGGCCGTCGTTGGAGAAGACGGCAGAGTAAACCGGGCCTTGGTGCTGAAACGTCATCAACGTGTCGCCGGTGGTCGACCACAACCTGGCGGTGACATCATCCGAAGCGGTCAGAATATGGCGGCCATCCGGGGCAAACTGCGCGGCGTACAGCCCTCCCTCGTGCGGATAGGTCGCGATCAATGTGCCGTCGGAGGACCACACGCGGGCGAAGTGATCCCACGAAGCGGTGAGTATTTGATTGCCGTCAGGAGAAAACGCAATCTTCCAGACCCGTTCGGCAGCGTGTCGAAATGTTTCCAAACGCCTGCCTTCGAGGGACCAAAGCTGCGCGGTGGAATCTTCGCAAGCGGTCAAGATGCGGCGACCATCGGGCGAAAAGACTGCAGCCCATACTTCGCCCTGATGCCGAAAGGTCAGCTCCGTCAGGGGCACGAGGGACACCGGAATCGTCCGCAGCGGTGAGAACCCGGCGACCATCGGGAGAAAAAGCAACGGAATAAACCGGGCCGCGGTGCGCGAAAGTCGTCAACAATCCGCGATCGATCGACCACAATCGTGCCCTGCCATCCAGCGAGGCGGTAAGAAATTGATTGCCGTCGGGCGAGAAAACGGCAGTGTAAACCGTGCTGTCATGCTGAAACCTGGCCAGCATGTCGCCTGGCAACGACCAGAGCCGTGCGCTCCTGTCGCGCGAGGCTGTGAGAATGAGATCGCCCTGCGGTGAGAAAAGGGCCGTCTGCACTTCCGCCTCATGCGGCAACGTTGCCTGCAATTTTCCTTCTGCAGACCACAACCGGGCATTGAAATCTCCCGAGGCCGTCAAGATGCGTTCGCCGGCCGGTGAAAAAATCGCAGTGTTGACTTCGCCCCCGTGTTGTAATGTGATCAAGTGAGTCTCTTCTGTGGACCACAAGCGGGCGGTGTGGTCGCGCGAGGCGGTGAGCATGTGGCTTTCATCTGCAGAAAAAACGGCGGCATTGACAGCCCCTTCGTGCTGCAACGCGGCGATCAATTCACCATCTTGCGACCAGAGCCTGGCAGTACTGTCGCGTGAGGCCGTGAGTATGCGGCTGCCGTCGGGCGAACTCATCGCGGAAAATACCGGGCCGCGATGCTCGAATGTCTTCCGCAAGTCTCCATTTATCGACCAGATTCTCGCCGTGCCGTCGTCGGAGGCGGTGAGTATTTCATCCTTCTTCGCGAGAAACGATGCCGATTTAACCGGACCATCATGTAGAAACGTTTTCCGCAAACTGCCGTTTGCCGACCACAATCGCGCGACCTCGTCATCGCAAACCGTGAGCACGAATTCGCCGTCCGGAGAGTCTACCGCCATGTAAACCGGCCCTCGATGCTGGAACGTGATCGCCGTGCCGTCGTTGATCGACCAACGCCGTGCCGTGTTATCGTTTGAAGCGGAGAGTATCCACCTTTCATCATGAGAAAAGACTGCCGACAGCACCGCGCCCTGATGTGGAAACGTCGCGATCAAAGCCCCGGCCTTTGACCAAAGCCGCACCGAATCATCATCACAAGCTGTGAGGATGCGCGTGCCATCGCGTGAGAAACGGATGGTATTCACATTGTTGGCGTGCCGGTAAATGTTCACGCTGTCGCCGTTCATCGCCCACAACCGCGCCGTGGCATCGTCTGAAGCCGTGAGGATTTCCTTGCCATCCGGTGAAAAGATGGCGGCGTTGACTTCATACTCGTGCGGAAATTTCGCCAGCAACTCGCCGGCGGCCGACCAAAGCCGGGCGGTGTCATCGCGGCAAGTCGTTAGAATCCGGCTGCCGTCGGGTGAGAAAACCGCGGTGGTCACTTCGCTGCCATGCGGCATGCGGCTCGCATAAAATTGCCGCTGTTCAAAGCGCGTCTGATAAAATATCTTCAACAAAGCCTTTTCTGCGGAAGTGGTGGGATGCAATTGATAAGCGGCTTCAGCCAGACGCAGCGCTTGCGTGCGGTCGATTTTGAACATTTCATCGGCTTCTTTGGCGAGCAGATTACTCTCTGCGACCGCAGCCTGCAACTCGGCGCGATTCTTTTGCTGCACGCTCTCACGCCACTGCCACACCGCAAATCCCGCGAACAGGATAATCGCCGCCACCAGGACTCTGCGCATCAGGCGATTGCGCCGGCGCTCGCGCTCCAACGCTTGGCGGCGGCGGCGGCTGAGATCGAGCAGTTTCTTCTCGATGTCCGACAGGCCCCGCATGCCCGCCAACCCCTGCTCGACGATTTGCAGATCCATTTCGTCCAGCCAGACCTGGTCGTCCGGGCCCCGGATTTCGCGAATCTTGTTGCTCAAGAGACGCAAAGCGCGCTGCCCGGGTTTGTCGGAGGCGTGGTATTGCCTGATGACTTCAGAGGCCAGCGTGTCATGCGTCAGGCTGGTGGCCTCCTGAGCCTGTCGCGCATCGGTCAACAAGTACAGTTCCTTGCATTTGGCAACCAGCGCATTGATGATTTCCTGGCGATGTTCATAGTTTTGGCGCAGGGCCTCCAGCGTGCGGTTATCAGCGGCGCCAAGGCTGGACGTGTGAAAATGGAGAACGTCCAACGCCAGGCCGGAATCGACGATCTCCTGCTGCCAATGGCGCAATTCCTTCATCTGCTGCTCAAAAAACTCCCGCATCCCAATGCCGTCCTTCTTGAGCTGCTGGTACTGCGCCACGGTAAATCGCGGCGCTTCCGCATTCTCATGGCAGGCAACATTCCACAACTTGGTCAGCACAATTTGCAGCACGGGCGCCACCGGGGAATCTGTGTCTTCCAAAAGATGGTCGGCGATCATCACCGGCAATTCCTCATCGACGGTGAGATGGTAGCGCATTTGCAGAGCCGGCGTTTGCGTCACGCCGCGAAAAATATCGAGAATATCCCTGCGCGTGAGCGTTTCCAAAAACACGGTGGAACGCGGCAGCAGAAACGTGCGCAAGCGCGCTTCGATTTCGGCGTGATACTCCTTGCGATAACTCAAAATCATCCTGCCCTTGGGGCGCAGCGCCGGCGAGCTGAAGATGATGCGCAGCGCCAGCATGAAATCATCCAATTCATGAGCAAGCTCCGCCGTGGGCCGGGTGAAATGTTCCTCCACTTGATCGAGAATCACCAGCAGCGGCCTGTTGGTGTGCGCCTCGATCACCAGCCATTTTTCCAGAAAAGTGAAAATATCCTCGTCAATCAACACCGCCGTGTCCTGCCCGGCTGCTTCGGACAACGGCGTCGCCAACCTCTGCCGGGCCTGCGCATCCACCTTGAAAACCTGCAAGCGCGCAATAAACGCTTCGATTTCCCGCTTCACCGGCTCCGGCGAGGTGGCCGCCGCCGCTTCGAGTTGCTGAATGATTTTTTCGACGATTTGGCCGGGCTGGGCTTCAGCAGCTTCCGGTGAGGGCGTGTGAGCTTCGGCTTCCTCCTGCGGCAACGCTGATTCTGTTGCCGGCACGAGTTGATCTTTGGGAATCTTCGCCAGTTCGCGTTGCAGCGCTGCGCCCAGCGTGTGAATCAATCCCTTTTGCGCGTGGCGCCGCGCATAGATCACGGCGTATTCGGTTTCCAGGCGCGGATAGAGACCGGCCTCCAGCAATGAAGACTTGCCCACGCCCGATTGGCCATAGAGCAGGATGATGGGGTCCGCATGCGGATCGTTGACGCGGTTGTACAGTGCGCGGACATAGGAGGAACGGCCAAAGAAGATTTCCGCGTGCGGCCGTTCGTAGCGCCGCAGGAACAGAAATGGCGCCTCCGGCAGATCATGGGTTTTGGGTATCTCCGGCAGGCCAAAGAGAGGGTTGCCAACGGCCTCCGGCAGGCTCCACTCCTTGATTTGCTCCGCCCCGTTGCGATAGTAAATCTCCCACGGAAAGCGATCGGAGGTTTCAGCCTGGCCTTTCCAGTGCAGCGCACGGGTGCCGCCGGCGCCTTTCTCGATCTTGATTTGATCGACGGCCTCGGCCCAGGCGCGGTCAATCCCAAGTCCCGCGGCCAGGCCTTGATAGAAACGCACCGACAATTTGGTGGCCACCTCGTCATCGATTTTCTGCGACGTGCCAACCACGGCCGGCAATCCCGCTGCGATCAAGTCCAGCGCTTGCTGTTGCGAGCAGCAACCGTTCAAGAAAATGAGCTGCAGGCCTTTTTGCCTGGCGAAAAAGGAGATGAGACCTTCGCGGTGCGCCATGGCGCGCTCACCGCTCAGCGATTCCAACAACAGCTCATAGCTGTCGGCGTGCCCGCCGTAATGAAAGATTGCGACGCGATCCTGATACTCCTGAAACACGTCGAGAATGTGTTCGACCGTGGTGTTGGAGCGCTCAACGACTTCGCACAACTCCGCCTGCCGCGCCTTTTGCAACGCTTTGCGAATGCCGTCCAGCTCAAGAGGCAGATTGCGCAAATAGGCGCCGCCTTCGGTGCGGTCCTGGGCAAGAGCGAGGAAGATGACCGGCTTCGCGGGAGATTGGCTCATGAGGTTGTTCTGCTGCGCTGAACCAGTGGAGCCAGATTGATCATTGCGTTGCCGTGCCCGCGGCAACTGGCGGCTCTTTTGGGGAAAATGCGGGCATTGCTCAAACGATCGGCCTTTCCTGTTTCTTCCCCTGGCCCCGGGTTGATCTTTTGGGGTGGCAGGTCCCGGCAATGGGCTGGGGCACGATAATGAATCTTGCAAGAATATGCAAATGAATCACAAAAAAAATCCCCGCGCCATAGAACCGCCGGCGGTGGGGGTGCGGGGATTGACACGAGGCCATGAGTCGCTCGAAGTCAGAATTCTCAGACCGCCACTGGCCATATCATTTTGGACAAGACCACTAAACCTGCATCAGGCGCGGTTCCCGCATGTCATGATCAGAAAACCCCTGCGGGACAGGTCGCGATGCCAGTCCTGGACCGTGACCTGTTCCGCACCGAAGGCAGGTCTTGAGTCACGCGCAGCAATAAAAGTTTGCTGCACGATTTTCGATTCTCTCGCATCGCAGGCAATTGGAAATCAGGCGCGAGGGGAATTTGCATGGTCGTGCCTGAAGTCCTGGCCCGGGGACTTCGGCGCGTGCTGGATTGCAAACGGGCGGAGCATCTCTGGTCGAGTTCCATGGTCGGACAAGCTCCCGCAAGGCACGAGAGGTGGAAGCAAAGGGCACCGCTCGGGAGCGGCGATCACGGCCGTCCCCGCCTGCGGCGCGCCTGTGCGGTTGGATTGACAGCCACATTTCCACCGCGTGTTACGCTTCATTCCAAAACCACGCCATTTCATTGCAATGAAACGTTACGCGCCGTCATCATCGCACGTGGCGAGACAGAGGCCCGCGGCGATAACTCAAACATCAACATGGCCCACCGGCGGGTGCCACTGCGCCGTGTGCGCTGGCATCGCGGTTGCTTTGGGAACGGGCGTGAACCACGAAACCCGAGGACGCCATGATTGCCCATCCCAAACTCGCCGAGCAGGAAGCCGATACCCGCCGTCCGGGAAACCGCGAGCAGCGCATTGCTTACGTGGTGACACGGTTTCCCAAGTTATCGGAGACCTTTGTAGCGCGCGAAGTGCTGGCCTTGCAGCAGCACGGCGCAGCGGTCGAATGTTTTTCGATTCACCGGCCGTTGCCGGAGCCGCTGCCGGCTGACATGCAGGAATTGGCCGGGCACACCACCTACCTCTGGCCGCCGCAGCCGCTGGCCTTGCTTGCCGCGGTTGTGGGTTTTCTCACCCGCAAGCCGGCCTGTTTCTTTCAAACGCTGGCGCTGTTTTGGCGGCAGGCGCCGGCCACGTTTGCCGGACGCAAACGTTTCCTGCTGCACTTTTTTGAGGGCGTCTATCTGGCGCATCTCTGCCGGCAGCGCGGCGTGCGCTACCTGCATGCGCATTTCGCCAACGGGCCCTCCAGCGTGGCCATGGCCGCCAGCGCGCTCAGCGGCATTCCCTTTGGCTTCACCAGCCATGCGCAGGACATCTATTCCGATCCGCTCATGCTGGATCTGAAAATCGCGGCCGCGGCCCTGCCGCTCACCATCTCGGAGTACAATCGCAAGCACATCCTCGCGACCTGCGAGCTGGCATATCCCGCCAAGCTGCGTGTGCAGCGCGTGGCGGTGGACGTGACGCAATTCACGCCGGCGGCGGTTGCCAAGTCCAGCCTGCGGCCGCCGTTGGTGGTGGCGATCGGCCGGCTGGTCGCGAAAAAGGGATTCATTCATCTGGTGCGGGCCTGCGGCCGGCTGGCGCAGTCGGGCGTCAGTTTCCGCTGCTGGATCGTCGGCGAGGGGCCGGAACGCGCGGCGCTGCAGGCGGAAATTGCAGCGCTGGGGCTGCAGTCCCGCATTCGCCTGCTGGGCGCACAGACCAACGTGCGCAAGTTTCTCGAACGCGCGGAAATCTTCGTGATGCCCTGCGTGCAGGAGGCCGGCGGCGACCGCGACGGCATTCCCACCACGCTGATGGAAGCGATGGCGATGCGTGTGCCGGTCGTCTCCACCGCGATCTCCGGCATTCCGGAACTGGTGCAGCACGAGGCCACCGGCTTGCTCACCCCGCCGGAGGATCCGGAAGCGCTGGCGCGCGCCATGGCGCGCTTGCTGGCGGACGAGGCCTTGCGCGCGCGGCTGGCTGCCGCCGGCCGGCGCTACATCGAGCAATGCCACAACCTGGAAATCAACAGCCGGCGTTTGTGGCAATCGATTCAACTCCGCATGCGGAACACCGAAGCGGATGAAGGCAGCCGCGGGCCGCATCATCCTGCCGGCGCGGTGTCAACCACCACGCGGCCCGACCGCCGGCGTGCGCGTCTGTTTGTCGATCAATTCCAAATCATGTTTGCCTGAGCCGCAACCGGCCGGGTTGAGTCAGAGGAGAAATCAAAATGCTCGGAACCTATGCCATCATCTCGCCGGTGCGCAACGAGGCGAAATATCTGCCG
Organism: bacterium; assembly: GCA_037445455.1. GTDB lineage: Bacteria > Zhuqueibacterota > Zhuqueibacteria > Zhuqueibacterales > Zhuqueibacteraceae > Coneutiohabitans. The sequence continues at coordinate 3,574 of JBBIKM010000097.1, read as the reverse complement.
CGCACCATCGCCGCCATGGTGCAGCAGCAACACCGGCCGCAGGAGTGGATTATCGTCGATGACGGCTCCAGCGATGACACCGTTGCCCTGGCGCAAGCTGCCGCCGCACAGCATGCCTGGATCAAAGTGGTGCGCCGCAGCGACCGCGGCTACCGCGAGCCTGGCCGCGGCGTGGTCGAAGCCTTCAACGAAGGCCTGGCGCACCTGTCGTGCAAGACGCCCGACTTTATCTGCAAGATGGACGGTGATCTCGAGTTCGGCCCCGGCTACTTTGCCACGCTGCTGCGCGAATTTGCGCGGCGGCCGCGGCTGGGCATGGCCAGCGGCACCACGTATTTGTGCGGCCCCACCGGCAAACTGATCGCGGAAAAAGTCGCGCCCGATTTTGTCGTCGGCCCGATCAAGCTCTATCGCCGCACCTGCTTCGAAGCGATCGGCGGATTGGAGCCGCATCTCGGTTGGGACACCATCGACGTCTACCGCGCCCGCATGCTCGGCTGGGAAACGGCAAATTATCCCGAGCTGGTCGTCATCCATCTCCGCCAAATGGGCTCCGCCAAGGGCATCGTTTGGGGCAAAATCAAAACCGGCATGGGCGACTACTACTACGGCTCGCATCCCTTGTTCGTGCTGGCGCGCTGCCTTTACCGCATGAGCGAGCCGCCCTACGGCGTCATCGGTTGCGCCATCGGCTGGGGCTATCTGCGCTCGCTGCTGCGGCGCGAAGCGCGCATCGCGGATCCGGAATTCATCCGGTATTTGCGTGCCGATCAGGTGGCGCGCTTGCGTGCCCTGGTTCTGCCCTGGAAGCGGCCGCTGCGATCACAACACTCCCGACTGGCAGCCCAACCGGCGTGACTGTCTACGAATGCAATGACGGGACTTCGAAAACCTGGAACTTTGGAGCGCAACATGAAAGTCGAGATTCTTGGCATCTCCGTTGATCGCGTCGGCATGGCCCAAACCCTGGCGCGCGTGGAGCAATTCATCACCGAGCGCAAACCGCGCCTGGTGATCACCCCCAACGTCGATCATCTCATCAAAACCCGCAAGGATAGGGAGTTCAAGCGCATTTATGACAAGGCCGATCTGGCCGTGCCGGACGGCGTGCCGCTTTTGTGGGCCGCGCGCTTCCTCGGTACGCCATTGGTCGAGCGCGTCAACGGCACGGATTTGTTCGAGGCGCTTTGCGCCCGCGCGGCGGAGAAGGGTTACAAGGTCTTCTTTCTCGGCGCGGCTCCGGGCGTGGCCGCCAAAGCCGCAGCCGTCCTGCGGCAGCGCCATCCCCAACTGCAAGTCGTCGGCACCTATTCACCACCCTTCGACTTCTTCAATGACTTCAGCGAGAACCAGAAGATCGAAGACATGATCAGCGCGGCCAAACCCGACATTCTCTTCGTCGGGCTGGGCGCGCCCAAACAGGAGAAGTGGATTCACCGGCACATGGCCCGCCTGGGCATCCCAGTCAGCATCGGCATTGGCGCCTCGTTCGAGTATGTCGCAGGCCACACGCGCCGGGCCCCGCGCTGGATGCAACGCACCGGCCTGGAGTGGCTGCACCGCGTGCTCGAAAGCCCGGGCCGCTATTGGAGGCGCTATCTGGTGGAGGATGCCATCTTCTTCCCGCTGGTCCTGGCGCAGCGCCTGCGCCGCGTGCCGCGCCCGGCGATCCTGCATCCCGTTGGTTGACAAAACTGCGGCACGCGCCGGCTTCATGCCCAATTGCCGTACCGGCATGCCGTCAGGCAGAACAGGGCAACTGGTGGCGTGGCAGCCATGGTGAGGGGAACCTCCCGGGATTCATCCAAATGACAGTTCGAGTGGCTACTCACGCAAAGCAAAGTCACAATCCATCAGCATCAGGAAGCAGACCATGTGTGGGATTTCTGGCGTGTTTCGTTTTCACACGGCACGGCAAGGGATGGCGGCAACGGTCCAGCGCATGACCGACGCCATCCGCCATCGCGGGCCGGAGGATGAAGGCTATCTATTGATCGAAACCAGGAACAACCGCCACCGGCTGGCCGCGGGCCCGGATACCGTCCGCGAAATCCGCGAGCAACTGCCGCAGGTAACAGCGCTCAATCAGGAGGCTTTCGACCTTGCCCTCGGCCATCGCCGGTTTGCGATTCTCGACCTCAGCGCGGGCGGCCATCAGCCCTATTGCGATGCTTCGCGCACGGTCGGCGGCGTCTTCAACGGCCTGATCTACAACCATGAAGAAGTGAGAAGCGAGCTGGAGGCCCGGGGGTTCGTCTTCCGCACGGCGTGCGATACGGAAGTCCTGTTTCAAGCTTACAACTGCTGGGGGGAAGATTGCTTCAGCAAGCTCAATGGAACCTGGGCGGTTGCCCTTTATGACTTCGTGCGACAGGAACTGGTGCTCTCACGCGACCGGCTGGGGAAGAAACCCCTTTACCTCTATTGGGATGGTGCGGCACTCTATTTTGCCTCGGAGATCAAGGCCATTCTGCGCGTCATCACTGCCGCCGTGCGCATCAACGAGCAGGCGGTGTTTGACTATTTGATCAGCGGCTGCCGCGATCTCGACAACAGCACCTTCTTCGAAGGCATCACCAGTCTGCCTGCAGGCACTGTCTTGCGCATCAGCCCAGGGGGCAAACAAGTGAGCCGCACCTACTGGTCCCTGCAACCCGACCGGCATCACCTGCCCGCCTCCACCTCCCCGCTGGAGGTGGCCAGGCATCTGCGGCACCTTCTGGAAGACGCCGTGCGGATTCGCCTGCGCGCCGATGTTCCCATTGGCATCGAGCTGAGCGGTGGCGTGGATTCCTCCGCGGTGGCCGGTCTGTCCAGCTCGGTACACGGCCGCCCGCTTTCATGCTTCACGGTCGGGTATCCGCAATCGCAATGGAATGAAGAGCCCTACGCCCGCAAGGTGGCCTCTCACTTCGGCATGGTTCATCATGTCGTCCGCTCCCCGGAGCGCTGGTTTTGGAATGAGGCCGAAGCGTTTATCGGACTGCATGAGGAGCCATTTCATTCACCCAACCTGCATACCCAACAGACCGTCTGGCGCCTGATGCACAACAGTGGCATCCGCGTCATCCTGTATGGCGCAGGCGGCGATGAAGTCTTTGCCGGCTATCGCAAAGACTACTTCTATCGCCATCTGCGTGATTTGCTGCGGCGCGGCAGCCTGTACACGCTGGCCAGGAATTTTCTCAACTTCTCCGAACTGTCCTCCGGCCAGTTGCTCGCCAAGGCGGTGCAACAGTTTCTGCCTTCGAAATCAAACCACGGCCTCAGGCAAACCGCCTGGCTGGGCAGCAGCCTGCAAGGCCGGTCCGTTCAGGCCTCACACGCCGGCTCGGCAGAAATGCAACTCTATCTGAACATGACCCGGCTTAAAATGCCGTACTGGCTCAGCTCCAACGACAAGAATTCCCTCGCCATCCCCGTCGAAGTTCGTGCTCCGTTGCTGGACTATCGCGTGGTGGAGTTTGCCTTCCAGTTGCCGGTCAGGCTCCTCATTCGTGACGGCTGGCTGAAATGGATTTTGCGCCGCGCGGTGGACGACCTGCTGCCGCCGGACATCACCTGGCGTCGCCAA
>JBBIKM010000096.1:11311-22325 GCA_037445455.1 bacterium | reverse complement strand
GGCTGGGCCGTGGCCTCGCCCCGTTGCCACACGCCAAGAGCAACGGTGCACCCGTTGCTGATCAAGATGACTCGGCCGGCAACCGCGCGTCTCCTCCCGGTTGACTTTCGATTTGACATTCAAGTGATCATTGCATACTTTCCGGCATTTTCAGGAGCACTCAAAAGGGAAATCAGCATGCTGCGATCGATTTTTCTCGCGCTGGCGGCCATGCTGCCGGCAATTGTCGTCGCCCAGCCGCAAACCGACAAACCCGCCCAGCCGAGCTACCAAGTCGGCGAGACGATTGCGCCCGAGACCTTTGTCTACAATCGCATCGGTGAAAAGAAACGTCTGCTTGAGCTTGCCGGCCTGGAGACCAAAGTCATCTACCTGCTGCTGTTCGGCGGCGCCAGCGCCAGCCCGGTTGAAACCTACGGCGGCATCTGGTGCAACGATTCCTTCAACGACCTGCCGATTTCCAACTACCTCTATCTCAAATATCGCGAACGCGGCGTCACTTTCGTGGCCGTGGCCTGCCCGCCGGTCTATAGCGAGCAGGATTACGGCTACCCCGGCGACACGTTTCTCGCTCTGCCCGAGAGTGACCCGGCCTGGCAGCAGGAATACGAACGCTTCGTGCAGATGACGTGTGCGTTGCAGGACAACCACGTCATCCCGTTCGATCGCATCTATTTCGATCCCAAATTCCGGTTGATGTTCAATCGCAAGAAGCACGCCGAGGGCGTGGCCTTCTCCGATTCGATTTTCCCGTGGATGGGCAAGTTCAAACCGGCCAGCGACCGGCAAAGCCATTCCCTGCCCGCGATCTGGTTGCTCTCTCCCAGCGGCCAGGTGTTGCACGAAGCCTTCGTGGGCAATCGCTACGGTACAGTCACCCAGCGCATCATTTTCACCGTGCGCGACGTCGAAGCGGCACTGGAAAAAATCCTGCAGCAGTGATTCAGCCATGTATCGCGAAGATCAATTCCCGCAACCTCTGCCCCCGGGCGAATCCATCGTCGGCACCAACGTCCTGCGCAAAGAGGGCCAGGCGAAGATCATGGGACAGGCGCAGTATGTCGACGATCTCACCTACCCCGGCATGCTGTACGGCAAGACCATCCGCAGCACGATTGCGCGCGGCACCATCACTGCGATTCGCTTCGACCCGCACTTCGATTGGTCCGCCGTCGTGGTGGCCGACTATCGCGACATTCCCGGCCGCAACGTGGTGCTGTTGATCGAGGCAGACCAGCCGCTGTTGGTGGAACGCGAGGTACAGCATCATGATGAGCCGATTCTGTTGCTGGCCAGCCGCGACCGCGAGCTGCTGGAAGAGGCCGCGCGCCACATTCAAATCTCCTACCAGGAGAAACCGGCCGTGCTGAACATGCAGCAGGCCATCGCTGCCGGTGAAAGCGGCGATGCCGGCATGATCATCCGGCCGCCGGACAACACCATCAAGAAGTACTGCATCGAACGGGGCGATCTCGCGGCCGGATTCCGCCAGGCCGAAGTCATCGTCGAGGGCACCTATCGCACCGGCTTGCAGGAGCATGTGTATATCGAGCCGCAAGGCATGATCGCGATTCCGGGCGCGGACGGCTCGCTCACGCTGCAAGGCTCCCTGCAGTGCCCCTATTACGTGCACAAGGCCATCAAGACGCTGTTCAATCTGCCCGATGACAAAGTGATCGTGATCCAAACCACCACCGGCGGTGGATTCGGCGGCAAGGAGGAATATCCCAACATGATCGCCGGCCATGCTGCGCTGCTGGCGTGGAAATCCGGCAAGCCGGTGAAACTGGTTTATGATCGCCGCGAAGACATCGCCGCGACCACCAAGCGCCACGCCGCGCTGGTGCATCACAAGACCGGAGTGACCCGCGACGGCCGACTGGTGGCCGCGGACATCGAGGTGATCATGGACGGCGGCGCCTATGCCACACTGAGCGCCGTGGTGCTCTCGCGCGGCGCGATTCATGCGCTCGGCCCCTACCGCTGCCCCAACGTGCGCATTCGCGCGCGTGTGATGGCCACCAACACGCCGCCGGCCGGCGCGTTTCGCGGCTTCGGCGCGCCACAGACCTGCTTTGCCTATGAAATGCAAATGAACCGCATTGCGCAAACGCTCGGCCTTTCGCCGCTCGAACTGCGCCGCAAAAATCTCGTGCGCACGGGCGACCTGACCGCCACCGGCCAACAGCTCAATCTCAGTGTGAGCGCTGAACAAGTCTTGGAGGCGGCGGTGCAGCGCGCGCAGTATGAAACAGAACGCGCAGCAGCGGCAAAATCCTCCGGCTCGCACCAGCGCCTCGGCATCGGGCTGTCGTTGTTCTATCACGGCGCGGGATTCACCGGCAGCGGCGAAGCCCGGCTGCCCACCCGCGCCGGCGTGGAATTGCTGCCGGAGGGCAAAGTGCGGGTTCTCACCAGCGCCATCGAAATGGGGCAGGGTACGGAAACCGTCTTTTGTCAACTCGCCGCCGAAGCACTGGGCATTGCCTATGACGACGTCGTCTTCGCACAGCCCAACACCGCGCAGGTGCCGGACAGCGGCCCGACGGTGGCCTCGCGCACCTGCATGATTGTGGGCAAGGCGCTGCAAGACGCCGCGCGCCAAATGAAAAGCCGGCTCGAACGCTTTGCCGCGGACAAATGGAAGGCGCCGCAGGCCCGGATTCATAACGGCGAATTGTGGATCGATCATCGCAGCGCGATCAGCTTCGCGCATCTCGCCCGGCAGTATTTCGAAACGGAAGGCGAGCTGCGCGTGTTGCACGGCTACACGCTGCCGCCCGATATCAAGTGGGATGATGAAACCTATCGCGGCGATGCCTATCCGGTGTTTGGCTGGGGCGCGGAGGTCGCCAAAGTCGAGGTTGATCTCGACACCTTTGAAATCAAGGTGCGGAAGTGCGTTGTGGCGATTGATTGCGGCAAGGCCTTGCATCCGCTGCTGCTGGAGGGCCAGATCGAAGGCGGCACGCTGCAGGCCGTGGGCCAGGCCACCATCGAGGAGGTGATCATGGAAAACGGCCGGGTGCTCAACGATCGCATGACCACCTGCCTGATTCCCACTGCTTTGGATGCGCCGGAAATGCAGGTGGTGCTGATCGAGAATCCCTATCCTTTTGGCCCGCACGGCGCCAAAGGCATCGGCGAACTGCCGATGGATGGCGGCGCGGCAGCGGTGGCGGCGGCGGTGTGGCACGCGACCGGCGTGCTGCCGGAGGAAGTGCCGCTGACTCCGGAAAAGTTGTACGCCGCCCTCGCCCAGGCACAATCCGCCGCCGGCGAAATGCGGCCAGGCACGGCCGGCGGTTGAGAACGACTGCAGCATGGGCACCGCAACCTCAAGGAGCACAACTGCACCATGGAAATTCATTTTGAAGTCAACGGCAAAGCCTGCCAGGTGGAAACGCCGCCGATGAAGCGCCTGCTCGACGTGCTGCGCGAGGATTTGCGACTCACCGGCACCAAGGAAGGCTGCGGCGAAGGCGAATGCGGTTCGTGTTCGGTGATTCTCAACGGCGAAGTGGTGAACGCGTGCCTGGTGCCGGCCTGCCAGGTGGAAGCGAGCACGATCATCACCGTGGAAGGCCTGGCAGACGGCGGGCGATTGAGTGTGGTGCAACAGGCCTTTTTGGAACATGGCGGGGCGCAATGCGGCATTTGCACGCCCGGCATGTTGCTGGCCGCCACGGCTTTTCTCGAGGAGAATGCTGCACCAGAGCGCGAACAAATCAAAGCGGCGATTGCCGGCAATCTCTGCCGCTGCACCGGCTACATGAAAATCATTGATGCCATCGCTGCAGCGGCAGGCAGCCGGCTCGAGCGCGCGGATTGAAGCTGCCGCGGCGCGAGGGCACACACTTCGTTCAACTTGCGAATCGTATGATCTCGACAATCCAAGCCTGGTCACCCCGCACGCTGGCGGAGGCCTATCAACTCCTGACCCGGGAGCAGGGCCGCATCAAAGTGCTGGCCGGCGGCACCGATTTGATGGTTGCCCTCCATGCCCGCACGGAATGCCCGCCGGCATTTTTGAATGTGTGGCCGCTGGCGGAATTGCGCGGCATCACGGAGACAAACGAGTCCGTGCGCATCGGCGCGTTGACGACTTACACGCAACTCATGCGCTCGACGCCGGTGCAGCATCACGCCCCGATTTTGGTGGAAGCGGCCGGCGTGATCGGCGCCCGGCAAATTCAAAATCGCGGCACGCTGGGCGGCAACATCGTCAATGCCTCGCCCGCCGGCGACACGCTGCCGGTGCTCGCGGTGCTGGAGGCGGAGCTGGAAATCGGCAGCAGCCGCGGCACGCGCCTGGTGCCTTTCAATGCGTTCTACACCGGCTATCGCCGCACCGTGCTGGCGGCCGATGAACTGCTGCTGGCAGTGATCCTGCCGAAACGCCGGCCGCCGGAGCAGCAGTATTTTCGCAAAGTGGGCACGCGCCAGGCGCAGGCCATTTCCAAAGTGGTGATGGCGCTGCGGCTGCAACAAACCCAGCCGGGCCGTGTGGATTTCATCAAAATTGCCTTCGGCAGCGTCGCGCCCACGGTGATGCGGGCGCCGCTGACCGAGGCCCTGCTGCAGAATCAAACCCTCTCCCCCGCACGCATCGCGGCGGCACGCGAGCAAGTGATGGCGGAAGTGCAGCCGATTTCCGATGTGCGCTCCACCGCCGACTATCGCCGCACGATCGCGGGCAACATCCTCGCAAGGGCCTTGTATGAGCTTGGGCAACGCAACTAGCCTGCGGAGGCGGGCGCTGCTGGTGCTGGCGCTGGGCAGCTTCGCCTGTGGCGGCGAAAAATTTCCGCTGCCGCAGCAACCCGAAGGCACCGATGGCACGACAGTTGTGAGCGATACGACTTACCTGCAACTGCGGCCGGTGTGGAACGCCGAAACCGGATATGCGTTCGACCAGCCGCACGACGTGCTCGTCGGCCGCGAACCGTTGATTTATGTTGCCGACACCGGCAATGATCGCATCCTGATGCTGGATTTGGCGGGCAATCTGCTGGGGCAATCGCAAGCCCTCGACCATCCCGTGGCGTTGACGCAGGATTCCAAGCTGAATCTGCTGGTGGTCACCGGCAGCAACAAGATCTACCGCCTCAATCTGGTGGCGGTGCAGCATCAAATTGCGCAGGCGCCGGTGGAGACTGTTTTTACGGAGGTCGACAATCCCGATCGGCGCTACACCGGCATTGCCGCCCAGTTGCTGTCGGTGCAGGGCCGCGCGGTCATCAATTATCTCGTCACGGCGACCGGCAATGAAAAGAATGACAATCAGATTCTGGTCTTCCCGGAGAACTTTCAGGTGCGCGTTCCGGATGCCGCCAATCTCGAAGCCAATGGCCTGGGCATCATGTCGGCTTCCAATCCCAGCGGCATTACAGCGCTGCGGGATTTTTCGCTGGATTTCATTTTCTGCATGACCGGCCAGAATTCCTTCAAGGTGCAATGGCTGACGGCGGGCGAATTTGGCTACGCGCCGCGGCTGAATCCGGCGGAGGGCAATTTTGATCTCTTTGCAGCGGACAAGTTCTTGCAGCCGGAGGACGTGGCCGTGGACGCGGAAGGCAACATTTATGTGATTGATGCCGAGCGGAACGCGCTGTTGAAATTTTCGGCAAATGGCGAGGAACAGCAATCGTTTGGCAGCGCCGGCTCCGGGGAAAAACAATTCCACAATCCGCAGGGCGTGGCGTTTTTCGACAAGACGCTTTACGTGGCGGACACGGGGAATAACCGCATTGTGCGGTTCAAGCTGTCGACGGAGGTCAATCCTTGAGGAGGCCTGGCTCGCAGAAACGTTGTGGACAAGTTGATTCTCTCTCTCCTCGTCTCCCCCCCACACACACCTTCTTTGCAAAATGATTGGTCGGAGATTCGGCTGTTTTACCGGCGGTGCTCTCTTCGCCATGAGAGGTGATCAAACCACGCCTTCCAGAGTGTTCCGCGCAAACCATTCGACCAGAATCCCTGTTGCACATGCCGTTGCGGCACACGGCGGCGGCGCGGTGCAGTTCGTGACCTGGCTGCATCGCGCAAGCCCCTGGTCGCCGGCGCCAGCGGGAGGGCGGCTGCCAGGCGACGACTTTGGTGACCGCCACCAGTGTCAATCAGCGGGATCTGACAAGCCGCTGGCCCTGGCGCCGGTGGCATTTGCCCGCAGCGAAATCAATCCCTGCGCGCATCGCCATTCTTCGCGGCGCAGGACAAGAGATGAACCTCCCTGCTGCCAATGGCTTTTGGGCCCGGCAGCCGCTTTTCTCGAAGAATCCTCAATCAGGCGCGAGCACAGAGAGGCCTGCCCCAAACTTGTTTTGACATCTTCACCGCGAGCAAAAAGCCCGTCCTGCCGGGCAAAGGCGTTGCGCAGGGAGTTTTCCCCCGCAGGTTTCCGGCCGACGCAGATACCGCTTGCGTCTGGCCTCTGAATCGGATATTTTGCGCCACCTTTCCCACATGCGGCGGGGCGAACTCCGGTCTGCCCGGAAACGGGGAATCCGTCCGGATGTTTGTGTAATTCGGTGCCTGCAAATTGACGCCGCCAACGGGCGCCGGCCGCCTGCCGCACGACCAGCCAGATGTCACCGGTTGTAGATCCTTCCTGCTGCCTCTGATTCCGTGCGGCAGGACAGGATCACAAGTGTTGTCTGTCCCCAATCAATCCAAGCGCGTTACCATCAAGAGGCCAACACCATGAAAAAGGTATTTGTGGTGCTGACAATCGCTGTCGTTGCATTTCTTAATCAACCCGGCGTTCTTGCCCGTCAGAAGGGCGTGGAGGATAATGCCCTGCCCTACGCGAAAAAGCGCAAGCCCTACAAACGGGTGGAATGGTTCAACGAGCAACGCCGGGAGCCGGACGGCAGCATACCGGTGCATCTCTACTGGGCAGAGCGTGAAAAGGCGATTCGTGAAGCGCGGCTGCAGAAGAGCGCGAGTGCGACGAGCAGAGTCAACTGGCGAACCATAGGGCCGCACGGGGTGAATGCCCTGCCCTCGCACTGGGGCGTTGCCAGCGGCCGGGTGCGGGGGCTGGCGGTCGATCCCACCAACCCGGACATCGTCTATGCGGGTGCGGCTGCCGGCGGAATATGGAAGACCACCGACGGCGGTGAAAGCTGGAATGCGCTCGGCGACAATCTCGAATCCCTCACCTTCGGCGCCATCGCCATCGATCCCAAGAATCCCCAGGTTGTCTATGCCGGCACCGGTGAGGCACGCTTCGGTTTCAACAGTGTGATCTACGACGGCAGGGGATTGTTCAAATCCACCAACGGCGGCAACACCTGGAGCGAGCCCACCAACGCCTTCGGGCTGCAAACCCATTTCGCTGCGCTGCGGGTCGATCCGTCCAATTCCAGTATCGTGTATGCCGCCCTGGCAAGCGGCTACACTTTTCTGCGCAGTCCGGGTAATGAAGGCATTTGGGTGAGCACCGATGCCGGCGTGACATGGAGCCGGACTTTGCCCGGCAATGATGCCTTCGACGTGGTGCCGCATCCCAATCGTGAAGGCCACGTATTTGCCGCCCTCGGCGGTGCCGACGATGATTCCAGCGGCATCTGGCATTCAACTGACAACGGCCAAACCTGGACACGGCGCAGTAGCGGTTTGCCCTCCAGCAACACGATTGGCCGGATTCATCTCGCCCTCGCGCCGAGCACGCGTTCGACCCTCTACGCCGTCATCTTCGAGACCATCGGCCGCACGCGCGTGTTCAAATCCACCGACAACGGCGACAACTGGCGGCAGATTGCCAGCGGTTTGGGCGGCAACTACGGCGATGGCCAGGTCGATCAGGGCGGCTATGATCTCTGCATCGCCGTGAATCCGCAGAACAGCGACGAAGTCTATGTCGGCAATGTCGAGTTGCACCGCTCCACCAACGGCCAGGACTTCGAGGTGGTGCGGCAGGGTCTTGGCTTCACTGCCTGGGACAGCCCGATGCACGTGGATTATCATGTCATCGCCTACTCGCCCTCGGAACCCCGCCTCATTTTCGTGGGCTGTGACGGCGGCATTTATCGCAGCCACGATGGCGGCATCACCTGGAACCACCGCAATGCCGGCCTCAATACCGTGCAGTTTTACCGCATCGCCTCCAATCCGAACAATGCCGACATGCTCATCGGCGGCGCGCAAGACAACGGCATCCTCGGCAGCAAAAACGTCAATGCCGGTGCGGTGCAGCGGTGGAACATGCTGTCCACCGGGGACGGCTTCGAGTGCTTTTTCGACCCGACCAATCCCGACATCGTTTATGCCTCCACCCAAAATGTCGGCCTCGTCAAGAGCACCATTGGCCTGGACGGTTTCAACTTTGTCGGCGTGCCGATCGCGGGCCGTATCATCAATGGCATTCCGGAGGACGAGCGCCAACTGATCTTCCTGGCGCCATTCTTCATGCATCCCACCAATCCCGCGATTCTTTACACTGCCACCAACCGGGTCTACCGTACCACGAATCGCGGCGATGACTGGCTGGCAATCTCAGGCTCGGCCGTGGACACCGCCCGGGCGGTGATTCAAAGCATGGCGCAGAGCGCCGTGGAGCCGCGCAACATGATTCTCGCGGCCAGCTCGCGGGTTTACGTTTCCACCGATGGCGGTTTCGACTGGACCATCCGCAGCGACGGCCTGCCGAATCGTTTCATCAGCCGGGTGGTGTGCCATCCGCATGACAAGAACATTATGTTTGCCGTGGTCTCGGGCTTTGCCGACGGGCAGAAGGTTTTTCGCAGCCCGGATCGCGGCCAAACCTGGGTCAACATTTCCGGCAACCTGCCCAACGTGCCGCACAACGATCTCTTCATCGATCCGCACATTCCCGATAATCTCACCATGTATGTCGCCAACGATCTCGGCGTCTACTCGACCAACGACGGCGGCGTTTTCTGGAGCCGCGATTCAGAGGGCATGCCCATTGTGCCGGCCCTCGACTTCGATTATCATTGGGGCGAGCGCATCCTGCGGGTGGCCACCCACGGCCGCTCGGTGTTCGAGGCCCGGCCGCCGCTGGTGGCGCTGACATTGCTCTCGCCCAATGGCGGTGAGAATTTCGCCACCGGCGCGGTGTACGAGATTCGCTGGGCCGGCAACGGCTTCTCCAATCCCGCTAACGTGCGGCTGGAGTTTTCCCTGGACAGCGGCCGGAGCTGGCGCACGATTTCCGCCAGTGCGCCCAACACCGGCAGTTTCCGCTGGCGCGTGCCGGCCAACCTCCCGGCGGGCAGCGATTCCGCAATGGTGCGGGTAATCCATCCTGACAACAACGACGTGGTGGATGCGAGCAACGCCGTTTTCAAAATCTTCATCGATCCTCAGTTTGCGGTGGTGGCCGTGGCCCCCATCGCCGGCGACAAAGGCACCTTCACCGGCGCCAGTTGGGGGGATTACAACAATGATGACTATCTCGATCTGGCGGTCACCAGCGAGCATCCCACCGAGCGGCAGTTGCGCCTGTACCGTAACAATCGCGCCGGCGGCTTTGTCGATGTCTCCACCGCCGCGCTCGGCAGCTTTCCGTTTCAATCTTTCACCGCGACCTGGGGCGATTTTGAGCGGGACAACGATCTCGATCTGCTGGTGGCGGGCGTGAGCACCAAGCTGCTGCGCAACCTCGGCAACGGCACCTTCAGCGATGCCACCAGCGCTGCCATTCCCGATCCAGATTTGACCGAAGTCACCAGCGCGGCCTGGATCGACTTCAACCGCGACAACCAGCTCGATTTGTTCGTCACCACCGGGGGGTCCACTTTTGCGGCCAGCCGCCGCAACGTGCTCTATGGCCAAATCACGCCTGGAGTTCTCACCAAGAACTTGCTGGAGGGCAACTTTGATTCGCGCGGCCAGGCGTGGGGTGATTTCAACAACGACGGCTATCCTGATCTCTTCGTGGCCAATTATGGCCAAAACAACCTGCTCTACAAAGTCGTGCAGAGCGGTGCCAATGTCGAGATCGTGCGCGTCACCAGCGGGGCGATCGTCACCGACGGCGGCAACTCCAACGCGGCGGCGTGGGGCGATTATGACAACGACGGCGATCTCGATCTCTTCGTCGCCAATGACGGGCAAAATTTTCTCTACCGCAACCTCGGCAACGAAACCTTTATCCGCCTCAATAATCTGCTGCCCGGTTCGGATGCCGGCAATTCCAAAACCTGCACCTGGGGCGACTTCGACAATGACGGCGATCTGGATTTGTTCGTGGGCAACGCTGGGCCCAATTTTCTCTACCTCAACAGCGGTGCCGGCACTTTTTCCCGCGTGGCATTGAGCGCGGTCACCACCACCAATGAATTCACCAATGGCGCCGCCTGGGGCGATTATGACAACGACGGCGATCTCGATCTGCTGACTGCCAACGGCGTGGTTGGCACCTCGGCAACCGAGAACAACATTCTGTTTCGCAACAAGGGCAACGGCAACAACTGGCTGAATGTGAAGCTGCACGGCGTGGTGTCCAATTTCTCAGGCATCGGCGCGCGGCTGCGCATTCGCTACCGCCTCGGCACGCCGCGGCAGCAGGTGCGTGAAATTTCCGGGCAAACCGGCAGGGGGCAAAACAGCATGGTGGCGCATTTCGGCCTGGGCAACGTCGCCACCGTCGACTCACTCATCGTGCAGTGGCCGAGCCGCCGCAAGACGATACTCACCGGCATCGCTGCCAACCAGCAAATCACCGTGTTCGAGATCGAGGAAAGCAACCTCTTCGTCAAGGCCACCGCCGGCGAACTGGCCGGTGCCAGTGGCTTCTCTGCCAGCGCCTGGGGCGATTACAACAACGATGGCCACGACGATCTCTTTCTCGCCAGCTTGAATGGCAACAACGCGCTTTATCGCAATCTCGGCAACGGCAATTTTGCACGCGTCACCAGCGGACCGGTCGTGACTGGCGGCGGGAATTCCACCGGCGGCAGTTGGGCCGACTTCGACAACGATGGCGATCTCGATCTGTACGTCACCAATCTTGGCGGGGTGAATTTCTTCCATCGTAATGACGGCC
>JBBIKM010000096.1:7186-11253 GCA_037445455.1 bacterium | reverse complement strand
CGGCAATTCCACCGCCTGCAGTTGGGGCGACTTCGACAACGACGGGGATCTCGATCTCTTCGTCGCCAATCAGGGCAGCAACGCCCAGAACTTTCTCTACCGCAATGACGGCACCCACGAGTTTGTGCGCCTCACCACCGGCCCCATCGCCACTCAGCTCGGCGCCGCCACCGGCTGCGCCTGGGTCGATTTCGACAAGGATCGCGATCTCGACTTGTTCGTCACTTATGAAGATCATTCCGACGTGCTGTATCGCAACCTGGGCGCGCCCAATTTCACCTTCAACCGCGTGAGCCTCGGCGAGCTGGTCACGGAGGCCAGCGCTTCGCGCGGCTGCAGTTGGGGCGACTATGACAACGACGGTGACCTGGACGTGTTCGTCGTCAAGAACGGCAGGAGCCGGCTTTATCGCAACGACGGCAATGGCGCCTTTACCCGCATCACCGCCGGCGATGCGGTGAATGACGAGGCCGATTCGCGCTCCAGCGTCTGGGCCGATGCCGACAACGACGGCTTTCTCAACCTGCTCGTGGTGAATCCCAACTTCAATCAAATGTATGATGGCAACGTGGACAACCTGCTGCTGCGCAGCCAGCCGAACGCGGTGACGCTGGCCTCCGGCTCACACTACGGCGCGAGCTGGGCAGACCTCGACAATGACGGCGACCTGGACCTCTATGTGCCCAACAGCAGCAACCCCGGCGCCCTTTTCCGCAACAATGGCACCGGCCATTCCTGGCTGGCGGTGAAATGCATTGGCACCAGATCGAACAAATCGGCAATCGGCACACGCGTGCGCGTGAAGGCCAAATCCTTCGAAAAACTTGACCCCATCTGGCAAACCCGCGAGATCGCCGCGCAGAGCGGCAGCGGCAGCCAAAACAGCCTGGTGCAATTGTTCGGTCTGGGCACGGCCACAAGCGTCGACAGCCTGGTGGTGGAATGGCCGCGCAGCACGAGCCTGGTGCTTGCCAATCTCGCGATCAACCAGCGGCTGGTCTTGCGCGAACAGGACGCCACTGATTTCGTCGTGGAGGAAAGCAGCCCGGTAAGCAAGATTAAGGCGCCCGCCACCGGCGGCAGTTGGGCGGACGTGGATAATGATGGCGATCAGGATTTGTTCGTGACCACCAGGAAGGGACAGAATCTGCTCTTCCTCAACAGCGGCAACGGCGCCTTTACCGCTGCCGGCAATCTTGCGCTGACCCAGGAGGATCTGCCCTCCACCGCCAGCACCTGGGCCGATGTCAACAACGACGGCAAGCTCGACGTATTTGTGGCCAACTACGAGGCCCCCAGTGTGCTCTATTTGAATCAGGGCAACGGCAATTTCGCGCCAGCCGCCGGCGGTGACCTGCCGCGCGATCGCGCCAGAGCCGTCGCCGCCAGTTGGGGCGATTTTGACAACGACGGCTTGGTGGATCTGTTCGTCGCGACCGAAAGAGCGCCCAACCTGCTCTATCACAATGAGGGTGGCGGGGTGTTCCGGAGAATCACGGCGGAGGAGGTGGGGCGTGAAAGCCTCGACTCGCGCACCGCCGCCTGGGCTGACTATGACAACGACGGCGACCTTGACTTGTTCGTGGCCAACTACAACGAGAAAAACGCACTTTACCGCAATGACGGCAAAGGCAAACTGGTGCGCACGCAGCAACCGCCGTTTGACACGGACTCTGGCGCGTCGACCGGCGCGAGCTGGGGCGATTTCGACAACGATGGCGATCTCGATTTGCTGGTCGCCAACGACGGCCAGCCCAATTTCCTGTATCGCAATGATGCCGGCACCTTCGAGAAAATCACCAGCGGTGCCCTCGTCACCGACACCGGCAGAGCCACCGGCAGCAGTTGGGTGGATTTCGACAACGATGGCGATCTCGATCTGTATGTGAGCGAATTCGGCGGCGCGAATCGGCTCTACCGCAACCTCGGCAACGGCCTGTTCGAACGCAGCCGCCAGGAGCGCATCACCCTGGTCGCGGGCAATTGGCAGGGCCATGCCTGGGCCGACATCGACCGGGACGGTGACCAGGACTTGTTTGCCGCCAATTTCGAGCGTGAAAGTTTGCTCTACCGCAGCGGCGGCAACCTCAACCGATGGCTCAACCTCACATTAATTGGCAGGACCTCCAACGCCGCCGCCATTGGCGCGCAGGTGAGGCTGCGCGCTGTCGTTGACGGCTATCCGGCATGGCAGATGCGTGAGGTTTCGGCACAGACCGGTGCGGGCTTCAGCGGACAAAACAGTCTGGCTGTCACATTTGGCCTCGGCCGTGCCCCCGTGATTGATTCACTGCTCATGCGCTGGCCGAGCGGAATTGTGCAAACACTGACCAACGTGCCGGTGAATCAATTCCTCATAGTCAGCGAAGGCAGCACCACCGGCGTCGAGCAGCAGGCCGGGCTGCCTGTGGCTTTTCGCCTCCATCCCGTCTATCCCAATCCCTTCAATCCCAGCACCAGCATCCGTTACGAGCTGGCCGAGCCCAGTCATGTTCGCCTCATCATCTACAATTTGCTGGGAGAAGCGGTGGAGGAGTTGCTCGCGGACCGGCAACCCGCCGGCTTCTACGAAATGGTGTGGCAGGCAGCCCGTCATGCTTCCGGTGTCTATTTTGTGAAAATCGTGGCGGAGTCGGAATCGTCGGACACGGTTTTCACCCAAACCCGCAAGGCGATCTTGATGAAATAGCGGGCCGATGACAGGTCCCCGCGCGTCGCCCCGGCCGTTTTGCCGCCTGCCGTGGCGGCCGGTTCATGCGTTTGCATGGCTGCCGCGCAATGCTTTTCTTGATGGCAATCAGTGCTGTCCGGTTCAGTTAGGGTGGAGCTCCAGGCATACCTGGCTGTGGTCTGCAGCTCCAACTCCATTAGACCGGACAGCACTGATCTGGCATATGCGCTGATCTGCATTATCAGTTTTGCAAGCTGTTGAAGAATACAAAGGCTCCAATTATAAGCGGACATGGCTTTCGGGCTCGGGGAATTAATACGAGACTCATTGCTTGGCTGTATTCTGATGATAGCCACAGAGTAATCGCTATTCACCCCAAACCTGATGACTTGGCCTTTTCAGCACGGGGTGCAATTTCAAACAAAGGGGAGGATTGGCTTGGAAGCAGCAGGCTTTCTGTCATTCCAAAGCCAATAGAGGACACGAAATGGAGAGATATTGCGAACTATTTCAGAATTGAAGGAGAGCAGGAAACTTGGAGGTTTGAGTGAGTGCCCAAGACTTCATTCACCGGAGGTGGCAAATTGCGGCATGAATCTCAGCCTGAAGACAGTCTGAGCGCTAACGTCGCAAACAACGTTTTTTGCTACTGGCACCTGCGACAAACGCGCTGTGCAGCAAAATCAGTTTGAAGCAAGTTGGGTGAATCTCATCTCATCGGAAGTTTCCCACGAATCCCGCTCGTTGAGGAACGACTTTCCATCCGCCTGAGAAGATCTGGTATGGGCATGCGGCAAACCAAGCCGACAATATCGCCCGACAGGATCGAAACCAAGAGCCACCAATCCCATCACTCCCGTTAAGCTTGCCAGAAAACGCTGCAGGCTTGGATTCGCAGCGACTCCTTGGCGCAGCCGCAGAAATTCAGGCAAATATCAACGCGCGGGCAAATGCCTCGGCCGCTTGTTCCTGCTCGCGCAGATTCAATGCAGGCGCGGGCGGCGTGTCCAGGCTTCCGGTGCAGGCATACAAGCCGTGAAAGATTTCATGGCAGCAGGTGAACCGCACGCCGAAATCCTCCTGCAAGAACTGCCGGCGCAATGGTTGCATGAACAGGCGAATCGTCCGCGTGTCCCCCTCCCAAACCGCCAGTCGCGCCGTGGGAAAGTGGGGCGCATCTTCCGCCTCGCAGATCACCCGCCACCCCATCTCCGCTGCTAGGCGAAAGGGGTCGTTGCCGAATCGTTTGATCGCCCACGCGGCCAGCCGCCGTCCGCAGCTTACCGCCTCGGCCCTGCCCTCTCCTTGCTGTAATCGTCGCGACCGCCTCATCTCGCCGTGTGCTCCAGGTGAACGTCGGAAGAAGTCGAATCTGGACCGCGACCCCGGGCCCGGC
>JBBIKM010000096.1:0-7149 GCA_037445455.1 bacterium | reverse complement strand
TACGTACGGTGCTGAATAACCAGGCGGTGAACAGCAGCCAGATCACCATGGCGGTGGAGTACAGCAGCGTCCGCTGCAGCCCGTCCCAGGGTGTCAGATGAGTCAGGATGGTCGCGAGAATCAGCCAGGGCAGTGCGAGCATCAAGCCCTGCAGAATCGGCGTGCTGCGCATGCGCATGCCCGGCCCGACGTTTTGCGCCGCAACCTCGGGGGTGCCGTCTGCAGCCGGCGCCGGCACCGTCTGGTAGGAAAAGGCGCGGTTGAAAATGGCCGCGAAAATGATCCGCAGCACTTCGACGTGCTCGAAATAGGCGGAATGGCTTTTCATCGGATCTGGAAACTGATAACTGGCGACCTGGCAGTTGTCCACGCGCAAGTGCGGCAGCAGCTTGTGGCAGGGCGTTTCAAGTGAGCTGCTCACCAGGTCGGCGCGATCCCAGAAGTTGATCCAATGAATGTGAGGCGTGTGCGCCACGGCAAACGGCACTTCACCGAGATCTCCGCGCAGCTCTTCGACCACGCGATTGTAGCGGTGCAGCTCGCTCTTTTGGCTTTCGAAGAAATAGTGCACCTTGTCAACCGGGCTGCCGAGCGTGATAAAATGCTCGATCTTGCCCAGCGGCAGTGGCGCATTCAGCGCGGTGCGCTGGTCGGGGTGGTGCGCGCGATTGTGTCGCCCCAACTCGAGCAGCGCGTCATGCGCGATGGTGGTGCCGAGGCTGTGACTGAGGAGTACAACGCGCTCGCAATCCTTGTCACTCAACACGTGCTGCAACATCTCCGCCGCCACCCGCAGCACCTCCTTGCGCTTTTGGTACTTCTGATTCGTTTCTTCATACGTCGTCCAGAGCTGCACATCACCAACATAATCGCGCAGAAAGCCGCGGATTCGAAATAAGCCATAGAAAGTAACCAGCGTCAGCAGGGCGGCCACGGACAAATGCAAGCCGCTGAACTGCTCGATTTGCCGCCAGCGCAAGGTGTCCTGCAGCAGCAGCACGGCCTCATCGATGCCGACTGTCTTGAACAAAATGGCCACGCCGATCAGCGCCACCGCCGCGAGCGCGGCGAACGCCAGGAATCCGAGGAGCAAGACGATCAGAAAGGTCGCCAGCATCACCAGAGTAAAGCCTTCGGCGCGGTTGTGGCTGCTGCGCCATTGCTTCGCCAGCGCCACGATTGCCGCCAGCCGGTCGGCCGCAATGTGAGGCGAGTGGCGCAAGTGGTCGAGGAATTCCTTGAACGTGCCCTTGCGGTACGTGCTGCGCGCCTCCGCACCTTCAAACTGGTCGTAGGCTTTGAGCAGGGCTTTGAGATCGGATTCTGACGCCGACTGGCCGCGCCGCATTTCCAAATCCGCCCACAGGCGGTACAAGGCGGCGCGTTTCACCCGCGGCCGCAGCCGCCAGGGCGTTCTTCCCATGCGGGCCGGCGTGGCCAAACGGCCGAGCAGCCAGCTCGTCACCTCGCGCGTCGACACAGCCCCTGCCATCAGCGGCGCCCAGTAGACTTCATAAAAACGAACTTCCGAATTGTGGCTGCCGGTTTGATGGGTGACGTGCAAATAGGCAACCGGCTCTTTGCGCTCGCCGCGCCCCGGTTCCAGCCTCGCCTTGATCTTCCCCAATAATCCCACCTTCCCGGTCTGGGCAACATTTTGCGCGAAGCGATCCAGGCTGTCAACCACCCGGCTGACTTCCTCGTAGCGGCGCTGGCTGCCCATGCCGTGGAAATAAACCACCGCGGTATATTTCGAGGAGGAGACGGCTTCCGGCTGGCCGGGCGCGGCGGCCGGCGTTTCTGAAATGGATGACATGGTCGTGACCTTTGGCTGGCACACTAGCAACAGATCCGCGAGGGCACTGCCCTCGCCCTCTCGGACGGAAAAGCCTCAGAACTATCTTCTGAGGCGACCAAATCTGGATGGCACAAGTCCTGCGCAGAACGACGAATGCGCCGGCGAAAGATTTCGGAAACAGGCGGGCGCAGTCGGCGCACGCGCGGTTTTTGCTGTCGGCCGGAGAGAGCGCCGCGCGTCGCGCTCCCGGCACTTTCAAACAAACTGCGGCGCGCTGGCGGCTTCACCGCGGCGGAGATATTCCGCAAAGGCAGAAGCCGAGAGATTGGCGCCGCAAACGATCAAACCAACTTTTTTGCCGGCCAACCGCTCGCGCAGCGGCCCGAGCAGCGCCGCGGTGGCAGCGGCACCGGCCGGCTCCACCGCCAGCTTCATTTCGTGAAACAGGACAGACAGCGCCGCGCACAAGGCCTCGTCGTCAACGCGGACGAGTTCATCCACAAAGCGGCGGCAGAGCGCAAAGCTGTAGGGCGCGGCATGCGGCGCGCCCAGGCTGTCGGCGATGGTGTTTACTTTCTCGATCGCCTCCGGCTTGCCGGAGGCAAAGCTGCGGAACATCGTATCAGCGCCAAAAGGCTCGACGCCGATAATGCGGCACTGCGGATGGAGCTGCTTCATGGCGGCGGCCACCCCGCCGCACAAGCCGCCGCCGCCGATTGGCACGATGACCGCGTCGAGCGCCGGGCATTGCTCATAAAGCTCGAGGCCGAGCGTGGCCGTGCCCAATGCAATCTCCGGCCCCTCAAACGGGTGAATGAAGGCGCGCTTCTCCTCCGCTTCAATCTTGATGGCGGCGGCAAAGGCCGCGTGCACATTCTCAACGAGCACGACTTCGGCGCCAAATGACCGGCACAGCGCCACGCGGGCCGGATCCGAAGTCTGCGGCATCACGACTTTCGCCGTGGTGTTGAACACCGCCGCGGCATAGCCGACCGCCGCTGCGTGATTGCCGGCGCTGACCGCGGTCACGCCCCGCGCCAATTGTTCCGGCGCAAGCGCAAACATGCGCGTGAGCGCGCCGCGCGGCTTGAAGCTGCCGGTGTATTGCAGCAATTCGAGCTTCAGAAAGACTTCGGTCTCCTTAGCAAAGCGGCGGCTGCGCCATTGCCAAACCGGCGTGACACGGATGAGATCGCCCAACGTCTGCCGGGCAGAACGAATGGCAGCAAGGGTGGGAGCAGGATCACTCAACACGGAAAGCACTGGCAGATTCGAGAACAAAAACGGCACAAGGCGACAAAAGCCTCGCTGACATACTCCTCACGGGCCAGGCACTTGAATCGTCCGGCCCGGAGCTTTCACTCAATTGAAACATGCAAAATGACAGGATGAACAGGATTGCAAAGAGGAGAATCGAATCTGAGCAATCCTGTTGATCGTGCAAATCCTGTCGAGGCCGGCCGCACCGCCGCCTAGCGTTTGCGGCGGCGCAGCAGCCACAACGGAATCAAAAAGAAGGCGAGATTCAGTGGCGTGCCCAGCGCGAATTTCGTGGTGGCACTGGCGCCATTGAGCGCCACCGCCTGCTGGCCGCAACAGCCGCCGCCATCGCCCGGATCCGGCTCGCTCGAAATCTTGAAGCTGTAGGTCGGGCCGAGCGTGCGATTGCCCTGATCATCCGTGGCAAGCACCATGTAATTGATCTCGGTGTTCAGCGGTTGGCCGGGAATGCTGGCCGCATACATGTCGGCGGTGCCGGTGGGCGGCATATTGAGCGTGTCCGCCGCACCGCCGTTGAGCATGTAGATCAAACGCACTTGCGCCACGCTGCCGTCATCCACCACGCCGGTTTGCACGGGATAAGGCCCGGCGGTATTGGTGGTGTTGCGCCAGTCCGTGGTCAGGGCAATCAACGGATTGGTGGAAAGGGCATTGGCTGCGTTCAAGCGGCCGCCGGAGGCCATGCGATTGATGAAGGCGGATTTGCGATCCACGCCGCCGAGCACGCGAATGATCGCCTGCTGCACGGTGAGCTGAGGATACTTCGCCCACACCAGCGCGAAGACGCCGGACACATGCGGGGTCGCCATGCTGGTGCCGCTCAGCAGTTGATAGCGGCTCAGCGGCCGGCAGCTCAGAATGCTGGAGCCGGGTGCCGCCAGATCGACGGTGGACCGGCCATAGTTCGAGAAACTGGAGAGATTGTCGTTGCGATCGGAGCTGGCCACCGCGACCACGTTGGCCACGCCGTAATTGGAGGGGTAGTTCGCGGTATTGTCATTGTTGAGACCGTCATTGCCCGCGGCCGCCACGAAGACCACGCCGCGTTGATTGGCATATTTGATGGCGTCTTCAAGCGTCTGCGAGGCCTCGCCGCCGCCCCAACTATTGCTCAGCACTTTGGCGCCGTTGTTCACCGCATAGATGATGGCCTCGGCCGCCGCCGCCGTGGTGCCGGAGCCATCCTGCCCCAAAAACTTCAGCGGCATGAGCTTCACCTGCCAGTTGACGCCGACCACACCCTTGCTGTTGTTGCCGATCGCGCCCACGGTGCCGGCGCAGTGCGTGCCGTGATCGTTGTCGTCGTAGGGATCATTGTTGTTGGAGACGAAATTCCAGCCGCGGAAATCATCGACGTAGCCGTTGCCGTCATCGTCGATGCGGTTGTTGGCCTTGGCCCCGCTTTCTCCCGGATTGTTCCAGATGTTGGCCTTGAGATCCTCGTGGTCATAGTCGATGCCGGTGTCAATGATGCCGACGATGAGATTGGGATCGCCGGTGGTGAGACCCCAGGCCTCCGGCGCGTCGATGTCGTTGTCGTTGGATTGGTGCATGCCGTAGAGATCGTTGAAGCGCTCATCGTTGGGGAAAACCGGTGGCGTTGCCGGCGCGCCGTAGATGTAGAGCTTGTAGTTCGGCTCGGCATATTCCACTTCCGGCCGGGCACGGAACGCTTGCAGCACGGCTTCGAGATTCCGCCCGGCCAGAACGCGGCCCAGCATGAACTGCTGATTGCCGAACGCCTTGACCTGCGCCAGGCCGGCGCTGGCCATGGCACTGACATCGACCGGCCCCGGCGTTTTGTATTTCACGATGATTTCGCCGGGCACGATCTGCGGCTTGTTGCGAAACGAGGGCTGGGCAAAAGCCGGCGCAGCGAGGCCGCACACTGCCGCGATCGTCAGCAAACGTCTACTGATTTCCTTCATGAGGTTGTCTCCTTTTGTGGTGGAAAGCGCTGAGCTCCTGCCCGGCGCCGCGGGCAGGGCATGGGAAGGATCATTTTATCAAGACACCAAGTACCGGCGCACTTCTCGAAGTTTGATGGAAAAACGCCTTGTTTCAAACGGCTTTGAACACGGTGCGTGAGGACAATTTTGCTTCCAATGCCGCATCGATCTGCTCCAACTCGAGCCGGTCCTCGGCCTGCAGGCCAAGGCACTTGGCGATTCCTTGGGCATCAGTGCTGAGATGAGACTCCATTGCCATCATCATGGAGTAATCTGTCTGCTCTTCCAGGCGATAGACATGCAGATGCATGGAATCTCCCAGCGCGGCAGGCTGGCGCAGATGCTCAAAGTTGAATTCCCGGGCCATGTAGCTGAAAAGCCTGTCCTGTAAGACCAGAACCAGCCTTCTGCCAACATGTTCGAAAGTTTTGACTTTGTGGTGCATCTGAATGAGAATCGTTTTTGCTGTCATTTTCCAGTTCATCCCGAAGGTCTTGAAGGAAGACTCAATTCTGCCACTGCGAGGGACGCCGAGCTGCTGCAACAGCCGCTGCCGTTCCGGCCAGATGGTACCGGACGTATCCAGAGCTTGCATTTCGATACCAACGAAGTCCTTCACTTTTCCCTGGCGCGCTGAAACCAGAAAGTAGTCCACTTTACCACCCGGAATCGAAACCTCTGGCAGGAGAGGTTGTTCGTTGCCAGGTTCATGCGTGGTCAACAGATGAAGGCGGTCGGTAAATATCTGCTGTCTTTCGAGAAAACGGCTTGGACAGACAATGATCGGTTGGTGCGCCATGCCGTAAAGGACCGTGCAGGAACCGATGGAGACATCAGGATCGCTTTTGCGTACCTTGTAGCACTTTCTTTGAAGAAAGGGACACTGCTGCCTGCGAACAATACGCGACCAATTTCGGCGCTGCTGCCGCGTTGCGAGGCCGAAAAGTTCGACGATTTTGTTCATAGGAATGTCGCGCAGCGATCGTATGCCAATTCGAGGTAAGGGCGGGAGATGTCGATGCCAATTGATCGGCGCCCGAGATCGCGTGCCGCCACCAGGGTGGTTCCGGTGCCACAAAACGGATCGAGTACGATACCTGCTGGCGGGCAGGTCGCCAGTATCGGAATCCGGCACAGATCAATGGGATAGGGCGCAAAATGGGTTCCTCGTTCTTGTGAATCTTCGGGAAGGATGTCCCACACATCCGCTGGCTTGCTGCCATTCGGGTGGTAACGCAGGATATAAAAGCCCCGGTCGCGCAGTTCCTTGGCGCGGCCGGAGACTTTTTCGCTATCCGAATGCGTGGCTCGTTGCTGACCGCGAATGATCATGCGAAAATCAGATATTCGACCGGAGCCGACTTCGGCAAGCACCTGCTCCAGCGCCTGGAACGCGGCTTGCTTTTCCTCCGGGCTGAGGGAAGTTGACAGCTCGATCTGCCTCCGGTAGCGAATGCCGGAGACACCGGTCGCTGAGACAACGGCCCCATTCACAATCTTCGCCTGGCGAGGCTTGGAGCGAATGGCATCGGCATCATAATAGTACCGGCTTTGCTTGACAAAGTGAAAGACATGCTCGTACACGTTCCCCAGCCGATCCTTGGTATTATCCATCCCGCTCTTGACCTTGTTCCAGATCACGCTGTTGCGCAAAATCCAACCCTGGCGGTCAGTGAGCTCCAGCGCAACACGCCAGGGGATGCCGAGCAATCCCTTGCCCTGGTAGGTGTCACCAATATTGAGCCAAAATGAACCTTCCGGTTTAAGGACTCGTTGCAGGGAAGAAAACACGTCCACCAAGTGACGAATGTACTCGCGATAGTCGGGCTCCAGTCCAATTCCCCCCCCGCTGTACTCACGCTTTTGCCAATACGGAGGTGAAGGCATCGCGAAATCAATGCAGGATTCCGGCAATTGCTCCAGTACAGTGCGCGCCTCGCCCAGGAGAAAAAGTGGGCAAAGACACGTGTCCTGCAAGAAGGCTTCCACCCGCTGGCGATAGTCCCTCTCTACCAGCCAACCGGACGAGTTTCGCGGCCGCGATGAAGTGCGCCGAATTCTCGTGCTTGAATGGTTCAGCGTGCTCATTCTTTTTGCCTTCCCTGTTGCACTCCTCCGAGG
>JBBIKM010000095.1:0-22719 GCA_037445455.1 bacterium | reverse complement strand
GTATATTGCTGCAGATCGGTGTTCCAGGCGGCGTCGATGCGCAGCAGGCCGATGGGGCTGTAAAAGCGGATGCCGTAGCCAAAGCCGGCGAGGACGTCATCCAGCACGCGCTCACCAAAGCTGTTGCGTTTGAACAGGCGGAAGCCGCTGCTCTCATCCCACGCGCTGCCGGCATCAAAAAAGATCGCACCGCGCACCTGCTGGAAGAACAGCGGAATCGGTGCTTGCAACAGCAGGAACCGGATGAACGGAAACCGGATTTCGGCGTTCAGGAGGGCGTAACGCGTGCCGATCTGCTCGTAGTAGTTGGTGCCCCGCACCGGATAGACGAACTGGCTGAAGGTGAGATCATTGATGTCATCCGTGCTCAGCCCGCGCGCGAATTCACGGTTAAGCCAGTTCGGAATGCCGCCGAGAATGAAATGCTGCGGTTGCTTGCCGAAGCTGGCGCCGCCCGAGAGCCGCCACGCCAGGCTCCATTCCCGCGACAGTGCTTTGTAGCGGCGCAAATCGGCTTGAATCGTGGCAAACTCGCGCGGAATGCTGCCAATGCCCGGGCTGAGCGAGGCCATGAGCGAGCTGCGCCGGTTGTCATCCGGACCGTAATAGCCCCAGCGCGTGTTGTCGCGCGTATACTCCAGCGAGAAAATCGCGGCCGAGCTTTTTAGCGAGGGAATATCGATGTAAGTCAGGTTGTCCTGAATCGTGTACAGATACGCCGCGGAGAAATCAATGCGGTCGAAGCGCGAGAAGGGGTAGCTCACGCCGCTGAGCAGGCTGATGAAGCGGAAGCGCTCGATGCTGCCGAACAGGTCGAAATCACCCTGCAGGTCCGAGAGGTAGAAGCTCACCTGCTGGCCGAAGGCGAAATAGACATTGGGCCGCCAGCCCTGATACATGTAGCTCAGGGCAAAATCGCTGTTGGCGATGGAGCGGTTGAGATAAGCACCGATGCCGATTTGATGATTGCCGGTCAAGTCGGAAAGATACATCTGCCCCAGGCCTTGCAGTCCGAAGAAGGGATCATAGCCGGTGACGCCGCCGACATAATCGATGCTGAAGCGCGGCTTGTAGTCGCGGACAATGAAACTGCCGTCGGATTGCAGATTGTCCTTGGGCGTTTCGATTTCTCCCCGCGTCACCGTGCCGTTGGTAATGATGCCACGGCTGAAGTCGCGATCAAAGGCAAAGTTTTGATACGGCCGGCCCTGGGTTTGCTCATTACTGAGGCTGGCAAGCTGCGGCGCATCCTGGCTGTCCGGAGGCGCGGCACGATACTTCATGGCGTCGGTCAGGGTGAGGACGGCGTGCTTGCCGACGGCTTCCAGGGGATTACGCCACAGGTAGATGTCATAACCGCCGCGATAGAACGACGTGAACGCGAGACGCTGTCCGCTGTTGGCGATCGAGATCTGTTGAATGCCGACCAGCATGTTGGTCAGGGGCAATTCTTCGCCGGTGGAGAGCACGTGAAAATAGACGTTGGAGATGCCGTTACGGTCGGACAGATACAGCAGGGTATCGGCGCTATGATAGAACTCCGGCGCGGTTTCCGTGCTCGGGCCGGAGGTGATCCGCTGCAGGCTGGTGCCGTCGGGCCGGATCAAGTAGATGTCGCTGTTGCGATAGTCGTGCTGCCAGATGGGGACATCGCCGTTTTCACCGGGTTCACCACGGTCGGACGAGAAGGCCAGCCAGCGGCCGTCAGGCGACCAGGTCGGCTCAAAATCAGAAAACATGTCGTCGGTGATCTGGGTGAGCTGCTCGGTTTCCACGTCCACAAGATAAAGATCGCTGCGCGTTTTCGTCATGCCGGTGAAGGCGATGTGCCTGCCGTCCGGCGACCAGGAGGGATTCCAAATGCCCTCGAAGCCCGGCTTGTAGGTGCGCACGATCTTGCGTCGTTGCACGTCAACCACGTGCAGCACATCCTGCCAGCCGCTCTTGGCGGCGAAGACCAGGCGGTTGTTGTCGGGCGCCCAACTGATGCCGGGTCGCAACCATTTCAATTCTTCCACGCCGGATTGCTTCTGGCCGCTCACCAGCTTGCCCATTTCCTGCCCGGTGATGGCGTTGAGCAAGTGAATGTCGAACAGCCCGGAACGGTCGGTCAAGTAAGCCAGGCGCGAGCCGTCGGGCGAGAGTGAAGGGCTGTTGTTGATGTAGTTGGAAGTCTTGCGGTGATCGGTCAACGCGCTGGCCAGATCGGTGGGAGTCTGCCGCCGCTCGATCTCCGGCCAGTACCACTGCTTCAGTGTCTTCTGCCACTGCTCGGAGACCACTTCGAGGTTTTCGCCGAGGGCGTTTTGGAACGCGACATTCACGTTGCGCGTGGTGCGCAGTTCCTGCAGCAATTCCGTTACCTTGGCGCGGCCGTAGCGGCGTTCGATCCAGTAGTAAAAGCTTTGCCCGCCCTGATAGGCCATGTACTCAAGCTGGCTGAGGGGCGGGAGATACTCGTTGATCACCGCATCGCGAATCATGTTGTCGGCGTTGGTATCCCAATGTTGGGATTCATACTCGCCCAACCCCTCATTGAGCCAAAGCGGCAGTTGGAAGCGTGTGATGCCGCGAATCACGGCGCCGGCGCCCGCGCCATAGAAATACTGCAACAGGACCGCATGCAGCAGCTCGTGGTGAACCA
Organism: bacterium; assembly: GCA_037445455.1. Taxonomy (GTDB): domain Bacteria; phylum Zhuqueibacterota; class Zhuqueibacteria; order Zhuqueibacterales; family Zhuqueibacteraceae; genus Coneutiohabitans. The sequence goes on along the minus strand of JBBIKM010000095.1, from coordinate 20,075 downwards.
CGTGGCGGAACAACTCATTCGAGCCTTCATAAGGCAGCACGATGCGGCCTTTGAAGAACTCCGTGAAGCCGCCGACTGACTCCGGCTGAATGCCGGGCGTGACGTTGGTTTCCTGAAAATCGTTGTGGGAATTGTAAACCAGGAAGGGAATACGCGCGATCAGTTCGAACTGAAAAGTCCGCTGCAGCGAGACCAGCGCCGATTCCGCCACGGCACTGGTGAAGTTGGCAATCTGCTCGCCGCCCTCATAGAAATAGATGTCGAAGTGCTCGCTCTGGATGTATTTCCAATCCTTTGTGGCATATTGCACTTTGTTTTGACCGAAACTCTGGGGCCAGGCCAGGCTGGGCAGAAGAACTGCGGCGGTCAACACACTCAAGAGTCGTTTCATTAAGAGCCTCTATGGGTAAATGTTTTTTGGCCGGTCGACTATCTTACGCCGGAAGACAGACCGCGGATTCCCATTTTGTCGGGACGCGCACTAAATAAGAAATTTTGCGGATAAAGCAAAGAAAAACTATTTGAGTGGAAGGCTGCCTCGGGCGAGCAATCAGGTGGTGGCGGCGAGCGGCCCGCACCGGCAACTGGGAAGGGACGACCATCGCAGGAACCGGTGCCGGCCGGTGATGCGGCGAACGGATCAACGCACGGCCATCCGCCCGGGTTCATGTGCATCCAAAAACGCCAGTTCATCCGCCGTAATCTGGCCGCGATGCGTTTCCAGCAGGGTGGGATCGTATTTCACCGCCGCCCACAGCGCAAACGGCGCCAGATGCTTGTCCGCAGACTTGCGGTAGTAGTTGAAAACCAGGAAATAGCCTTCGGCCAGATTACGGCGATCCTCCGGGGTCAACTTGCGCGGGTGGCCATAAAGCTCGGGCAGAGCCAGAAGCTGCGCTGGTTCGAGGATATCGGGATTGGTGACGGTCTCAGTATTCACACGATAGATGTTGGGCCACAAGAATGGGTCGAGGTAGTAGTGGCCAGAAATATTCCACAAATTGTCCCCGGCCACCACGGTATGGCTGCCGCCCGGGAAAAACGGCGCAGGTTTGGCGGGTTCCGGCACGGCGGTCATCGCCGGTAATTTGCCATTTGCCGGTGGTTCGGTGGCGGCTGAATTCATCAGCTTTTCTTTCTCACCAAGCGGCGTGACGAAGACAGCCAACAGGAGCAGCAGCAAAGCCGTCAGCGTCCCCAGCAGCCAGAGAAACTGCCGCGGCCGTTTGCGCGCCGGAGCTGCCTCGCGAGCCGCGCTGCTTGCGATGGCATGCTCGCGAGACCGCCCACGCGCATGGTTCGGTCTGGCCTCGGAAAAGTCCCATTTCATGCGGCCCGGCTCCACTCGCGAAGCCGGCAGAGCACTGTGGCGCGGGCCGGCCGCCGGTTCGCTCTCAACGAGACGCTCGCGCCCTCCTGGCTGTGCGACAGGACTGCCCACCTGCTCCTCCCAATCATCAGACGGGGCCTGATTTGCCGAGACCGGCGCGGTCACGTCAACCCGTTCGGTCGTCGCATAGCCCGCTTCACCGGCAGAATCGGACTCCCGACCTGCGCTTTCCTCGGTTGCCGGTTCGTCCACCAGGCTGCCCACCAGAATCGCGCCGGCAGCCGGTTCGGCATCGATGTCTTCGGATTCGGCTAGATCAAAACGCAAGCGCGAAGGCTGGGGCGGTGAGGGCGGAACGAGATCAACCAGCAGTTGCGCGATCAGCGGGGACAAGGGCCGGGCAGCGCTAGTGGGCTTTTGCGGTTCTGAAGCTTTCGGTTGGGCGGGCAGAAAAGTCGGTTTAAGATGGGAAAGCTCTTGATTTGCCAGAAGCTCGAGCTTTTTGGCCGGCCGGAAGACCACCCGGTTTTGTCCCGGGATGATGATCGCTTCGCCAGTGCTCGGATTGCGGCCCCGGCGCTCCTTACTCCATTGCAATTCGAACGTGCCAAATTCATGAATGCGCACCAAGCCGTCCCGCGCCAAGCCTTCTTCGATAAGCGCGGTCGCTTCGCGCACAAACTGGCGCAAGAATTCCGGGGAGGTGTGATCAGGTTTCAGGCGAAATCGTTTGCGCTGGTACGGTCCCCGGGCGGCAAGCTTCAAATAGCGGATTTTCGCACTCATGACCGTTTGCTCCGCTTTGCCATCAACTGTTTCAGGCGCTCCGCAGGCCGGAAGAAGACGAGATCCTTTGGAGGCAGCAGCATGTGGCGTCGGGCGGCGGGATTGTACGATTTGCGCGCAGCGCGGCGGCGGATGCCAAAACTGCCGAAGCCACGCACAATCACCGTCTCCTTGTGCGTCAAACTCCGGGTGATGGTGTCGCACAACAGGCGCAACAGTTCGCGGGCCTCGCGCTGTGACACTTGCATCCGTTGGGAGAGAGTTTTGGTAAGCTCAGTTGTCGTCATGGGCCGGCCTCGTTGCGCTTGTAAACGCTTTTAAATATAACAACTGGCGTACCAATGTCAACCAAAAACTCCCGCAGATTTTTCGCTTGACTATTTAGGCCTTTTGTTTTATTGTCAAGCCTTGTCGAATCTTAACGACAAAAAATTCTCCCGCCTGCTGTCTTTGATCATCGCCGTGGCCCTGGTTGACACCTATGGTTGCACGCTCGCTGTTCGACTTTCTGACAATTTGCGCCAACCGCTATGCCGATCGCGACGCCTTCGTTTTCGCAGAGACGCGCTGGAGCTACAATCATTTCCACAGCATGGTCAACCGTCTGGCCAGCGGCCTGGCCAAACTCAATTTGCTGCCCGGCGACCGCATCGCCCTCATGCTGCCCAACCTGCCGCAATTTCCCGTTGCCTATTACGCGCTGCTCAAGCTCGGGTTGGTGGTGGTGCCGATCAACATCATGTTCCGCGAGCAGGAAATTCATCACGTCTTGCAGGATTCCGGCGCGCGGGGCTTCATCGCGTGGAGCGGTTTCAGCCCCTATTTGCTGGCCGCCGTGCAAACGCTCGATGAGTGCCGCCATCGCATTTTTCTCCAATATCCCCCCGACGCCGGCACTACTGCCGCGTTGCCTGCCAATACGCTCGATTTCGATGCCTTGATTGCCGAGCAGCCCGCCGCGAAAGAGGTGCCGAGTGTCGCCAGCGGCGATGATCCCGCGGTCATTCTCTACACCGCAGGCACCACCGGTTTGCCGCGCGGCGCCGTCTTGACACACGCCGGCGTTGCCGCCTCAGTGCTCTCCTGCTGGGAAGCATTTCGCATCAATGCCAATCACCGCTTCGCCGCGGCGCTGCCGCTCTTTCATGGCATCGGGCAGATGTTGACCATGAACGTGCCGCTGGCAGCGGGCGCCTGCTGCGTGCTCATTCCCCGCTTCGATCCGCTGCAGGTGCTGCAGACCATTGCGCGCGAACGGGTATCGCATTTTGTCGCGGTGCCGGCCATGCTGCATCATCTGCTCGCGGAGATCAAGACCATTGAAGCAGGCGCCTCGACTGCCGGCGCCGAAGCACCTGCCACGGACACTTCACTGGCCTCCTTGCAAGCCTTGATCGTCACCGGCATGCCGGTGGAAGACAGTCTGCGCCAGGCGCTGCTGCAGCGTTTCGGCGTTGCCATTTTCGAGGGCTATGGTTTGGCCGAGTGCAGTCCGCTGGTGAGCGCCAACCGGCCGGACCTCACCAACAAGCACGGCTCGGTGGGCAAGCAACTCCCCGGGCTGGAAGTGACGATCATCAATGAAAAAGGCGAGGAACTGCCGCCCGGCGAGATCGGCGAAATCGTCGTGCGGGGCGCCGCCGTGATGAAGGGGTATCACAATCGTCCGGAGGAAACCGCGCGCGTGTTGAGTGATGGCTGGCTGCACACCGGGGACATTGGCCGCACCGATGAATCCGGCTATCTGTATTTGGTGGACCGCAAGAGCGAAGTGATTCGACGCGCGGGTTTTCCCGTTTTTCCACTGGAAGTGGAGCGCTGCCTGCTGGCACATCCGCAAGTGGTGGAATGTGCCGTCATTGGCTTGCCGGACGGCACGCTCGGCCAGGAGGCGCGGGCGTATGTGGTGCTGCGGCGGCCACACGCCGCCACCGCGGAGGAACTGATCAAATTCTGCCGGTCGCAACTGCCGGCCTACAAATGCCCGCGCACCATCGAATTCTGCGCCGAGTTGCCGCACGGGCCCACCGGCAAGATCCTCAAACGCTTGCTGCGGGAGCGCGTCGCACCGGCGCAAAATCGAAACTGAGAAGTCGCCCTGCACTGCGATGACAAGCGCAATGACGCAAACCTTGATCCCCTTTTATGGAGGAGTGCCGTGAAGGAATTTACCACTGATCGTATTCGCAATATCGGGCTGGTTGCCCATGCCACGGCCGGAAAGACTACGTTGGCAGAAGCCATGGTTTTCGTTTCCGGCGGAATTTCGCGCATGGGCTCGGTTGATGAAGGGTCCACCTTGTCTGATTATCATGCCGATGAAATCAACCGCAAAAACTCGATCATCACTTCGCTGCTTCACTGCTTGTGGAAGGAGCACAAGATTAATGTGATCGACATGCCGGGCTATCCGGATTTCATCGGCGAAGTGCGCGGCGGCTTGCGCGCGGCTGATCTCGCGGTGCTCGTGCTCAATGCCCAGGCGGGCGTCGAACTGGGCGCCGAAACCGCCTGGCAAATTGCAGACGAATACGGCCTGCCGCGCATGTTCGTGGTGAACCGGCTCGATAAAGAGAACACCGATTTTGAGAAGGTCGTTGCCGGCGTGCGTGAGGCTTTCGGCAACAGCGCCTTTCCCGTGGTGCTGCCGGTGAATGCCCGGGACTACATCGATATTTTGCAAATGAAATTGATCTCCTACAGCGAGGCAGGCAAAACCAGCGTGAAAGAGGTGCCCGCCAACCTGCAGGACAAGGCACAAACACTGCGCCTGCAAGTGATGGAGCAAGCCGCCGAAGCCGACGACAAGCTGCTCGAAAAATTCTTCGAAGCCGGCGAGCTTTCGCTCGAGGAGGTGAAACAGGGGTTGCGCGCCGGCATCGCGGCCCGCAAGCTCTTCCCCATCTGGGCAACGGTGGCCACGCAGGCCGCCGGCGTTGCCGGTCTGCTCGATTTCATCGTCGAATACGGCCCGGCGCCCGACTACTGCCGCGAAGTGGAAGGCACCGTGGACAACAACAGCCAAAAACAGAAGCGCGCCATCTCCGACGACGCCCCGCTGGCCGCGCTCGTGTTCAAAACGGTTTCCGAGGCGCATCTCGGCGAGCTGTCTTTCTTCAAGGTCTTCTCCGGAAAGATGCACCCCAACTCCGAAGTCTACAACGCCCGCCAGAAGCAGACGGAAAAGATCGGCCAGATCTACTGCATGAACGGCCGCAACCGTTCGGAAGTGGCGCACTTGCATGCCGGTGACATCGCCGCAGTGGTGAAGCTGCGCTACACGCACACCAGCCACACCTTGTGCGACGCCCGCCAGCCGATTTCGCTGCCGCCCATCGTCTTCCCCAGTCCGCTCATGACCATCGCCATCGAGCCCAAATCCAAAGGCGATGAGGACAAGATGTCTTCCGGCTTGCATGCGCTGGAACATGAAGACCCCGCGTTCAGCATGCGCGTCGATCCCGAGCTACATCAGGTGTTGTTGATGGGGCAGAGCGAGCTGCATCTTGGCATGATCGTCAAACGCTTGAAGGAAAAGTATGGCGTGGAGGTCAACATCGTTGAGGCCAAGATCCCGTACCGCGAGACCATTCGGGGAACCGCCAAGGAATTCTACCGCCACAAGAAGCAGACCGGCGGCGCCGGGCAATTCGGCGAGGTGCACTTCTACATGGAGGCCTATCGCGAAGGCGCGCCCATGCCGGATGAATACACCGTGCGTGACGTCGAACTCAGCGACCTGCCCTGGGGCGGCAAGCTGGAGTTTGTCAATGCCATTGTCGGCGGCGTGATCGATGCCCGCTTCGTGCCGGCGGTGAAGAAAGGCATTCTCGAAATCATGACCACCGGCGTGGTGGCCGGCTATCCGGTGACCAATGTGCGCGTCATCTTGCATGACGGCAAGATGCATCCGGTCGATTCCAACGAAAACGCCTTCAAGACGGCCGGCCGCATGTGCTTCAAGGAATGCTTCCAAAAGGCCAAGCCCATCATTCTCGAGCCGATCCTGGAAGTGGAGGTCACAGTGCCGGATGAATACATGGGCGATGTCATGGGTGATTTCTCCGGCAGCCGTGGCAAGATTCTGGGCATGGAAGGAAGGGGCAAGAACCAGGTGATTCGCGCGCTGGTGCCGCAGAAGGAGATGGCCAAGTACTCCAACAAGCTTCGTTCCATGACGCAGGGCCGCGGCATCTACAGCCAGAAATTCGCCCACTATGAAGAAGTGCCGCGTGAGCAGGCGGAGAAATTGATGAAGGAATACGAGGAAGCGCGTGCACAAGGGAGTTGATCCGACAAATGGCAGACGCGACGGCATCACAAATCCTGTGGGCGCCCTGGCGCATCGAATACATTCTCAGCCCGAAAGAGTCGGGCTGCATTTTTTGCGAGAAACCCAGGCAGTCCGATGATCGCGACAACTTCATCGTGCAGCGCGGTGAACGCGCCTTCGTGATCATGAACAAGTATCCCTACAACAACGGCCACCTCATGGTGGTGCCCTATCGCCATGAGGCGGCGTTCGACCGGCTGACCGCCGAGGAACTGGCGGAAATGTCGGTTTTGCTGCAGCAGTCCACCAAGGTTTTGCAGCGTCTGATGCGGCCGCACGGCTTCAATATTGGCATGAATGTCGGCGCAGCGGCCGGTGCCGGCATTGATGCGCATCTGCATTTTCACCTTGTCCCGCGCTGGAGCGGCGACACCAACTTTATGCCGGTGGTCGGCCACACCAAAGTCATCTCGGAAGGCTTGTGGGAAACGTGGGCGAATCTGCGGGAGGCGTTTGCCGAGCCCTGAACAACCGCCGGTTGACCGCGGGGCAACTGCGGCCCGTGGTTCGCCGCGGCTTCGTTCGAAATCGTTCAGGTTCACTTTTTTCCAACGTGCGGGACAACGCCGATGCTGGAGGACTATCTGGCCCTCGGGCCGATCTGGTATGTGATTTTTTTGCTGTCGCTCACTTGCCATGAAGCGGCGCACGCGCTGGCTGCCAAGCTCGGCGGTGATCTCACTGCCTTTGCCGGCGGACAAGTCACGCTCGATCCCATTCCCCACATGCGCCGGGAGCCGATCGGCACAATCGTGGTTCCCATTCTTTCCTTTCTGTTGAATGAGGGCCGCTGGATGATGGGGTGGGCGAGCGCGCCCTATGATCCCCTGTGGCAACTGCGCCATCCCAAACGCGCCGCCTGGATGGCGCTCGCCGGGCCGCTCGCGAATTTCGCGCTGGTACTGATCGCGGCGCTCGCCATCCGGGTGGGCATTCTTGCCGGCTTTTTCGAAATTCCCTCCTCGCTGAGCTTCACCCGCATGGTGGGCGCCACTGGCGGCGGTGTGGCCGAGGTGCTTGCCACCGTGGTCAGCATTCTGTTCTGTCTGAATCTGCTGCTGATGGCCTTCAATCTGATGCCGGTGCCGCCGCTTGACGGCCTCACGGTGCTGGGCCTGTTCATGAGCGTGCCTCTGGCGCGGCGCGTGGCGGAATGGAGCCGCACCCCGCTGGCCTTCGCCGGTTTGATCGTGGCCTGGAAGATGTTCGACTACGTTTTCCCGCCCATCTTTCGCTTTGCCATTGGCATCTTGTATCCGGAAGTGCGCTATGGGTGGTAGTTTCGCCACTCTGTCATAACCCGCTGCGGTTTTTCCCGCCAACTGACCTTTCGCAATTCCCCTTCGAATCGCGCTTGCCCATTTTGACCGCATTGTCAGTACATACTTGCAGGTGAATTCGCCCGGCCAGCGTCAGTCATTTGCCGAGTCGATTGCAAGCACAGGAGTCTTCCCATGGCCACCAGCATCATCTTCAACAAGCTGGGCCGGTTTGAAGTCGAACCCGGAACCACCATTCTGCAGGCGGCGCAGCGTTATGGGCTGTTTCTCGCACACGACTGTGGAGGGCAGGCGCAATGCACCACCTGCCGGGTGGCGGTGCTCGCCGGCGAAAACAACTGCTCGCCGATGGCGGAAGCCGAACGCGGCTTGCTGCAGAGCAGACACTTCGCGGCGCCGATTCGGCTGGCCTGCCAGACCACGATTCACGGCCCGGTGCGGGTGCAGATTCTTTTGCGTGATGAAATCGATGCGGAATTGGCGCGCGCTTCGGAGGCCGGGCCAGTGTTGCCGGCTGCCAGGCAGCAAGCCGTGGCCGTGTTGTGCGCAAGTCTGCAGGGCTTCGATCAGTTCGCGGCCCAAGTCTCGGCTTACGATGCGATGCAGGCCCTGAATCGCTTCTACTTTTTCACGCGCACGGTGGTGCAGCAGGGGGGAGGTTCAATTACCGCGTTTGGCAGCGGACGGATGACGGCCATTTTTGGGATGAGCGGGAAGATTCGTGCGGCAGTGCTCAACGCCGTGCATGCCGGCCGCGAAATGGCGAAAATCGGACTCGAGCTGAATGATTATCTCAGCCGGCACTTCGAAACCGAATTGCCGTTCAGCGCCGGCGTGCATGCCGGCCTCGCGACCATCGGCATGCTCGCTTTTGAGGGTGAACGGCTGCCCGTGGCCCTGGGGCGCACGCTCACCTATGCTAGGGAACTGCGCGACCTGGCCCGCACTGCCGGCGCCGCCTTGTTGATTTCACAGCCCGCGTTTGCAGCAGTCCGCGAGCAGGTGCCGGTATGCCGGGCATTCCAGGCGCGCGGCGCAACCACCGTGGAGCACGGCCTGGTGTTTGAAGTGCCCGCAGCGCACCACGGCCACGGGCACCACAATGCGGCGGACTTCGGCGCCGCGGCAGCCACGCCCGCCTGAGCTATTCCGCGCTGCGCTTGAGACTGAGATCGTATTCTTTTTCCCCGCCACTCGCCCCCGCCTTGCGGCTCATCAGCGTGTGAATGATGAGCGCCGCCCCCACGAAAATCGAGCCCATCGCAAACGTGTCTTCACTGCCCCAACTGCGAAACATTTCCTCGAAGATCTGGGAAATGAAGATCGCAAGGCCCAACGCGATCGCGATCAAGCCGAATCGCATCGAGTTGCTCACGCTCGCAGTCATGGGCGGCAACTCGGTGGTGGCCAGGCCCTTCTCGATCAGCTTCATGCGCTGGCGATGATGCAGATACTGCACGACGACATAGGCGATCATCGCAAAGACGCCCAGGGGAATAAGTGCTTCCATTTCGGGTCTCCATTGGTTGAATTCCGCTTCATTCTTTCGCCGCGCCCGGCACCGTTTTGCAAAGCGGCCAACAATTCAGTGGCGAAACCGGCGAGATTGATTTATCTTTGGCGGCGTTGGCGAAAGACCGCCCAACCTTCCTGGTGTTGTTTTCGACCGGTTTTGACCGGAACCGCCGTGAAAATGTTTCAGCGGGCAGCAGGAAAAAAAGCACCGCGACTGCAGTGAAACCTTTTCTCGATCCGCCCGGTCAAAAGCAGGGAAACGAACAAACAAGGCAGGGCATGATCGAGCCGGATCACGAGTTGGTCGCACGCGTGCGTGCCGGCCAGCGCGAGGCATTTGCGCAATTGATCACACGCTATCAGGCGCGCATCTTCCACACCACTTTTCGCATGCTGAGAAACCGCGAAGACGCGGAAGAAGCGGCACAAGACACATTCGTGCGCGCCTATCGTGGCCTGGCCAGGTTCCGCGAAGACGCCACCTTCTCGACCTGGCTCTACCGCATTTGCTGCAACGTCTGCTTGAATTATCTCGAGAAGAAACGCACGGCCCGGCCGTGGCCGGCTGCGGTTGCCCTCGAGCACTTGCCCGCAGCCGAAGCGCCCGACCGTGACTTCGCGCAGCGTGAGCGCGCGGCGCTGGTCGAGCAGGCGATGGCAGATCTGCCCGACCATTTCCGCAACGTGTTGATTCTCTACCATACCCAGCAGCTTCCCTATCAGGAGATTGCCGAAATCCTCGGGTTGCCGCTCAACACGGTGAAGACACATTTGTTTCGCGCCCGCGCCCTGCTGCGCCGCCGTATGCTGCAAGCCATGCCGCAAGAGGAACTTCTGTCTGAAGTGATGTGAAAAGGTGAGAAGGCAAGATGAGGAACAGTGATTGCCAGGCGTTCCGCCGTTTTCTCGATGAAAGCGCTGCGCCTCAGGCTCTGCCCGCCGTTCAGCTCGCGCATGTCAACCATTGCGCCGCCTGCCGGCGTGAGTGGGCCGCACACCGTGAGATGATGGCGGCGTTGGAACCCGGGCCGGCTCCCGAACTGCCGCCGGATTTTGCCGCCCGCGTGATGGCGCGCTTGCCGCAAGCCGCGCCGCGTGCTTCCCGGGTGGAGATGGAGACGGTGCTGTTGATCGTCATGCTGCTGGCCGGCCTCCTCACTGCCTGGATTTCCCTGCCGCCGTCCAGCAAAGCCGTGCTGGCCTACGAGCGGATTGCGCCCTATCTCGATTCCGCCCGCGCGTGGCTCAGCCGGATGCTTGCCGGCATTGTCGCGGCCTGCAACAAGGCGTTGCCGGAATCTCTCGGCGAACAGTTTTTCGCGCACAGTTGGAAGCTGGTGTTCATCTCGCTGGTCACGCTGCTGGTGGCGAAGATTGCCTTGTTGTTCGAAAACCGGCTGCGCCGGCCGCTGCGTTGAAGTGCAGCCTCCTTGCTGGCCGCAGAGAATGCCGCACGGCGGCAAGCCGGCAACCTGACTTTGCTTTGCAACACCGCGCGCGCGCCGGAAACAAAAATGCCGTGCCGCGTGGCGAACACCACCTGCAGCACGGCCATTCGAATTGAGCAGGCGCCAGGGCAGGATTGCCGGCGCCTTTTCCTTTTTGCTGCCGGCTACTTGATCTCGGGCCCGGCCGTCCAATCATAACCGATGGTGGGATCATCGTGATTGATGCGGCCCTCATCATCGGGGTTGTAAACGCTGGAGGTCACGTAGAACAAATGCGTGACGCCGCCTCCCAGCACTTTGCAGCCGTGCGCCACGCCAGCGGGAATCTTCACGACCTTGGCGGGATAATTTTCTCCCATGAAAATTGTTTGCAGTTCGCCGTGCGTCGGTGAATCAGCGCGCTTGTCATACATCACCAGCTTCAAATTCCCCACCGGCACGTACCACCAATCGATTTGCTTGCGGTGAATGTGCCACGCCTTGGCCACGCCCGGATACATGGCGGAGTGGCTGAGTTGTCCGAATCCTTCCGGGAAAAAACCGTCCGTCCGCCGGATGATCTCTCGAAAAAAGCCGCGTTCATCGGGATAAGTCGTGAGTTCTTTGATGACAACGCCTGCAATCATATCTGCTTCCTGTGCTCGTGGAGGGAATGGGGAAACGCGACAGACAACCGCGGCCGGTTCCGGCGCGAACCCAACTTCTGCCTGCTCGGGCAGCGCAATTGGTCTTGCCCGCCCCGGCATTTTCACTGACCATGAGCCGTTGGCAGGCGCCTTGTGGCTCACAAGGCGACGGCGAATGTAGAGATTCGCCGGGGTGAAGTCAACTTCTTTTTGGGTTCAGAGAATCTCGAAAGTGACGGTACGCGTCGCGCGCTGGTTGCGCTGCAGGTCAGTCACCGTGAGCGTGAGACGGTATTTGCCAGCCTGGGCTTCCAGCACTTGAATGCTGTGATGCAAATTCTCCTGGCTGCTCGTGCCTTGCGATTCGAACGCTGAGGTGACCGCCACCGCTTGTTTGCCCAGGCCCAACAGCCGGCCGAGCGACCGCACTGCACTCGCAACCGGCGAGCGTTCCGCGTCGTCGCGTTCCACCGTGGTTTCGATGCGGAAGCTGGTTGCGCCGGTCTCATCCTGGCCGAGATTGTAGATCTCGTAGTAGATGTAAATCGGCGCCTGCGCACGAAACCGGCGTGCCAGCGAGGGCAGAATGCCGAGTTCACCCTTGTTGTACATCAGCAGCTCCTCGCTCGCCGGTTCCACTGCCTCCGCCAGCAGAATCTGGCTCACCGCCAGGTGGCTGCCGGAGAAATCTTCGATGGCAATCTCATCCCGCACCGCGCCCGAGTGGCGCGAAACCAGATCCAGCGTCTCCAGCGAGAAGTTATAAGTGCCCGGCGGCGCAGCGAGTGTCCAGCGCTCGATCAGGACTTCCTGTCCCTTCGGCGTGCCGGCAGCGGCAGTGAGAACTTTGCGATCCTGCCGCCAACTGTGTTGCGGCAACCAGTCTGGCGAGCACAGGAAAAAGCCGCGCGCGAGTTGATACTGCCGCTGCTCCTGCTTGATCGCGGCAGGTTTCAAATCGGCGCTGAACAAACCGTAGTAGATTTCCAGCAGCGTGCTGTCGCTGTGACCGGGGGCGCGAAACTGGGCAATGAGGTGCGGCAGCGCCAGCGGCTGGCCGCCGTGCGGGAAGTCAAAGCGTTCCGCTTCGCGCTCGACCTGGCGTTCGAACAAGACCTTGCCGTCGCCTGCCGGATCCAAATTCCATGCAAAAGAATAATCGCCGTTGAGAAAGCGATCGTCAAAGATCATGTGAAAGTTGCCGTAGTCCCACACTTCCTTGGAGGCGTTGAGCGTGACGTGGCCGGTGGGGGTGGAGCCGAGATCTGCGCGGGTGCGCAGCCGCTGGCGCGGGAATCCGAAGCGAATCAAAACGCGGCCGCGATCGGTTTGCCAGCCGGCAACGCCTTTTTCCGGAACGCCGTAGCGCAGGCCGGCATAGGCGAGGCGGCTGAAATGTTCCAGCAGGCGTTCGTTGGCGGAGGTGAGAAAAAGCGGATCGCGCGCCTGCCAGAAATGCTGCTCATGCTGGCGACGGCTGAGGGTGTCCAGGCTCAGATAGGATTCCAGCGCCGCCGGGGCCAGCACAGGCGCAAGCGAGGAGAAGAAGGCCCGTTGTTCCGGCGGCAACAGCGCGAAGGCGGCCGCATAAGCTGCGGCTGCTGCTTCCGGATCGTGGCGGCGGGTGTGCGCCAGCCCAAGCCACAGGTACAAATCGGCAAGCTCGGAATGGGCGCCGGCCGTGCTGTCGCCCAGGCCGAGACCGGCCTGCAACACCGCAGCCATTTCATCATACTGCTCGACTTCGAAAAGTAACGCCGCCAGCCGCTGGCGCGCCGGCAGCATGCCGGGATCAAGCGCCAGCGCCGTTTTCAGCAGGCGCCTGGCTTCCTCGAAATCCTTCTGCGCAAACTCGTGAAACGAGATCGTGGCATTCTCGTGCAGGCTCACCATCTCGCGGTAATGCAGCATGTCTTTTTCTTCGTACAGCGCGAGATGGTAATAGGGGCGGGGATCGGCGGGATTGATTTTCATCATCTGCTTGAACTGGCTGCGGGCTTCGCCGTCAAAGCCGCGCTCGATCTGCAGCAACGCCAACTGGTAGCGATACTCCTGGTTGCGCGGCTGCAGCGCGATTGCGCGCAGGAAGGCCTCGGCCGCGGCGCTTCGGCTGCGAATGGTATTCTCCTGCTGCCGCGCCAGTCCGAGCTGATAGTAGGCCTCGGCAAACCTGGCATCGAGACGCGTGACTTTTTCCAGGCGATTGACGAACTCCGGCAACGCCAGGCCCGGCCTTTCGGCGAGCGTTTGCTGCAAGAGCTGCTGCGCCCGCTCACGCCTGGTGAGCTGGGCGTTGCCGTCCGCCAGCGGCAGCAGCACCAGCAGGATTGTGATCAGAAGAGACATCAGCACGATGACTGAAAACGCCGTTTGCGTTACGCTCCGCCCGGGAAAATCGCTCGCGCCATTCGCTGCTTGTGAAGGTCTCTTGCAATGCTGGCAACCGGGAAGGCCACCAGCTTGTTTGGCAGAACGGCAGGGCGGAGGCAGGTAATAAACCAGACGCCCGCAGCGGCCAAACGTTGCAGCGCCTGCCCGTACCTGCTTCAGAGGCAGTGCCGGTTGAGTTTGCCGCACCCTGGCTGCGCTCACGCGCAGCCAGTGCTTTCGCCCGAGCTTCAACGATCGATAATGACCACGGCGCTGGGGAAACTGCTCGCTGCAACATTTTGCATTGGCGCTGCGATCTGCGGCCCGGCCGAGTTCGGCTCGATCCTTTCATCCCGCAGAATGACGAGATAAAACGGCTGGCGCGAGTTATCTGGCACGGGTTCCAGTGTCACCAGCACCGCAAAACTGCCGTTGTCCAACGGTGGCGGTAACGGAATGCCGGGTGCTTCCCGCACAAAATCCTGTCCTGGAAAAGGTAAGCCGGTGCCGCCGCCGGCAGTCAAGCCGGCACCATCCGCATCCGCGCCGATGGCGGTCAAAAAGGTGCCGGTGGAGTAGAATTGTGGCTGCGCGCCGGAGTGATCGACCAGCCAGCCCTCATAGTTCCAACCCGAGGTGTCGGCCAATGCGGGCAGATTGCCCAACCCAGCGGTTTCATTCGGCATCATCCACCACAAGCCGCGGTTGCAATCGAGCGTGTCAGCCGTTGAGGGCGTCTGCAGGAGGTAGTTGCCGCTGCTGCGGGTGAAATCGTAACCCACGGCGTCCCTGCTGCTGGCCCGCAGCGTCGCGGTCGCCTGCCGATCGTTGCCGGTGAATTCACCGCCAAGCAGGCGCGAGCCGGGTCGATTGTCATTGTCGCTCTCGCGTTCAACCGAGAGCACGGCATCGACGGCGAGATTAATGTCGATTTCCACGCCGGATTTCGGCGCGAAGACCATCGCCTTGCCGTTCAAGTCCACCAGTTGGCCGTTGCCAGTGACGTTGAACTTGCCGAAACTCACGTATGCTTCATCGCCATGAGCCCGCTTCTGCAGGCGCAGCTCATCTTGCGGAAAACTGATCCACAGCTCGTAGTGGCCCTCGCCGGCAGCCAGCGGCATGAGGGTGGGGGCGGAGAGGGAAACACTGAATTTGCCGGGGTCGGTGGCATTGTCTTTCCCGCAGGAAGACAGAAAGAGACCGGCAGCAAAGGCGGGCAAGAGGAGAGAGCAACGATTCATGTCCTTCCTTTCACCTTTTGACCCAACCCCCAGGGTTGCGCAAGCCGCGACAAATAGAGATCAAATTCATCTTCCGGAAGATTTTTCAAATCAAATAGTCTTTCGATGACCAGATCTGACCATGGTATATCGATTTCCCAACATGTGCGTAACGCGGTCTCGAGGGCTTGCACGGCGGCTTCCGCCTGTCCCAAGCTTTGCAGGGTGAAGGAGAGGTCGTGCAAATCCGAAGCTACACTGTAACGATCGGCTATGGCATTGTGCAGTGCCAAAGCTGTTTCAAATGCAATGCGAGCTTGTTGAAATTGAAGTTGAGCGTGATAGAGATTTCCGAGACTTTGATAAACATTGGCTTCGCCGAGGCGGGAGCCGACTTGTTTGAAAAGTGAGAGCGCGTGGTTGTAGGCGTCGAGGGCGGCGGCGAGATCTTTTTTGAATTGATGGACATCGCCGATGGCCTTCAGGGTGTTGGCTTCGCCGAGGCGGTAGCCGACTTGTTTGAAAAGTGAGAGCGCGTGGTTGTAGGCGTCGAGGGCGGTAGTCATATCATATTGCCACCGCCCATAATTCCCGCGCTCATACGCAAAATCCGCCTGACGCGCTCCGCTCACGAAACCAAAGGCTTCATCCGCTACTTTAACTAGCTCTCCCCAAAATTCCCGGCGCCAATTCTGCTTGGCTTCAAGCAATGCTTCATGCCAGCTTACGTAAGCCCTCTCGGGCGAGAGCAAAAAAAGGTAATAAAGCGCATCCAAACGATCAGCTTCTTGCCGCTTTGCCTGCCACCGGCCCTCATGGTATTGCCAGCAGCCCTCGTAAAATGCATGCGTTGTTTGCGGTTGTGCCTCTTTGTAATAGCGTTGCTGCGTGCGGCGGATGAGATCATGGCAACGCCACCAGCCTTTATCGTAGCGGACGAAGCTAAATTGCTGCAAAACTCGAAAGTCCTTTTCGCTGAACGTGATGCCACGGGGCGCAAGCAAGTGATTGAGGCCGTCATGATTGAAGCGACGCAGCAACGCCAGCCAAGGCAGTGCGCTCCGGTGCGGCTCAGGCAGTCGGCCAATCACCCGCTGAAACAGCCACTCCTCGGCTCTGCGATTGTCGTCGATCGCCTGCCGGATTTCCGCTAGTGTTAGATGGCCGGCCAGTGCCTCCTGTGCGGCCATGGCCACCAGCAACGGATGGCCCTGAGTGAATTTGTGCACGGCTTCAGCCAATTGCGGCACGGATATCTGCAAATTTCTGAAGAGCTGCTGCGTATCGCTGCACTGAAACGGCGCGAGATCGTCATCAACTACACCATAGTCGATCGGAAGTTGCGGCGCATCCTGGCAACCCACCACCACGCGCAAGCCCGGGCAGTGCTTTTGGCAACGTTCCAGCACGTTCCACAGCCATCCGCTCAGGCCGCGGTCTCCGGTGCGCTGCAGGGCCTCATAGCCGTCAAGGAAAAAAACAACGCGCTCCGGCAGCGCCCCCGCCAGCTCGACAAAGGCATTGGCCAGGCGGCGGTAGGCCGTTTCGTCCAGCTCGCGCGCCAGGCGCACGACCGCATCTTGCTGCACGTCACGAATCGTAGCGCCGGCCTCGGCCTTCACGATTTGCGTGCTGCGCAGGTTGGCACGCTGGTTCTGCAGCCCCGCCAAGATTTCATTGCGCTGTTGCTCGAAGCGGTCGAAGATCTTGGCTGGCAGGTGCTCGCGCAGACCTTCAGCCAGCGTTGCCGCCATTACGAAGCGGTCCGTCGCCGCCTCGGGAGAATCGAGATACAATTGCGTGTAGGCCAGCTTCTGCGGCCGGCAGCGGGTGGCAATGACGTAACGCATAAAAGTGGATTTGCCGTTGCCGCTCATACCGTACAGAAACAGAACCCACGGCGAGGGGTTGTGCCACAGCCGGTCAAACGCCTGCACCTGGCGCTCGCGATCGGTGAAGTACTTGATCGGATCGAAAATGACGAACGGCGCTTCAGCGATTTTTGGCATTTTGCTTTACCCCTGAAATTTGTCCCTGGCCGTGAATCTTTTGTTGGATGTTGTCGCCTTCGGCATTCTGCTCCGTGTCTTGAATGCTGCCGCCCTGTGTGGCAACCACCTCCTGGGAGATGCCGCTAGCGGACATGGAAGACACGGAAGAATTCGGAGTGTTTCGTTCGAATTCCAGCTCCGCCCCCGGTACTTTGAGTTTCACGGCCTTCAGGCGGAACCAGCGCGCGAGCGCAAAAACGGCGGCTGACACCAAAGTCGCAGCGAACGCCAATGTCAGCCAAAGCGGCAAAGGAATCTGCTCAATCCAACTCGTCATGATTGGCCCGCCTTTCGAAGTTTGTTCATAGATCTTTACTTTTCGCGTCATTGCGCAAACTTGCATTCTTCCCCGTCCTAAAGAGGATGCTTACAGCATGACTTGCACGCGCCAGGTGTTGGAAAGGCATACTCAGACGGGAATCACAATGATTTTCGTGGCTGGAGTATAACAATCTCATGCCATAAATTCATCTACTTTTTTGCCGGCCAAGGAATGAAAAAGGCCTGCGCCCATTCCTTCGAATGAGAGTGCAGGCCTTTTGGGCTTCCTCTTTTTCTTTTTGCCAGTGATTCACCGCACAAGAGCGGCCGAAGGTGAGCTGGTGTGAGGAAATGTTCAGTCGCCACTCAGTCAGAATTGAAGAAACCGTCTGAGCGCCTGGCTCCGCAGCACGCACCAGTGGGGTGAGGCGTATTTTTTCCCTGAGGAAACGCCCGGACGGTGGTGTTTTCGGAGGGAGGGTGATACGACAACGTTACGTCGAATTCTCCTGCACAGACACATAGCCCCACGGGGGCAAAGGGTAGCAGCGAAGGGCAACGCCCTGGGAGAGCCGTCATTGGGACAAACCACCCAGCGCCACCGAGGCGCCATGGAACCACGTCAGGAATGGCGCCTCTGTAAGGTTGGCGCTCTGTCACTTTGATTTGTATACGTGATTCCGAGTGTGCACCCGGAAGGAAGTTTGTGCGGCACGTGGCACTGTGCTCAAATCGTTACAAGATTCTTGCAGGATGACCTGGACGACGGCAATGCCTGTCAAGGTAACAGACCACTGGCTGCGACAAACCTTATCACTTCCCAGGGCGCTGCCCGTTGGCTTTTACATGCCACTCCCTCGGGGTCAAGCTGGTCTCCAATAGCGATGAGGGTGCAGACTTGCTGTTGTGGCAGTCATCAGCGCGACAACACCATCTTGCGTGTCTGGCGGAACGTGGCTCCGCTGCTGCTCGCCGCGGTCAATTCATAGAAGTAGATTCCGGAGCTGACGGCCGCGCCCAACTCGTTGCGGCCATCCCACGCCTGGGTATATTTGCCCGGCATCAGCTTGCCGTCCACCAGCGTCTTGACCTGGCGGCCGAGTACATCGAAAATCACCAGCCGCACCGACCGGCTGCCGAGATCATCCAGCGGCACTTCGAACACGATGCGCGTTTCCGGATTGAAGGGATTG
Source organism: bacterium (assembly GCA_037445455.1). GTDB lineage: Bacteria > Zhuqueibacterota > Zhuqueibacteria > Zhuqueibacterales > Zhuqueibacteraceae > Coneutiohabitans. The sequence goes on along the minus strand of JBBIKM010000095.1, from coordinate 1,659 downwards.
GGGTAATTCTGCGACAGCGAATAGTCGCGTACCGCCGTGTCAGCAGCTCCGGCCTCCGTCACAGCGGTCGGCGTGCCGAGATTGATCTTGAGCACATGCGGGTTCAGCTCACGATTGCCGAATTCATCCACGGCCTCGGCCTTGAGGGTGACTTCACCGCCGCGCAGATTGCTGAGGCGCACCTGCCACTGCAGATAATTGTCCGCCAATGGCCGCGCTTTCACGCCATTCACCGTGAGGGAGGCAATGTTGCTCGCATCAAAGCAGGTGCCGGTCACGATTAAATCGCCGTTGGGCCGCGTGGCCACGGTTTGGTCCGCGGGCGGATAAGTGATTACGGTCACCGGCCCCATGCGATCCACCGGCTTGATGGGATTTTCCGGAAACGGCACGTTGACTTCCGCGACCTTGACGTATTCCTCGAAGGTCGGCGTCATGACCTGATAGTTCAAACCGTCGCTGCGCGTTTGATTGCCGGGAATCACTTTGGCATCGCGGTTGGGCCCGAAAAAGTCGTGCAGATAAAGCGTCAGCTCCGGCGTGGCCTTGGCGTGGTTGGTCTCACTACCGGCGCCGGTTTTGTTGTCTTCCACATTGGTGAGCGTGTAGTTGCGCACGTGAATTTCGCACGGCTCGCTGCGGCCGTCGCGGCCGGTGATGCGAAAGGGATACTGCCCAACCTCATCCAGCACCAGATTCTCGAAAGTGTGCAAGCCTTCCGGCTTCTCATAGAACTCCAGCGAGACTTGATTCAGTTCGCGGCCCTTCATGCCGACCAACCTGACATTTTTCGCCGCGGTGCCGTAGAACCCATAAGTCGCCTGCCAGGCATTATAGTTCTGCACGAAGGTATAATTGCCCACCGCGCGCAGGCCATAGCGCACCTGCCAGCTCTTGTGATTGCTGATCACGAAGGGATTATCCGGCCTGGCCTCGCCTTCGCCGCTGAAGCCGTACATCATCATGCCGTGGGCCTCATTGCCGTCGAAGCGAATGAAAGGCAGCGTGTTGATTTGGACGTTGTCCCGCATCGAGCCGTCCGGCTGCTGCACGCTGTTGCGAACGTCCGGCGGAATTTCGTAGAGGAAGCCGTAGCGGTCGCATTCCGCCGCAACATTGTTGACGAAGCCGTTCATCCCGTTTGCCCACCAAAAGCCCGCGCCGGCATTCTGATCGTAGGCCAGCGCCTGATCGGGCAACGGCACATGGTTGTAACCCAGCACCGCGAGATTGTGATCCAGCAGGTTGAACACTTCACTCGCATCCTCCATGAAGAAGCCGTGCCCCACCGATTGATAGCCGACACAATCGCGCACGACGAGATAGTTGGTGCCGTGGATGGTGAGGAAGCGGTTGTGGGAATCCCAAATCGAAGCGCCAATCACACTGGCGCCGCGGTGCGAATCCCCCAGCACGTGGAAGTGAATCGGGTAGCGTGCGAGCGTGTTGAGCTTGCCGAGATGAGCAAACTCCGCGTAGCTGATGCTGCCGCGGCTGTTGTAATGATAAAGCGTGTGGCCGCGCACGCCCTGCGGATCCTTCGACGCGATGATGACATTGCGCGACAGGTTGGCGACTTCCGCGCGAAACTCGCCGGTGCCCAGATGGCTGCGGCGCAGCGGAGTTTGCAGCGTGATGATTTTGCCGGAGGGCGAGACC
>JBBIKM010000094.1:0-22753 GCA_037445455.1 bacterium | reverse complement strand
ACGTTGCGATCACGCCCGATGGCAAATTCGCCATCTCCGCTTCGGATGACAAAACACTCAAAGTGTGGGATTTGGCTTCAGGTCGAGCCCTGAAGACCTTGAAAGGCCACATCGAGTGGGTCAAAAGTGTGGCGATTTCAGCGAATGGCAAGTTGGCTGTCTCTGCCTCATCAGATAAAACACTCAAAGTTTGGGATTTGAATTCTGGTCGAACCCTGAAAACATTGGAGGGTCATGGTAGCACAATTCAGGATGTCGCGATCACGCCAGATGGTAAATCGGTTGTTTCTGCTTCTTGGGACAAAGTGCTAAAGGTTTGGGATATAGCCTTGCGCCAGACCCCAAAAACATGGAATGGCCATAGTAGTTCTGTGCTCAATGTTGCGATTACGCCCAATGGTAAGTTTGCGGTCTCTGCTTCATTTGATCATACGCTCATTGTGTGGAACTTAACGTCAGGCCGAGTTCTCAGAACCCTAAAAGGTCACAAAGGTTCCGTCAACAGTATCGCGATCACACCCAATGGCAAGCTGGCTGTATCTTCCTCTTGGGATGTATCTTCCTCTTGGGATGACACACTCAGAGTGTGGGATTTGACTTCAGGCCGACTTCTGAGAACTCTGAAAGGTCATACCGGCTTCATCAATAGCGTTGTGATCACGCCTAATGGAAAATTCGCCATCTCCGCTTCTTTTGACAAAACACTCAAAGTTTGGGATTTGACTTCCGGAAAAGTGATAAGAACCTTGGTAGGTCATATCAACAGCGTCACTAATGTCGAAATCATTCCTAATGGCAAGTTTGCTGTCTCCGCTTCAGATGATCATACCCTCATCGTGTGGGATTTGGCTTCGGGTCGGGCCCTGAGAACGTTGAAAGGTCACAGCGGTAAGATTAATGATATAGCGATTTCACCAATCGGCAAACTCGCTATTTCCGCTTCAGACGACGGAACGATTAAAGTGTGGGATTGGGACTCTGGCCAGTTGATGAGAACCCTTGAAGGCCATATTGACTCAGTCAAAAGTGTCGTTACCATTCCTGATAGCAAACTTGTCGTTTCTGCTTCGGATGACAAAAAGATTATTGTTTGGGACTTTCAATCAGGGGAAGAGATAGCCAGTTTTATTGGTGAGAGCTCTATGAAGACGGTTGTTATTGCACCGAATAATAAGATTATCGTCGCTGGCGAAATGTCTGGTCGGATGCACTTTTTGAGATTGGAAGGTTTGGAAGAGCTTGCTCTTCCACAAAGGCATGGAATAGCGATTCAGTTAAGGAAATCACTTGTTTCGTTGATGAGGCTTAAGAGTTTAAAATGGAAATTACGATAAATGATAAAACGGTCGTCACACAAGGAGCTCCGGTCAGGTTCACTTTCTACGGTTGGAGACGTGAAAGGGCATCAATTAAACGTAAACGCCAAAATACAAATCAGAAATGGAAAATATGCCTTTCTTTCTTGTCGGCTCTTCTTCTAAAGGCCGAACCATCGTTGAAGAATCCATTCTATTCGCGAAGCTACCGGAGGTACGGAAGGTGCGTATGATTTTTTCACAAAAGGCGGAGTTCCCCCAAAGCCTGAATCAGTAAGTGGTGATACATGGCTCGAAGACTGCCGATTCGGAAGAAATTTGGTTTTGTATGAACATGCCGTTCCTCTTCCTTTTTACAATACTGTTCTGAGTCTTATTTGGGTTCATGAAAATTGACATTGCAAGTTATGGCGAGTTGGGTGCATCTCCAGAATCTGGCGGGAAGGTGTTGCGAGAAAACAAATACAGTCTGAAAACAAGCGGAAAATAAGAAATGACTCACTTGATACTTCCATTAGATGCCTTCGTTCGTGCCATTGGTGTGGATAGCCAGGCACCGCATGCAGTCTTTTTAGGCGCAGGGGCGTCAATCAGTTCCGGGCTTCCCTCCGCAGGTATGTGCATTTGGGAGTGGAAGCGAAGTATTTTCTTGACGAATAATCCTGGTGTCGAGCGGCAGTTCTCAGAATTGACATTACGCTCAGTTCAGGAACGCATTCAGCGATGGCTCGATACGAAGGGCGGCTATCCTGCATACGGTTCGCTTGAGGAATACTCCTTTTACATCGAGCAATGCTATCCTATTAGCGGGCATCGCCGACAATTCTTCGCGGATAAAATTCGATTGGCCCAGCCGCACATTGGCTACAATTTACTTTGCCTCATGGCCGAGGCGGGCATCATTACGTCGTCCTGGACCACAAACTTTGACGGCCTCGTAGCAAAAGCCGCGGTTAGTTTCAACATCACACCGATTGAGGTTGGCATCGACTGCCAGCATCGCGTAGTACGGCAACCACGACGCGGCGAGTTGCTTTGTGTTTCGCTACATGGGGATTATCGCTATGACAAATTGAAAAACACTGACGACGAACTACAACAGCAGGAAGCACAGTTGAAGAATGACCTGGTGGCCGAACTTCAAAACACGACTCTAATTGTGATCGGTTATAGTGGTCGGGACAAATCGGTAATGGAAGCGTTGGAAGCAGCGTATTCGCGACCAGGGCCTGCGGGTCTTTACTGGTGTGGCTTCGGAGATGAGATCAACGAGCCTGTGCATAGACTGTTGGAGACTGCGAGAGCTGCTGGTCGAACGGCATATTTTGTACCTACGATGGGATTTGATGACACGCTCACCAGACTGGCGTTGCACTGCTTGACCGGCAATCAGCAGGAACGGGCGCGACTGTTGCTGTCCGAGGTCAGCAAGGAACTTCGAGACCGAAATGCGCCATTTATTATCGACCAGGTTCCTTGCAAAACTCTGATCAAAAGCAATGCTTTTGAGATTGACTGTCCATCGGAGGTCTTCGCGTTTGATGTCAAGAAGTGGCCCGAAAAACCCTGGGACTGGCTCGAGGAATTGAGCAAAGGGCGTAGGTTTGTCGCCGTTCCGCACCGAAAGAAAGTACTCGCACTTGGACTGCTGGATGATATCAAGGATGCTGTCGGGGAACAATTGGCAGGTTTGATCGAACGAACTCCAGTCACCGATGCCGACAGAAATTTTGATCATGGAGCCGTCAACGCGTTGATGCGACGCGTATTGCTTCGGGCACTTGCTGAAAGTTCAGGCGTCGCTACGGATTGTAAACGATGTCTGTGGGAGACGCAAGCGTACGACAAAAAGCAGCACGGTGGACAGGACTGTTACATTCACCGAGCCGTCGTTGTCCACCTGCGACAGTTTTCCGGACGGCTGCACATGGTGGTGAAGCCGACGGTTGCCATCCTTGATGCCAAGGGTAACGAGCTTCCACGTAATGTGACAAAAGTTATTAAAATGGAAATCCTCGGCTATCAACACAATAACAAGTTCAATCAGGCACTCGGCTACTGGCGGGAAAAGCTCCTGCCCACAAAAGGGACCTTTGAGATCAAGTTTCCATCAAACTGTGGTTCGACGTTCCGGTTCAAAATTCGAACCGCGCCGCTTTTCGCTCAGATTGGGTCACGAGTTCGTCAACAATCGATCCCAATCGAGGACCGTATTCGTCCCCACATTAAACAACAGGGACTCGAGATCCCTGAACCAAAGCTGCTGTTTGCCAATCGCAGCGGAACACAGTACGCGCGTGATTCGCATCCGCTACGTGGCTTGCATTCAAACAGGCCTTTTGACTTTGCTTTGAGTTCGCATGGGCTAGCACCGTCGATACGACTTGGCGTGGTCTGTCCTGAACGCGAGGGTCAACTTCTAAGTCGTTACCTTTGCCAATCTGGACAGGTTCATCAGCCGAATAAAACTGAGAAGGATTACCTGATCGATTATCCGGGTTTTCAATCAGCATTCGGCGTTCCGTTGGAAATTCCTAGGCTGGGTGACACGGCATGGGCGGTTTGCCCAGAACCAAAGGTTAGCGGGAGTTCTAAAGCGACTTCTCTTGAACTGGCGAAGTTGATCACTCGGTCGATTGACTCCGTCGTTGCGGTGGAAAAGCCGCATGTAGTTCTTGTCTTTATCCCGAATCGCTGGTCCACTTGGCGAGACTACCGAGATGAGCAGGAATATTTTGACCTGCACGACTTCGTGAAGGCTTATTGTGTTCAGAAAGGAGTCGCAACGCAGTTTCTCGAAGAACACACACTGTCCAGTGGTCAGCAATGTCGCGTGTGGTGGTGGTTGACGGTCGCCCTGTATGCCAAGGCAATGAGAACGCCTTGGGTGCTTGAAGCGCTCGATCCCAACACAGCTTTCGTTGGGCTTGGCTTCACCATTGATCGCTATGCGGCGAAGGGCCAACGTATCGTTTTGGGCTGTAGTCATCTTTTTAACGCACAAGGCGAAGGATTGCAATTTCGCTTAAGCAAGATAGAGAACCCAGTGATCCTCGGTCGTAATCCGCATATGTCGTACGACGACGCCAGGAGGGTTGCCGAGACCATTCGACAGTTATTCTTCGAATCACAGTTCCGCTTGCCGCCTCGTGTCGTCGTTCACAAGCAGACCCGCTTCCTGGACGAAGAAAAAAAAGGACTGCTGGACGGTCTGAGTGGTGTGGGCGAGGTCGATCTGCTTGAGATCAATACAGATGCCTCACTTCGGTATGTGTCATCTGTATTAAAGTACAAAGAGGAGAACGGGCAAAAGAAACAAAAATTCGACGAAGACAACTTTCCGGTACGTCGTGGAACCGCAGTCCTGTTGGAAAACCGTAGTGCACTTGTTTGGTCTCATGGAGCCACTGATGCGGTAATCCAAGGATGGAAGTATTTCCAAGGCAAACGCCACATCCCAGCTCCTCTTCTTCTGCGGCGACACGCTGGAAGCGCCAGTCTGGAACTGCTGACATCTGAAATTCTCGGACTTTCCAAGATGGATTGGAACTCGGCAGATATGTACTCGAAGTTACCGGCAACGATCTGCTCGTCACGACAGATCGCAAGAATTGGAGCAAAACTCGAACGATTCGGGCCGATCTCGTACGACTATCGGTTATTCATGTAATATTATTTCATCCGGACATTTTTTCGATTTTCGCGCAAATGCTAAACTGGGGAGACTGCTCTTTTGCCTGGATTATGCGCAGCAAGGCGGATTGGGTGTGGCCGGCGTGTGGAAGGCGGTGGCGAATGTTTTTGCCGAGGCCGGCATGAAAGGCCTGTACGATGACTTGAAAAAAGTCAACGAAATCCGCAACCGGCATGTGGCGCACAGCGATGCGCCGCTCGATGATCCGGAAACAGCAGTGGCGGCCATGGGCGATTGGGTGCGGTGCCTTGATCGCATGGTGAATCTGGCATCATAATCAGCGCAATGAGGTGATGAAACCAGGCTGCCGTTAAGACTTTGTCGAATTGAAGAAACCCACCGCCCGGCTGTTCTTGATTCGAATCAACTCTGGTGGTTGAATGACTTCGCCGAGCGGACTTCAAAAGATTCTGAGTGCCCGGGCGGGTGCTCGAATGACTGAATTTTCACGGCTGCCGGATCGTTTTGAGTATTGCGGAAAGTGTCACACTAAAACCCGAAGGGAGAGCAAGCCATGTTCGCTGGAAAAACCTGGGACGAATGGATCGGCCAGTATGCGCAGAGCCACCAACATCCCGTCAATCGCGCGTGTCACACCGTCGGCATTCCCCTGATTGCGATTTCCGTGCTGCTGTTCCTGGCCGCGCCGTTCGTTGCGAATCTCTGGCTGCCGGCGCTGGCGTTGTTTGTCATCGGCTGGATTTTTCAATTCATCGGCCATGCCTTCGAAGGCAAGCCGCCGGAGTTTTTCCGCGACTGGCGCTTTCTGTTCGTGGGACTGCGCTGGTGGTTTGCCAAGGTGCGCGGCCGCGCGTGAGCTTGCACGCCCTCACCTCGACCCTAACGCCGTCATTCTGCGGAAATCCGTTTCTGATCCTTCCAGTCTGACTCCTAACGTGGCTCGTCAACCGCGGCCAACTTGCTCACCGCGAAGCGGCGAAGGACGCAAAGTTCAACAGCCATGCTGTTTTTGGTCGTGTCGCCCCTTGCCTCTTCGCGTTTCAGAAAAATCTTCGCAGGCGCAATCGTTTTTCCGGAGTCATGCTCCACGCCGAACCGGATCCTGGCAGAGTGACCTTTTTCATGCCCGCCCCTCTCGCGAAACTGTTCAAGAACTCGGCCTGTCTGCTGGTCATGAATCTCGGCACGCTGGCCGCGTTGTTCGTGTTCTCCGTGCTGCTGGCGCGCAGCCTGGGCAGGGAGGCGCTCGGACTCTACACGCTGTTCACCGCCATGCTCATGCCGTTCGCCTTTTTTGTCGACCTCGGGCAATCGACTTCCCTGGTGCAGGACATCGGCCGCGCGCCACAGGCCAGCGCCCGCATCGTGCACACCAGCCTCGCCTTGAAGGCACTGTTGTGCGCGATCGCCACGCCGGCACTGCTGCTGTTTTCCTTCCTTTACTTCACGCAAGCGGAGGAACGCCAGCTCTTTTGGGTGTTTGCATTGCTGATGCTGCCGCGCAGCCTCGGCGCCACGCTGGAAGCCGCGTTCCGGGCGCACCAGCAAATGGTTCCTCCCACCGCGGCCGCGTTGAGCAGCGGCGCCCTGTTGCTGGCCGGCGCGTGGTGGCTGCTCGCCACGACGCGCGATCTGCAGACCGTCATGTGGTTCCTGGTGGTCGTGGAAATCGCGAAAACTGCCCTGCTGGCCGAACTCTATCGGCGGGCGCACGGCTGGGGACTGGCCGGCCACAGGGCATTCTGCGATCGCGCTCTTGCTCGCAAGCTGGTGGTGGCGGCACTGCCGTTTTTTTTGATGGGCTTGCTCGGCATTCTGCATTATCGCCTGGACATCATGCTGCTCGCGGCCCTGCGCGACAACGCGGAAGCGGGCATCTACAGCGCCGCCGGCAATTTCGTGAAGGTGTTGCGCGTGGCACCCTCGGTGATCGTCGCCGCGTTTTTTCCGGCGATTGCCGGCATGCGCAAGCACTCAGCCGCGGTGCGGGCGCTGGCGCGCAAGACGCTGTGGCTGCAACTGGCGTGCAGCGCCGCGCTGGCGCTGGCGGTCTTTCTCTCCGCCAAGTTGTTGATCAGCCACACCTATCATTTCACCGAGGCCGTGACCGTATTGCGCGTGCAGGTTTGGTCGATCGTGCCGCTGGCGTTGTATGCCACGCTGGTTTACGTCTTCTTCCAGGCCGGCAAACCGGCCTGGAACATGGGCATTATGGCGGCGGCGGTGGCGTGCAATGTTGTGCTGAACTGGTTGCTCATTCCGCGCTGGGGCGCGCTCGCCGCCGCGATCAGCAGTGTGGCCAGCGAATCATTGTGTTGCGTTCTCTACTTCGGCTGCTACCTCGCTTTGCGGCGGGCCACTTTGACGGAGTCTGTCGCGGTCGGACAGGTGGCCGGCAAAGTGAATTCATCCGCGCCGTGCGACGCGGCGTGAGGGCGGTGCTCGCGCACCAACAATTGAAAACAGAGAGGCCACTGCCATGAATGATCTCGCTGCCCGGGTGTTGCAGGCTGCCGGGCGTTTGCGGCCGCACGTGAAGGAGACGCCGCTCGATTACTCGCTGCCGTTGAGCCAGGACACCAGCTGCGAGGTTTATCTGAAGCTGGAGAATTTGCAGTACACCGGTTCCTTCAAAGTCCGCGGCGCCTTGAACAAGATGCTGGCGCTCGCGGCGGCGCAACCAGTCCGGGGCGTGGTTGCGGCCTCCACCGGCAATCATGGTGCAGCGGTGGCTTTCGGCGGCCGCAAGCTGGGTCTCAAACCGCTGATCTTCGTGCCGGACAATGCTTCGCCCGCGAAGGTGGCGGCCATTCGCCGGCTGGGCGCGGAGATTCGCGTGCACGGCCACGACTCGGTGATCACTGAGAGCTTCGCGCGCGAGTATGCCCGCCAAAACAACCTGGTCTACATTTCGCCCTACAACGACGAGCAGGTGATTGCGGGTCAGGGCACGATTGGCGTCGAATTGGCGCGCCAGCACGACCATCTCGAGGCCGTGTATGTCGCGCTCGGCGGCGGCGGCATGATCGCAGGCATCGCGGCTTACCTCAAGTCGATGCAACCCGGCATCAAGATCATCGGCTGCTCGCCGCGCAACTCCTGCGTGATGATCGAATCCGTGAAAGCCGGCCGCATTCTGGAGCTGGAATCGCTGCCCACGCTTTCCGACGGCACGGCCGGCGGGGTCGAAGCCGGTGCCATCACGCTGCCGTTGTGCCGCGACCTGGTGGATGACTATGTGACGGTCACCGAGGACGAGATCAGCGCGACGCTGCTGTGGTTCATGGAAACGCATCACCAGCTCATCGAAGGCGCGGCCGCGGTGGCGATCAGCGCTTTTCTGCAACACGCCGAATTTTACCGCGGCAAACACGTCGCCGTGGTGATTTGCGGCGGCAATCTCAGTCTCGCGACTCTGCGAGGTCTTTTGTGCGGCGCTACTGGCCCGGCAGTGCCCAACGAATGAATGCCGCAACGCTTTTCCCATGACAACTGATCACAACCATCGGCGCCTTTCTGCCGAAACCGCGGCGGTGATCATCACTGTAACCTGCGATTGGGACGGTTTGGATTACCCCGTGGCAGGACCGCACAATCCCGGCGCTGACCGGCATTTTCGCTTCAATCGCGGCTTGCAGGCGCTTCAGCATTTCAACCGCCATTTTGGCGGCCGCATTCCGCTCACTCATTTCATTTGCCCGGTCTATTTCACCCGCGGCCGGCGCTTGACTGAGTACTATGCGCCACGCATCGCCGAACTCATTGCGCACAGCCACTGCGAAGTTGGCCTGCATCTGCACGGGTGGATGAGTTTGGTGCAAGCCTGCGGCCTCACGCCGGCTGATCCGGTGCAGGATACCGCACTGCCAGATTGGGGCGCGCAGGGAGAAAATCGCCTGGGTTTGAGCGTGCCTTATGTCGATGAGGCCGGCGCGCTGCGCCTCGATTACGGTCACGGGGTGCCGCTCGGCGTTTATTCGCAGGATGAAATCGTGCAACTGGCGCAGGCCGGCAGAGGCTTGCTGCTCGCCAACCAGATCCTCCCCAATGCGGAGGCATGCCTGAGTTTTCGCTGCGGCGGCTGGCTGGCGAATGACGCGGTGCTGGCGGCGCTGCAGAACACACAGCCGGCGTTTCAGTATGAAGCTTCAGCGGTGGATGCTGCCCTTTTTCCGGCAGGCAGCGGCACGCTGGCGGATTGGCTGAGGCAGCTCTGGGGCAGCCGGCGGCCCTCGGCGCAATCGTTTCTCTCGAATCAACTTTTTCTCGCCGCTTATCCCCGCGGCCTCGCGATTCACACCCACGGCAACGAAGTGACGGAAGCTCAGCCGCGGCTCATCCAAAACTTGCTGGAGATCCCGGATACCGCATTGCTGGCGGATTATGTCGGGGCCGGTTTCATGGTTGATCAAGTCGCGCGTGCGGTGGCGGCAGCGGCGCAGCAGAATATCGGCGTCCATGTCAGCCTCGGTTTTCATCTCGAATCCGGCGGCGATCCGCGTTTTGGCAAAGTCTTTGGTCACCTCGAACGCGTGATCGAGGCGCTGGACGAAATCGAGCGGCGCTATGCCGGCGCGATTCGCTATCTCACCATTGCCGAAGCCGGCCGGCGGTGGCGGGCGTTCGGCGAACTCGACAAGGCAGGAACCCCCGCTTCTGGTTTGGGATAGTAAGGAGTGTGCTGCTTCTTGCGTGATTCATCTGACCCCGCCGTCCGGTGTGGAGCGAGCGAAGCGATGCGTACAGTGCGAGCTTTTTCACCAGATGCGTCTGAATGAAGTATTGAAACGCCGCTTTCACGATGGACAGTGACAGTACACCAGGTTCCGTCAGAAGACCAAATGCCTTGTGAGTCAGATTTCTCAAGCTTGGGCCGCGCGATATCCGAATGAGAGATTGAGGTTCTGAAGAATTCTGCAAAGGCCTCGGCGCGGCCGAAATTTCCAAAACAACCAATGTCATGAAATCTCTGAAGATTCTAATGCAAGGGCCAGGCCATTGCCGGAACGTACTCTCCCAAGTCCGCGATTTCGGACAGACACCAACTCCTCTCGCATCGTGACAACACTCTCTTTAGATCGCCGGCTCGCGCTTGCACTCGCGGGCCTGTTCATCCTCTTCGCGCTGCTGATCGTCAAGTTCGGCATTCTCCCCAGCCGCAACAACACCCGCGGCGATTTTGCCAATTACTACACCGCCGCGCGCCTGGTGCGCGAGGGCGCGCCGCTGGCTCGCGCCTATCAGGATTTTGTCTGGTTTCAAATGGAGATGGATCGCAAGGGCATCGTGCAGCAAGTCGGCGGGTTCATTCCGCATCCGCCGCCCACTGCCATCGTGTTCTTGCCGCTGACGTTTCTCGATGCGGTGGCGGCGCGCAACGTCTGGACCGCGGTCAACGCCCTCCTCATCGTTGTTTGCATTTGCGGCCTTGCCCGTCTCACGCGGTTGCACTGGCTGGCAACGGCGGTGATCTTTCTCGGCACCGGCTTCGGCTTGATCAACAATTTCCGGTTTGGCCAGATGTATCTGCTGCTCACCGCCACGCTCGTGCTCGGCTTGCTGGCGCAGCAACGGGGCAGAGACGCGCTCGCCGGAGGGTTGATCGGTCTGCTGATTCCGATGAAGTACGTGGGGATTCTCTTTGTGGCTTATTTCGCCTGGCGGCGGCGCTGGCGGCTGGTGCTCGCGGCCTGCGCCACCGTCGCGGCCGTCACCGGCGTCACCGCGCTGCTGGCGGGCTGGGAGCCGTTTCGCGTCTTTCTCACTGAAGTCTTTCCGCGCCATTTCCGCGGCGAAATTCAGGATCCCTTCGCGATGCTCTTTCAATCATGGGCCAGCCTGTTCCGCCGGCTTTTTGTTTACAATGCCACCCTCAATCCCGCGCCGCCTCTGGATTTCCCGCCGGCTTTTCACTTTCTCAGCGCGGTGGCGTTTTGGGGATTCAGCGCGCTCGCTGTGTGGCTGTTCGCCGTGGTGCGCTTCGCGGCGCCGCGCCACCAGTTCCTGTTCGAGATCGGTTTGCTGCCGTTGTGGTTTCTGCTGGTCTCGCCGAGCGGCACCACGTATCATTTTCTGCTGCTGACCTTGACCACCACCGCCTTTGCGGCCATCCTGCTCGAGCAGCACCGCGCGCGTGCCGCTGCCACACTGGCGGCGTTGTTCATCGTGATCAATCTGCCGCATTATCTCAAACTCCTGCCGCTGGCGCAGGGCTGGCTCACGCCGCTGGGATACTCCCGCTTGTGGCTGTTGTTGCTCTTCGGCGTGCTGGCCTGGCGTTTTTTCCGGCCGCTGATTGCGCTGCGGCCGGTGAAAACCAAACTGGGCAGGGCACTGGCAGTTGCGGTGACCTTGATCGCGAGTTTCTCCGCTCTGGTGGCCAGCCGCGGCGGGCCGGCACCCGCGGATGACGGCGCCACCTGGCTGGCCGTGGACGACGCCGAATTCAAACGCCATCAAGGTCTGCTGATGAAGCATCCCGATGCCGGCCGCCGGCGTCTGGTGTTCAGCTATTGCGAGTTTTGGAACGAACAATACACCATCTACTCGACGGATTCCGGCCGCTGGACGCCGCCGGCGCGCCGCAACTACTATCATCCTGATCTCGCCGAGGATGATGCCAGTTTGTTGGTGCAAACGATCGTGAACGGCCGCGATGAAATCTGGCTGAGCCGGGCACAGGGTGAGGAGCCGCAATTCGTGCTTGCCGGCAGCCAGCCGAGCTGGAAGGACGCGGGGAGGAGTTTTGTTTATATCAACGGCGGGGCGCTGTTCCTGGCGGTGCTGGCAGACGATCAGCTTCAACTGCGGGTGTTGCGCGTCGCCGGTGAGCAGAGGCGATTTTATGATCCCGCCTGTTCCCCGCGCGGAAATTTTCTGGCGTATTGTGTCGAGAGTGACAAGGCCGCAGCACCGGAGCACAGCCGGTTTCAATTGCGGCGGTATGACTTCTCCGATGGCCGCGATGAGCTGGTGCTGGCGGCGGACGATCGTCTGGAGCAGCCGGCCTGGTCACCGGATGAAAGTGTGCTGTTGTTTGCGCAGAAGCAAGACGCGACGATGGCACTCGCCGCGGTGAAGCTGGCAGACGGAAGCAATCAAACCGCGGGCGGCACTTTATACCATCTGACCTCTGCCGCCGGCCACAATACTTCTCCGCTTTGGCAGGCCGCGACTGACCGCATTCTCTTCACGTCCGACCGCGGCCGTGGCCTGGAATTCAGCGCGATTTTTGCGCTGCCGGTGCCGCCGGCGCTGCGGTGAAGGAAGAAGCTTGTGGACGGCCGCGGACCCGCGCGGGTGCAGCGTTTGTCAAACTGCGCCGACTTGACTTCCTGGCAAAAGCTCTCTATCTTGCGCCGGTTTTGCGGGCCGGCGCAGGCGGTAGCGCAGCAACGTCAGCAGCGCCTGCAGGCCGTGCCGCCAGGTGATCTTCTTGCCCTGTGCGCGTGAGCGGGGATGATAGTGCACCGGCACTTCGTGAATGACGCACCCGCGGCGGGCGAGTTTGGCCGTCACTTCGGTGCAAAACTCAAAGCCGGCATATTCCAGCGGCAACACCTGCTGCAGCGCCCGGCGGGTGAAGAGTTTGTAGCCGGTGGATTCATCGGTGAGGCGGCTGCCGAACAGCAGGTTGGTAAGCCAGCTCAGCAGCCGGCCGCCCCAATAGAAATGCAGATAGGAATAGTCCCGCGTGCCGAACACGCGGCTGCCAAGAATGCGCGAGCCGTAAACCACCTCGGCGCGGCCGGCGAGAATCGGCGCGAGCAGGGCGGGGTAGTCGCGGGGATCATATTCCAAATCCGCATCCTGAATCAGAATGAGATCGCCGGAGGCGTACGCCAGTCCCGCCTGCACCGCCGCGCCCTTGCCGCGATTCCGGCGCTGCTGCACGAGCGTGAAACCCGCGCTCGCCGCAAGCTGTGCGAGAATCTCTCCCGTGCCATCCTGTGAGCCGTCATTGACCACGATGATTTCGCGTTGCACACCCAGATGGCTCAGCTCGACGCGCTGCACGCGCGCCAGAATTTCACCAATGGTGTTCTCCTCATTGTAAGCCGGCACGATGATTGAAAGTGTTGTCATGGGTCGAAAATCGGGGGGTGAATCCAGCAAGTCAAGCAGAAATTCGACGAGCTTCCGTCCATGTCCCTCACCTCCGCGCCGCCCGCTGTGGCGGGAAAATGGTTGTGGCTTTTTCCGGCCACTTATCTCGTGCATCTTACCGAAGAATATTGGGGCGGTGAGGGCTTCTATCGCTGGCTGGCCAGATTCGCCGGCAGCGGGCTGACTGCCGCGCAATTTCTTTCCATCAATGCCGTCTTCATGATTGTCATGATCGCCAGCATGCTGGTGATTCTGCGCCGTCCGGCCTGGCATTGGCTGTTGAGCGGATACGGCACGCTGGTGGTGATCAATGGCTCATTGCACCTGATCGGCACCGTGGTCACGGCTTCCTACTCGCCGGGACTGGTGTCGGGCGTGTTGCTGTGGATTCCGCTGGGCCTCTACACGCTGCGGCGCAGCCGGCGTGCGTTGCCGCCCGTTGAGTTTTGGTTCGGTTTTTCCGCCGGCATCGTCATGCACGCGGCGGTTTCTTTGGTCGCCTTGACGATCGGATGAATCGCGTGTTCGAGCCGCAGAAAGCCGCGCGCCGCGACGTGCTTCTGATCTTTGTGTTCGGCTTCGCGCTGCGCCTGCTGCTGCTGTGGGCATTCCCCGCACCCTATGGCAATGACAGCATCGGCCGGCTTTATTTTCGGGATACGCTTTTTCTGGCGCACTGGCTGCCGCTCACGCAGGCGCTGGTGTACGTGCCGGCGTTGCTCAGCCACAGCATCGTGCCGATTCGCGTGCTCTTTGCCGCGCTCGGCAGCCTCGCGGCCTGCGGTTTCCATCTCTGCTTGCGCCGCTGCACCGCGCCGGCGTTCGCCCGCCTGGGCGGCTTGCTGTTCGCGGCCAATGCGCTCTTTGTCATTCTCTCGCTGATGCCTTATCAGGATGTGTTGTTTCTCGGGCTGTTCTATGCCGCGCTGGCATTCCTGTTCCATCCGCTGCCAATGCTGCGGTCGCGCACCGGCAGCCTGCTTTACGGTCTCGCCTGTCTCACGCGCTACGAAAGTTGGTTCGTGCTGCCTCTTCTCGTTTTGTGGAGAACCAGACGCGAAGCAGCGGGGGCACCTGCCGGCGCCGCCATCAAAGCCTTTTTCGCAGCCGCGCTGTTTTTCGGCTGGGCGCCCGGGCTTTGGCTCGTGCTCAGCCAGTTCCATTGGGGCGAATGGCACAGCTTTCTGTTTCAAACCGCGGATCGCACATTCTATGCCTGGCAGCCGCATTTTGATTTGGGCTGGGCGGCACACTATGCCGGCCGCATGCTGTACTGGTTGGGACTCTTCGGCTCGCCGCTGCTGCTCTTTGCCCTGCCGGGAATACGCCGGCTGTGGCAGAATCGAAAGTCCTGGCCTCCAATTTTGAAATTGCTGGCGACTTGGGGCGCGCTGGTGCTGATTTTTTTCTTCTTCATCATCGGCAGGGAATTTGAAACGGTGAATCGTTTTGCCGCGATTCCGCTGAGCCTGGCGCTGATACTCGCTGTGATCGGCATGGAGGCCATTGCGGCATCGTTGCAGCAGCACCGCGGCTGGTGGTCGCGTCTGCTGGCGCCCCGTGCGGCCAATGTTCTGGTGGGATTGCTGCTGGCCGGCCTGGCGGTTTATGCCGCAATTCCGGTGGCGCGGCTGCACGCCAATCCCGAATTCCGCGAGCCGTACGAGATTACTCAATTCCTGGAGCGGGTGCTGCCGCCTGACGAAAAGGCGCTGGTGGTGGCGGAACGTTTTCGCCATCGGCAGGATGCGGCACCCATGGCGTATCAGCGCATGGCGGCGCAGTCGAAGTCTCATCGCGAAAGGATTCTCTGCGCGGGATTGCTCACGTTCGAGCGGCGGGATGAGTTGCTCGCCTACGTGCGCCGGCAGCAGGTGAGATATCTGGTGATCTTCACGAATTTTCAGCCCTGGCTGGCCGCGGATGTGTTCTTTGCGGAATTCGTGCGCGCCGAGCCGTTGCGCTGCCGGCCGGTGTTGCGTCTCGCGCAGGCCACGGTTTATGAAGTTTCGCAATGGCCGGAGCCGTGAAACGGCCGCCGCGCCGGGAAGTTGGGTCATCTGTTTCTTGTTGTCATGCGGCAGGCCTCTGCGCCGTCATGGGAGTTGTGCCTGGTGCGGAGGAGAGTCCCCGGCGGGACGAGCGTTCTGGCCGCAGAGGTGCTGGTGTTTCCCGAAACCACGAGATGGTTGCAATGATCGATGTCCTGCTCGCCCATTCTTTTTTCCTTCGCTTTGATCCCAAGCAGTGGCAGACGATGCAGCCCTATCCTCCACTGGGGACGCTGTACGCTGCCGCTTATCTGCGTGAAAAGGGCTGGCGTGTTGCCCTGTTCGACAGCATGCTCGCCGCCCATCCCGCCGCGCTGCGCCCGGCACTCGACAACCAACAGCCGCGCGTGGTGGTGTTTTACGAAGACAGCTTTAACTGGCTCAGCAAGATGTGTCTCACACGCATGCGCGCGGCGTGCTTCACAATGATCCAACTTGCGAAATCCCGCGGCCTGCCGGTGATCGTGGCCGGCTCTGATGCCACTGATCAGCAACAGCTTTACTTCAATGCCGGGGCGGATTATGTGATTCTGGGCGAAGGTGAAATTTCGCTGGCGGAGCTGGTGGCGGCGATCCTCCAGCGCCCAGCGCAACCGCTGGATCAAGTCGCGGGCATCGCTTTCCGGCAAAACGGCAGCATCAAGACAACGGCCGGTCGCGGCTTTCTCAAGCAGCTCGATCAACTGCCGTTTCCGGCGTGGGACTTGGTCGACATCGAGGCCTATCGCACCGCCTGGCGCCGGCAGCATGGCTACTTTTCGATGAACATGGTCACGACGCGCGGCTGTCCGTTTCGCTGCAACTGGTGTGCAAAGCCGATCTACGGCGATCGCTACAATTCCCGTTCACCGGAGAATGTGGCGCAGGAGATGGCCTGGCTGAAACAGCAGTATCAGCCGGATCACCTTTGGTTCAGCGACGACATCTTCGGCCTCAAACCAGGCTGGGTCGGGCGTTTCGGCGCGGCGGTGCAAGCCGCCGGTGCGGCCATTCCCTTCAAGATTCAAGCACGCGTCGATCTGCTGGATGAAGAGACTGTGCTCGGCCTGAAAAAAGCCGGCTGCAAGACCGTGTGGGTGGGCGCGGAATCCGGCTCGCAGAAAATCCTCGATGCGATGGACAAGGGCATCACCGTGGCGCAGATCCATGCGGCGGCGGAGCGGCTGCGGCGCCACGGCCTGGAAGTGTGCTTCTTTCTGCAGTTCGGCTATCCCGGCGAAACCGATGCCGACATCGAAAAGACCATCAAAATGGTGCATGAGTGCCGGCCTGATGATATCGGCATCTCGGTTTCCTATCCGCTGCCCGGCACGCGCTTCCATGAGCGCGTCAAGGCTGAGCTGGGCGGGAAACACAACTGGGAACACAGCAATGATCTCGACCTGATGTTTCGCGGCCAGTACCAGCCGGATTTCTATCGCCAGTTGCATCGCGTCGTGCATCAGGAGTTCCGGTTGCGCAAGAGCGCCGCCATGTTTGCAGAAATGTGGCGGAAACCCTCGCAACTGACGCTGCGCAACGTGCGGCGGTTGCTGGCGGCCGCCGGCCGCTGGCCGCTGCTGCCTATCGAACGCGCGCGGCTGCAGCGGCTGAAAAAACCGAACCGGGCGTTCGAGGTTGAAGAGACCAGAACCCGGCCAGCGACGTAATGCAAATGAATCGCAAAGGGAAGGAAATCGCCCGCGGGCAGTCTCAACCCAAAGGGTTGGCGAGTCTTTCAGCAAGTGGGTTGTTTCTGTTTGTTGGAAACCTCCCCCTGCTCTTGCGGCGATGATTTCACCAGGCCACCGCATCAAATTGAAGGTTTGGGCAAAATGCCAAGTACCTCACAAGATTCCGTCTAAAATGACACGCGGAATCACCTGTGCAAATCCAAACAAGAAAGCACTCGTTTTGGACACTTCGACTTCACCCAAAGGCAGCACCGGCACTGCGCAGCCGCCGGGAAGGCGCCGTAGAACTTTCTTGATAGGACACCCCGGCGAGTTCTTGCTTTCCGCGAGTCAATCTTCTGCTTGGTAGTCAGGAATCTTGCAGACTTTTTGAGTTGAAGAACCAGTACGACAACGCTAAGTCGAATTCTGCGGAACAGACAAACAGCCCCAAAGCAGCGCAAGGCGGCAGCGAAGGGCACCGCGCCGGGAACGTCGTAATCAGGAGAAATCACCAAGCCCCACCGGGGCGCGACAGAACCACGTCAGGAATACCGCCCCTGCAGGGCTGGAGACGACTGATGCTATCAGTTCCCAGGGCGCTGCCCGTGGGCTTTTACGCGCGACCCCGTCGGGGCCAGGCTGGCCTGCAATAGCGAAGAGAGTGCCTACTGTACGTTGTAGAACTAATTGTGTACCAACCGAAGGAATCGAATCCCTTGTCTCTCCAACGGGTTTGTGTGTATTGCGCCTCCAGCAGCCAGTGCGATGCCTTTTATTTCGAAGAAACCCGGCGTCTCGGCACTGAGCTGGCGCGTCACGGCCTCACCATCGTCTTTGGCGGCGGCAGTGCCGGGTTGATGGGCGCACTTGCAGACAGCGCGCTGGCCGCCGGCGGCAAAGTCATCGGCGTCCTGCCGCAGTTCATGCAGGAAGTGGAATGGGGTCACAACGGCCTCACCGAGCTGCATCTCACCGACGACATGCACCAGCGCAAGCGCATGATGATCGAAAAATCCCAGGGCCTGATTGCCCTGCCGGGCGGCAGCGGCACGCTGGAGGAATTGTTCGAAGCGATCACGTGGAAGCGCCTGGGCTTGCACACGCACCCCATTGTCATCGTAAACCTGCGCGGCTTCTTCGATCCTGCGCTCGAGCTGCTCGAACGCTGCATTCGCGAGCGCTTCATGCGGCCGCAGCATCGTTTGATGTGGTCGGTGGTGGATTCTGTCGACGGCGTGCTGGACGCACTGCACAACGCCCCGCCCTGGGATCGCAACGCCATGCCGGAAGCCAGAGTCTGAGCCGGCGCCCAATGAACGGGAGTCGGACGCGCGCATGGCGCGGCTGCCGGTTTCTGGCAAAGCCAAAGTGTGTCATTCCTGGTTGTTCCCGGCTGTTGATAACGGAAAGGAGGAGAGTGCATGTACAGCCGCCGTTCGTTTTTGGGTGCTCTGGGTGGCGCCGCCGGTTCTCTGCTGGCGTTGCCTGCCTTGCGCCCGGGGAGGGTGAATGATGTTTTCGCTGCCTTCGCTGGCGAAACCCGGCCGCCCGAAGAAGTCGCCGGCGATGAAGCGCTTTGGTTTGAAGTGCAGCAGGCATTTGCCGTGGATCGCAGCCTGATCAATCTCAACAACGGCGGCGTCAGCCCCTCGCCGGCGGTGGTGCAGGCCGCGCTCAAGCGCCATCTCGATTTTTCCAACCAGGCGCCGGCGTACACCATGTGGCAGATTCTCGAGCCGGAACGCGAGGGGGTGCGCCAGCGCCTGGCGCGCATGTTCGGCTGCGCGGCGGAGGAAATTGCGCTGACGCGCAATGCTTCCGAGGGCCTGCAGATTTGCCAGTTCGGTTTCGATCTCGCCGCCGGCGACGAGGTGCTCACCACCAACCAGGATTATCCCCGCATGATCACCACCTGGCAGCAGCGTGAACGCCGCGACGGGATCAAGCTGCGGCAGTTCTCGCTGCCTGTGCCCTGCGAGGATCCCGATCTGATGGTTTCACTCTTTGAACGGCATATCACGCCGAAAACCAGACTGATTCTCATGTGCCACATGATTAACCTCACCGGCCAGATTTTGCCGGTGAAGCAAGTCGTGGCCATGGCACGCCGTCACAACATTCCCGTCATCGTCGACGGTGCGCATGCCCTGGCGCATTTCGATTTCACGCACGCGGACCTGGATTGCGACTACTATGCCGCCAGCCTGCACAAATGGCTGTGCGCGCCGCACGGCACCGGCATGCTCTATGTGCGCCGCGACAAGATCAAGAGCCTGTGGCCGATGATGGCCGCGCCTGCGGCGCTGGACGGCGACATCCGCAAGTTCGAGGAGATCGGCACGCATCCGGCGGCCAACTATCTCGCCATTGCCGAGGCCCTCACCTTTCATCTGGGCATCGGTGCACAGCGCAAGGCGGCGCGCCTGATTTTTCTGCGCGACCGCTGGGCGCGGCGGCTGTTGCAGCACGATCGCGTGCGCCTCAACACCAGTCTCCGGCCCGGCTTCGCCTGCGGCCTGGCGAATGTGCAGATTCAGGGCGTTGAATCCAAAGCCCTCGCGCTGCATTTGTGGAATCAACACCGCATCCTCGTGGTTGCCATCAAGCACGAGGAGTTCGAAGGCATTCGCGTCTCGCCCAACATCTACACCACGCTCGAGGAAATCGACCGCTTCGCCGAGGCCATGGAACACGTGATCAAACACGGACTGCCGAAAACGTGACAGGCACCGCGATCGGCAGCCGCTGCACCCGCCGCGATTTCTCCGCCATGCCGGGGAGGCGCGCGGATTTTGATCAGAAGCCGGCCGCGTGACCATGAACAGCCACACGCACAACGCGCCCGCCGCCGGCCGGCAGAATCATCGCATTGATTGCAGCCTCGGCCTGTTGCTCGTTGCTGTTGCCGCCGCCTTGCGCTTCTGGCAGCTTGGCAGCCTCGGCCTCACGCATTTCGACGAAGGCTCGTATGCCATGACCGGCCGCTGGCTCGCCACCTTCGGCAGAGAAGGCTGGATTTTTCAATCCGGCCACGCGCCCGGTTTGTTTCCCACGCTGGTGGGAATGTGCTTCCTGCTCTGCGGCGTGCAGGATTACGCCGCCATCGGCGTCTCCGCTTTCACCGCCAGCGTGACGGTGGCCGTGATTTATGCGATCGGGCGCTGCTGGTTTGGCCGCGCCGCCGGATTGCTCGCGGCACTGTTCCTGGCCACGGCAGAATACCATCTCATCTATTCACGCCTGGCTCTGACGGACGCCACCTTTGCCCTGCTGTTTTGGGCGAGCCTGGCATGTCTGTTCATGGGCCTCCAGGAGAATCGCCGGAGCTGGTTCATCAGCGGCGGTGTGCTCACCGGGCTGTGCTGGAACACCAAGTATCACGGCTTCTTTCCGCTTGTGATTGCCGGCGCCTGGCTCACGGCACAAACGTTGTATCGTCTTTCGCGCGGACAGCAGCCGGTGGTCGCCAGGGAACTCTGGCGCGATTTCGGCCTGGCCGCCGCGATCGCGGGCCTGCTCTATTTGCCCTGGCTGTTGTTCGTGCAATTTTCGGTGGGCTATGGCGCCATTCTGCAGGGGCAAATGGCGCATTCTTTTGGACAATCCACGCTGCTGGTCACGTCGCCACAGACACTCTACTTCTATCTCAGCCGCTGGCTCACGCCGGCATTGTTGCTGGCGGCCCTGGCCGGCGCGATGGCCGTGCTGCTGCGCCGCAACCGCCGCGGATTTTTTCTTCTGCTGGCGCTGGCGCTGTTCGCAGCTTCCGCGCTTTTCTACCTCAGCTTCCCGCGCCTGCTCTTGCCGGTGGTGCCGGGCTTGTGTCTGCTGGCCGGCCTTGGCGTCGAGGAGGTGGGCCGGCTTTTTCGCCGGCAGGCCCGATGGCTGACGGCGGGGCTCGCTCTCGTCATTCTCACGATGAACTGCAGAGCCGCGCAACCGGTGCTGGCGCTGCACACCGATGGCTATCGCCGCGCCGCGGACTATTTGCAGCAGGCCCGCGTGCCCGTGTTCACGCAAATGAGCAAGAATTTCTATTTCTATGAGCAGGAGAAATCGCTCGAGCTGCGCCGCCACCAACCCGCGCGGCTCGATTCACTGCTGCTGCATGCCGGGCATGCGTTGATTGCGGTGGATCCGATCCTGCAGCGCTTTCCCGAACTGGTGGAGTGGTTTGAAAAGTGGCGCCCGCATTTGTCCCGGCTGTGCGAATTTCCACTGGTGATGTATGAGCCGGTTTATTATCAAGGGTTCGATCCCACCCGGCTGGCCTGCTTGCCGCCGGCGGTTGCGCCCTTTCGCCCCGGCGAGGCGAAGATCGAAATTTATGAATGGAAGAATCCGCGCTGAGGCACATGTGCCTGTTGTCCGCTGTCGGGTCGAAAGCGTGAACCATTGCGCCTGATTTTTCGGGGAAATGCCGCCGCCCTTGCGTCCAATTTTGCCGGCATTTGGCCGGTCATCTCACTTCACTTGGAGGGTCACATGGTACGCAATCTTCACCGCTCACGCTGTCGAATCATGGTGGCGACTGCCGTGGCTGTTGCCTGCTTCACCAGCAATACCAAGGCGCAATGGCACTGGGAGAAAAAAGCAGTGCTGCACGGCGACCTTGCCCGGATCGCGCAGGTGGCTGTCGCTGTCAATCCCCGCAATCCCAACACGATCTATGCCGCGGGTGATTCCTTTGCAGTCAGCCGCGACCGGGGCGAACACTGGCAGCACCTGCCGCTGCCTGCCGGCGTGCTCGCGATCAGCACGATTACGGTGCATCCGGCGGACACCAATCTCATTTTCATCGGCGGCTATGGCACCGGCGTCCATCGCACCACGGATTCGGGCTTGAGCTGGCAGGAAGTGCTGCCGCGTGTCGATTTCAACGGCCGCTCGATTGTCGCCGATCCGATTCATCCCGATACCCTGCACCTGGGCAGTTTGGGACAGGGATTCTACTCGAGCCATGATCGCGGGCAAACCTGGTTTCCCGCGTCGAGCGCGATCGGCGCGTTTTGCTGTCTGGCGCTCCGGCCCGACCGTCCCAATGTTCTGCTGGGCGGCACCTACACCAATGCCACCATCAGCAAGTCGGACGATTACGGCAAGACCTGGCGCACTGTGACCAAGCGTGCCGCCGCCGAGATTCCCGTCATCGTGTTCGATCCCAATGCGCCCGACAATGTTTATGCTTCAGTGTGGGGCACAACCAGCGATCACGGGGTCGTGCACAGCACCGATGGCGGAGAGAACTGGTCGCCGCTGGGTCTTGCCGGCACCGAGATCTGGGCATTGGAGGTCAGCCCGGTTGATCCCGATTTTTTGGTTGCGGGAGGCTTTGGCTTCTCGATGGGGCGGACTTATCTCAGCCATGATCGCGGCCGCTCATGGTGTGCCATCGTACGCGGCCTGCCGCGCGACATGTTCGTCTGGATGATCGCGATTTCAGCGGCCCAGGAAGTTTTTCTCGCCGGCACGCCGCAAAGCACCAATCAGGGCGGCGTGTACAAGCTTGCGCCCGGCGATTTCCCGCCCGACCCGCCGCTGGCGCTGGCAGCACGCGAAACCGGCTCCGGCACCACCGCGCTGCTTTCCTGGCAGCCGCCCGCCACCTGCAGCGCGCCGATTGTCAACTATCGCGTGCGCTACGGCCGCAGCAGCGGCAGTGTCACCGATTCTGTGGAGGCCGGCAACACCACGCAGATTTTGCTGACCAATCTCCAGGAAGGCGTGACTTACTTCATTCAAGTTCTGGCAATTGACCATGCCGGCCGCCGCAGTTTGCCGTCAGCCGAAATTCGTTTCACGCCCAATCGCATCCCGGCGGCGCCGCAGGGCCTCGCCGCGCGCCACGGCTTGTTTAAGGCGAAACTCGCCTGGCAGCGCAACCGCGATCTCGATCTGGCCGGCTATAATCTTTATCGCAGCCTGCAGCCGCACGCCGGTTTCACCAAACTCAACGCCGCGATCCTGGTT
>JBBIKM010000093.1:11747-22755 GCA_037445455.1 bacterium | reverse complement strand
AAAGCAGTAAAAAGACCCAAAATCAGGTAGAGGTCATTTGACCTGAACCACGATAAGGCCCCCTCTGGCGGGCAGACTTCCAGCCTGGCCATCGCAACAGGCTGGAAGTTTCTACAACAAGTTGGCATCATTGTGCAAAGAGGCAGGCTGTGAATGATTCAGGGATCAATGACAGAAGAGGGAGGCTTCGGCGTACGGAGGTATCGCTGGAGTAAGATCGGCTTCAAGAAGATGATCGGCGGCCTCACGCTGTGCAGCGTATTGGGCATTACCTTGGCGGCTCCTGCGCAGGACTATTGGGAACAGATCGGCAAACCTTCCAGTACTTGCATCACAGTCCTTGCCGTCCATTCGAACGGACACCTTTTTGCAGGCACACAAGGTGACGGCCTCTGGCGATCAACGCACAGGAACGGCAACTGGGTGCAAGTCGGCGCGGACAAACTGGGGTCGTATGTTCCCACTCTTGCGATTAATCGAAATGGCGATATCTTCGTTGGAACCTCGAGAGGGGTGTTTCGGTCCTCGGACGGTGGCGCGAGTTGGATTGCAGCCGATACGGGCCTGCCAATCATCAACAGTATTGCGATTGATTCAAACAATGTCGCAATCGTTTCGACTTTCGACAAAGGCATCTTCCGTTCCAAAACCAATGGCGAAAGCTGGCAATATCTTGGCCGGATCGATCTTTATGCTTTCAAGATAATCGCCACTCCAAGTGGGCATTTCTTCCTCACGACCAATTGCTGCCTGAATGTAGGGACTTGGATGGAAAGCATACACCGCTCCTCGGATGGCGGAGACACCTGGCAAGTCGTTTATCGAGACCCACCAACCTTCACCGGCAGCTTGATCATGGACATCGCCAGCAATGTCTGGGGAGATGTTTTTGCGGCCAGTCTTTGGAATGGGATTATTCGATCGACTGATAATGGTGACTGCTGGAGCGTAACAGACTCGGGTCTCATTAACGTTAGCTGTCTTGCAGTCAATTCGAGAGGATATCTATTTGCGGGCCAGCAGAATGGGGAAATACTGTATTCTGCAGACCGGGGTGAATCCTGGACCAGAACAGGATCTGGTCTAACGAACACCCGCATCCGGTCGATCGCATTCGATGCAGACGACCTTGCTTATGCCGGCGACGACGGTGGAACGGTTTTCAGAAGTGCACGGCCGACAGTCATTGCGAATCCGGTCGCTGGCGGAATGACATATTTCACGCTGGCGCAAAACCACCCCAACCCCTTCAACTCCTCGACCACCATCAGCTTCTCGCTTCCTCGTGCCGGCTTCGTCACGCTCAAAATCTACAACCTGCTCGGCGAAGAAATCGCGACGCTCACAAATGAGCAATGTGCAGCCGGCGAACACCGCGTGCCATGGTCGCCGCAGGATCTGCCCAGCGGCGTTTACGTGTATCGCCTGCAGGCGCAGGGCTTTTCGCAGAGCAAGAAGCTCGTCCTGCTGCGGTGAAAAGCCAACCGAATTTGCCGCCCCACAAAATCCTGTTAGAAAATGAAAAAATGCTTTCGTATCTTCGCCCGATCTTTTCCCAGCATTCACGGCGAGGCAGACGAAAGCACAATGCGATTGAACACCCAGATCCTGCGAGCGGCACCCGTCATCATGGCGTGGGGGCTGTTGATTCTGCTGGCGCGTGCCGGCGTTTTCACTGAGCGCTTCTATGGCCTGCCGATATTGTTCGCCCTGGTGAGCGTGGCCACCGCGTTCTTCCCCGTGCCGGTCAACGTGTTGATCCTGCTGGCGAGCCAATCGACCAGCGGGGTCGCGGTCGTGGCGGTCGCGGCCGCCGCTACTTTTTTTGCCTTCCTGTTGGAATACTTCATCTATGATCTCATCGTGCGGCGCGGCAAAATGCTCGATGTCAAGAACGTCAAGCTCATTGCCAGACTGTTCGCGGGCTTCACCAAATACCCTTTCTCCATTGTTGCCATTGCTGCTTTCCTGCCGATCTCCTCGGAGCCGCTGCGGCTGTATGCCATCTCGGTGAAATACAACAAATATCATTTCGCGCTGGCCGGCGTGCTCGGCCGGGCTTGTCGCTTTGCCACGCTGGTGTGGGTCGGCGCGTTGTTGGGCACGCCGGACTGGCTGCTCGTGCTGGTGATGCTGCTGCCGGGCGCGCTGTTGCTCATTGCTTACGGCTTGCGCAAGATCAAAACCGCGTATGTGCAAACGAAGTCCCGTCCTTCCCTGCCCGCGCGTGAAGGCCTTGCGCTCGCGCCGGATGATTTGTCCGCCTAACGCTTTCTTACCTTTCTTGGTGTCCGTCCGAAAATGTTCAACCTCGGCCGTGCCGGGGCTTCTGAAACCTCGAATGAATTCGGACCGCCAGGGAATTCGATGCAATGGCCAGGCTGTTACAGGAACATTTTTCAAAAATTAGCGATTTCGGACGGACACTGTTTGCCGATTGCGGCCCGCGCGCGCAGCGACGTGCAAACGAATCCTGCGAAGGATGCGGCGCGGAACTTTGATCCGTCTGGTTGAATTCGATTCATTCCCTCACCATCTCGCAACAAACTTCACCTTGGCCCCGCCCAACCTGCGTGTAACCAAACCTTCCTGCTGGCCGTACAAGCTCCGGGTCAAAAAGGAGTTGGCATGTCATTCATCATCGCAACGCAGCATTTGAGCCGGTCCTTCAATCGCGGCCGGGTCAAGGCACTGCAAAATGTCAGCGTGCGCGTGGAGTCCGGCAAAATTTTCGGTTTGCTCGGCCCCAATGGCGCGGGCAAGACCACCTTCATCAAAATCCTGCTCGGGTTGCAGCGCCCGGACAGCGGCGAGGCTTCGCTTTTCGCGATTCCGGTCTCCAATCCCGCCAGCCGCGCGCGCGTCGGCTACCTTCCCGAGAATCATCGCTTCCCCGAATTCCTCAGCGGCGCCGCGCTGCTGGATTACTGTGGCCGCTTGAGCGGCATGGCCAGCAAGGCCGCCCGCCGGGAGCGTGCCGAGCTGCTGCTCAAGCGGGTGAAGATGTGGGAGTGGCGCAATACCCGCACGAAAAAATACAGCAAGGGCATGCTGCAACGGCTGGGCCTCGCGCAGGCGCTGCTGCACGATCCCGACTTGATCATTCTCGATGAGCCGACCGACGGCGTGGATCCCATCGGCCGCAAGGAAATTCGCGACCTGCTGCTCGAGCTCAAGGCGCAGGGCAAAACCATCTTCATCAATTCCCATCTCCTGTCGGAAGTCGAAATGATTTGCGATGAGGTGGCGATTCTCCATCAGGGCCTGCTGCTGCGGCAGGGCACGGTGCATGAGCTGACGACTTCGGATCAGCGCTATCGTGTGCATGCCGCGGTGAAAGACGCGGACTTGCTGCAGCAGATTCGCGCCAAAGCCACGCTGGCCGAGGCCAACAACGGCCATCTCGAGCTCGTCGTCGCCGGGCCCGAGCCGTTGAACGAGATCATCGACCTGCTGCGCCGGCATCACACGCTGATTGAGGCGATCATCCCGCACCGGCAGTCGCTGGAGGAGAGTTTTTTTCAGACCATTCAAGGGGCGCGCCTGACCGACTTCAACACCGTTTTCGCGGCGGGCGCCGCGCCGGCACAGGAGAAGAAATCATGAACGAGCTGTGGGCGGTGTGTTACTACACGTTTCGGGAATCGCTGGCGCGCAAGACCTTCATCGGGTTCTTCATCGTGTCTTCGATCGTGCTGGCGATCCTGCTGCTGGCGCTCAATGTCGATGCGGTCGACGGCGCCATCGCCTCGCTGTCGCTGTTCGGCAAGGAGGCGGAGGGCATCGACGTCACCGTCGAGAAATTCGTGATCGGGATCGAATCGGTATTGGCGGGCGCGCTGTTCACCGGCGGCCTGTTCTTCTCGATCTTCGCCACCGCCAGCCTGGTGCCCAACATGCTGGAGAAGGGCAACATCGACTGGCTGCTGGCCAAACCGATTTCCCGCGAGAAGCTGCTGTTCGGCCGCTTCCTGGGCGCGCTGACGATTGTGACCTTCAACGTGTTTTACCTGATCGGCGGCGCCTGGCTGATTCTCTCGCTCAAGACCGGCATGTGGCACTGGCCGTTCCTGCTCAGCGGCGTGATGATCACTGCGACGTTTGCGGTGCTCTACGGCTTCATGGTTTTTCTCGGGGTGACGCTGCAGAACTCCGCCGTTACCATCATGGGCGCCTATCTCATCACGTTTTTCAGCCCCATGCTGTTCAAGCGCAATGAGATCTATGCCCTGCTGTCACAGAAAATCTATCAAGTGATGCTGGACGGACTGTACTACATGACGCCGCGCACGTTCGAACTGGGCAAAATGGTGACGGAGACGGTGATGGGGCAAAAAGTGGCGAGTTGGATACCCTTGTGGCATTCCCTGGCAATCGGCCTGTTCTTTTTCGGGTTGGCCGTTTACTCATTCAGACGCAAAAATTTTTAGGGAGAGATTCCGATGCGAAGAATCATGCCGTTATTGCTGCTGGCCGTGCTCGTGAGCCTGGCGTGCCAGCGCGGGCAGACCGAGCTGGCGAGCGCCGCGCGCGCCGACCTGCAACGCCTGCCGGCCGCCAGCCACATGGTTTTCTATTGCGATGTCGACAAAGTCACGCATTCGCCGCTCGCTGAAGAGGTGTTGCAGCAATTGGAAAAACACATGCAGCGCGAAGTGCATGACCGGGATTTCGCCGAATTCCAAGCTGCCACCGGCTTCGATCCCCGCCGCGACGTTCACACCATACTGGTCGGCGCCGCGCCGCTGCCGGATTCCGCGCGCCGCTTTGGCGCGATCGTGCGCGGCAGGTTCGAGGAGCAACGCTTGCGGGACTATGTCAGGCAGAAAGCCGCGGAGGAACACGCCGAATCACCGTGGCGGGAGGAAACCGTGGGCGCCCACACGCTCTATATCCCGCAGGAGAAGGACGGCGACATGGCATTTTGCTTTGCCGATTCCACGACCCTCTATGTGGGCGAGCGCGAGTGGTTGAGGGCGCTGCTGCAAAATGAGAAGCCCGAGAGCCGCGGGATCAAACCCGAGATGCTGGCCGCGCTGCAAAGGAAACTGCGCTACGGCGATCAATTCTGGTTTGCGCTGGAGCTGACCGAGGAGATGAAGAAGTCGCATCACCTGCCGGCCGAACTGCGGCACAACTTCCCCAAAGCCGAGGACATCAATGCCGTCGCCTTCTCTGCGCGCGTGGACAAGGGCCTCGCGTTCGAAGGCCAGGTGGAATGCGGCAAGGCGGAGACCAGCAAGCTGTTGACGGAGGCGCTGCGCGGCGGGCTGGCGGCTGTGAAACTCTCGGTGGCCGCCGACCGCCCCACCGTCGATGCGTTGAACAGCATTGCCATCGAGCAGAAGGACAACAAGATGGTGATGCACGGCGAGTTGAGCGAGCAGTTCTTCAACAAGCTGCGCGAGCAGAAGCTGTTCATTTGGGATGAGAAGTTTGCGCAGCGTCGGCCACACGGCGAGATTTGAACGCAACCGGCGAATGCGGCAATCGGCACAAAAAAAGGGAGCTCAAGCGAGCTCCCTTTTTGTTTTTCGGGGGGAACTTGGGATCATGCCATCACTTTGTCAGCCGGCGGTGAAGTTGTCACGCGCACTTTGTGAATGCGATAAATCGCAGTGGGCAGAATCAACAACACCCAGAACACCAGCGCCCACAGGCTGCTGCAAAGCAGCGCGATGCCCAGATAGGCAATGGCCGCGCCGAGATCGAAGAGATGAAACAGCTTCGTTTCTGCGAGTTCAAGCGCGACGACCTCCGGCTCGCTGCCTTTCTTCTGTTTGCGTTTGGCCGGGGCGGCAGGCGCAGGTTTGGGCGGCACGTATTTCCGCAGCGCCTGAATGCGCACCGCCACGCCAGCCACCAAGATGAGCAGTCCGATCCAGCTCCACCACTGGTCGCGCGCAAACGGACTGGTCCAGCTCCATTCCCCGCGGTAGCGATAATCGGCGATGGGCAGCACCAGGTTGGTGAGGAAGCTCAGTCCCACTGCCCAAAGCAGCCAGCGGGCATGTTCGCTTTGATGGTGGCGGTTTCTAAAAACCTCGGCGCCGGGCAACAGGCTTTCCGCCAGCCATCGCGCCGCCATTGCGAGCGCGAATCCCCACAGCATGAGGTTGCCGCTGAAATGCGTCTGTTCGGAGAGCAATCCGATAAACAGGATGAGCAGGAAGGTATAGAGAATCGGTTGAATCAATTTGCCAACGAAGTCCATCGGATTCGATCGATTTGAAGGTGAACCGCCTAGCGGGGTTTGTTCTCGAGACTTTGCCACAGATACCAGGTTGCGACGCTGCGGTAGGGGCGCCATTTCTCGGCAATCTGCCGCAGGCGCCCGGCCTCGGGCAGTTTGCGCAGACGATAGGCTTTCTTGACGGCATTGCGGAAGCCGAGATCGTCAACCGGCAGCACGTCCAGGCGGCCGAGCGAAAAGATGAGGAACATTTCCGCGGTCCAGCGGCCGATGCCTTTCACCTGGGTAAGCGCGGCAATCACCTCCTCATCGGCGAGGCGCGCGAGCCGGCGGCCGTGCAGCAGGCCATCCTGCCACTTGGTGGAAAGATCGCGCAGGTAGCCCATCTTCTGGCGGGAAATGCCGGCGGCGCGAATTTGGGCATCGGTCAATTGCAGGATGCCGGCCGATGCCACCCGGCCGCGCAAAAGGTTCTGGAAGCGGGCGTGAATGGTGGCCGCCGCCTTGACCGAAAGCTGCTGGGAAAGAATGGCTTCCACCAGCGAAGCGAAATACCGCCGGTCCGGCTGCAATGTACAGTTGCCGCAACGGTCAATGATTTGCGCCAGCACCGGATCGGCGCGGCGGAGGTGGCGTTGCGCCGCAGCGAGTTCAGACATGCGGGAAAGTTAAACGAATTTCCCAAAGTTGCAACAGCTTTGATGCGGCGGAGCAGTCCGCAAAAGCAACGACGTTGGGTATATCATATGGCTGTGTTGTGAGCTTGACCGAACGGGGACTGGTGTTGTCGTCTCAACCCACTGCAGGAGGCAGGTCTGCATGAAATTCACATGGCTGTTGCTGACTTTGATGATGGTCGTTGGTTGCGGTGGCGGCGCCCGCCAGGTGAGTGCGCCGGCGCGCCCGAGCGGCAAAGGTGAAGAAGTTGCATCGCTGCGCAAGCGTGTGCTCAAGAACCCCGCCGATGCCGAGGCGCGCGTGGCGCTGGGTGAGGAGCTCGTCCGGCTGCGGCAGTTCGAAGAGGCCGTGGCGCAATTCGACTCCGCGCTGCTCCAGCGTCCAGCTTTGCTGCCGGCCAAATTCGGCCGCGCAGCGGCCCTTTATCAGCAGGGTCAGAAGACCCCGGCGCTCAGCGGCTTTTTGGACGTATTGAACGCGCCGGAATCCGCGCCCTACGTGCCTTTGATCGCCGCGACCGTGGGCATGCCCTACTCGACTCGCCAAATCACCTACGGGCCAGGCGACAATATCAAGGGCCGCTATTCGCTCGCCGGCAACGAAATCGTCTTTCAATCCAATCGGGATGGCAATTGGGAGATTTATCGCATGCCGGTGGAGGGCGCCAACGCGGTGCGGCTCACCTATGATCCCGGCGATGATTTGTCGCCTGATTTCTCGCCCGATGGCCGGTCGATCGTGTTCGCCAGTACGCGCGGGGCCACGGGAAAACAGAACTCCGGCGAAAAGCAGCGCAGCCTTTATCAGATGAACGCGGCCGACGGCAGCCGGGTTAAGCGCCTGGTCGCCAACAAATACGACAACTGGAACCCGGTGCATTCTCCCAAGGGCGGCTGGCTGGTTTTTGTGTCCGACCGTGATGACCAGCGCGATCTCGATTACGGCGGGCGCCAGAGCGATCTGTTCATCTATACGCTTGCCGATTCGTCGATTCAACGCTTCACCCACGGGTTTGGCGACAAATCTGCTCCGTTCGTCAATCTCGCCGGAGACATGATCTATTACATCAACAATGTCAATGGTGATTTCGAGATCTATGAGCAGGGCCTGCGGGAAACAAGCGGCCACCGCCTGCTTTTCGAAGGCGGACCGAAAGGCGGCCCGCAGTGCTCGGATGATGGCAAGTGGCTGGTTTACTTCGAGAAGAATCAAAACAACTTCGATCTCTACATCTACCGCCGCGAGTCGGGGCAAACCGAGCGCCTCACGGCGCATCCGGCGATGGACACCTTCCCCTGTCTGCAGCGACAGGGCAGCAAGATACTCTTCACATCGAACCGCACCGGCAGCTACCAGCTTTTTGAGATCGATTTGAAGACGCCGACTCCGCGGGAAGAACTGGCAGCCGGTCTTTCGCACTTGCTCTCGGCAAGCAAGCCGACCGCGGACTGAATTTTTTTAAAATTCATGTGAACTTCGCCGCAGTTTTGGAGTCTAATAGGCTGAAAGGTTCTATACCTTTTCATCTCTCTACCCTCCCTTCGCGTGGCAGTGGCAACCCGGTTTGCCGCTGCCGTGAGGAGGGAGATTTTATTTTGGGCCCCACCGTCTCCCAACCCATTCTTCACTCACCTGACTGTCACCTTCCCAACAGTAACGCCAGCTCTCGAGTCAGGCAGGTTGCGATGCAGCCCGGCGGGATTGCGGACGGACTTCTGTCATTCCCGCTGCAAGGGAAAAACGCCGGTTTCCCGTTCCCGTTGCAGGTTGGCCTGCAGCGCGGCCTGGGCTTGCTCCACCAATTCCGGCGCAATGCCGAAAAGCTCGTGAATCGCCGCGTGATAATTGCGCTTGAGGTTGACGTTGCGCTTGCCGGCCAGCGCGGTGATGCGCAGATGGTGCTTGTGAATGAAGATCAGCTCACCCGCTTGCACGCGCGTGAGGCACAAGCCGTGCATGCTGTTGCGGTGAAAGGAGGCCTGCCAATGTTCGAGAAACTCCGGCAGCGGCGTCGGCCGGTCGGCGAAACGGTAACGCCACTTCATTTCCTCGCGGTTGAAGGTGAAAAGGTCAAAGCTGGCCGCGGCCGGTGCCCGGCGCAATTCCACGCCGGTGAAGTCATTGTGATAGTGGCGCGGCCTGGCGGGATCGAGCGCCATCGGCGTGCGCAGCACATAACCCGGATCAACCAGATATTTGACGCCGTCGACGAAGACGATCAAGGCACAATGCAGATTGGTGCCGGCGCGCATGTCAGCCATGACGATGTAACTGGCAAAGCCGCTGTGCCACAAGATCGTGTACAGGAAGAACGTCAGGGAAAAGCACGTGCCGCCCAGTTGCGCGCGGGCATGATCATGCATCACTTCTTCCGGCAGGCGCAGGCGTTTCTCGAAGTCCTGGCCGTAGCGGTTGAATTTGATGATCTTGCTCAGATTCTCATACGGCAGATTGCCGAAATGGCCGAGCAACTCGCGCAAGTGCGCCAGGCTCGGCGGGCCGGCGGCGAGGCGAAAATGCGCGCGAAAGTGCCGGACACTTTCCTGGTGTTGTGCGGGATCGAGCACGGGCGTAATCATTTTGCGGCATCCGCAAATTCAGCTTGGGGTTTTCCGGATTGCATGCTAAATTGGGCTTGCCAAGATAGCAAAATCCACGACGTTTCGCATGCAGATTTTGGAGGAGGAACATGCGGGATCATTTGCAGCCCGGCGACCTCGCGCCGGAGTTCGAAGCGCTGACCGACGCCCAAACCCGCGTCAGGCTCAGCGATTTTCGCGGCCGGCGTGTCGTGCTCTATTTCTATCCCAAAGATGACACCCCCGGCTGAACCGCGCAAGCATGCGGCTTTCGCGACCACCACCTCGAAATCGAAGAGCAAAATGCGGTGGTGCTGGGCGTAAGCGCGGATGGCTGGGACAGCCATGTGAGATTCAAAACCAAATACAACCTGCCGTTCACCCTGCTGGTCGATGCCGACTATCGCATCGCCGAGGCCTACGGCGTGCTGGACAAGAAATCGCTGCGCCGTTTTCTCTTCTCGGGTTTGCGCCGCAGCCATTTTGTGATTGACGAAAACGGCCGGATTCTCGCCGCACACTACGGCGTGGCACCCAAGGCAAGCGCCACCGAGGCCCTGGCCACTCTGCGCACGGCGACGGAAAAGGCGTGACGCAATGGACACAGTTGAAATTTACACCGATGGCGCCTGCTCCGGCAACCCCGGGCCGGGCGGGTGGGCCGCCATCCTGCGGCACGGCCGGCATGAAAAAGAGATCGCCGGCCACGCCGCCGCCACCACCAACAACCGCATGGAGCTGACCGCAGTCATCGAGGCGCTCAAACGACTGAAGCGGCCCTGCCGGGTGGTCATCTGTTCGGACAGCACCTATCTCATCGACAGCTTTGAAAAAGGCTGGCTGGCAAACTGGAGACGCAACGGCTGGAAGCGCGGCCCGAACAAACGCGATCCCGTGCCCAACGCCGACTTGTGGCAGGAGCTTGACCAGCTCGTGAGTAAACACCAGGTGAAATGGCAGAAGGTGCGCGGCCACGCCGGCCATGAGTTCAACGAGCGGGTCGACCGGCTCGCCGTGCAGCAAATCGAACTGCTGCGCTTGCTGAAAGAATGAACCGTAGCCCGATCGCCGCAGGCCGGCTCGCGTTCTTCATGGGGCGCTCTGTCACTTCTGCCCCAACCCTCCTGTACTCCCGTTCGCCGAAGTCAACCAGTCTGTGGAAAGCATATGCCGTGATGCCGCATTCCAGCGCTGAAAAATTCGTCCGTTTGATTCTGCTCGCTTGCTGCGCCGGAGTGGTGCTGTCGAGCGTGGCAGCGCGTGCCCAGACGAGCCCCTCTCCCTCCACTCCGGCAGACTCCGCCGCGGCACTGGCCGCCGACTCGGCGCTGGCAGCTTGGAGCGCAGCAGCCGACTACGAGATTGCACGGCTGCGGCTGCAGCGCTGGCTCCTTGGACCGCAAGACCAGGCAGCCGCCAAACAGGTCGCGGAGCTGCTGCAGGAGGCCAAATCCTTTGCTGCGCAAGGCGACTGGGTCACCGCCAAGCTGCTGCTGGAGGTGGCTGGTGAGCTGAGCGCACCGGAGGCAGGGGGGCAAGGGGACAAGGAGGCAAGGAG
>JBBIKM010000093.1:4314-11668 GCA_037445455.1 bacterium | reverse complement strand
AAGGAGGTAAGGAGGCAAAGAGCCAAGGGGACAAGGAGCCAAAGAGACAAGGAGGCAAGGAGGCAAGGGGGCAAGGGGACAAGCTCGCGTGGTCGTGGCAGCCGGAGGCGTTGGTGGGCGTGGATTTTTGGCGACAGGAGTTTGAAATCGGGTATGCCCAGGATGAGAGCCTGTTTGTGCAAAACGCCGGCAATCCCTACAGCGGGATGCGCCTGAGCGTGAGCCGCGACCTCGGGAGCCAATCACGCGTGCTGGCGGCGGCATTGCTCAAAGCCAGCCGCGATTACAACAGCGGCGAGGTGGAGCTGCGTGGCCAGCAGGCCTTGAGCACAGCACTGCTGGCGCGCCTGGAAAACCGCTTTGAAACCACACGCTATCTGCGCGATTTTGACTTGCGTTACTGGCAAAACAACGCAAAAGTATTGCTCAGCGCAGGACTCAACCAACGGCTCAAGCTGGAGCTTGACAATGAGCTGCGGTTGCGGCGCTACGCCCGTGAAGACGAGCTCTCGCGCAATTACTCGCAAAACGAAACCGGGCTGGCCGTTGCCCTTGCCGCGGGGATGGCAACGCGGTTACGAGCGCGCTACGGTTATCTGGCGCGCCGCCATGACTCGTTCGACCAATACAACTATTTCGACCATCGGCTGGAGGGCTCGCTCTTTTCCTCGGCCGCCGGCGGCTCCTCGCTTTATCTGCAGAACCTGTGGCGCCGGCGCATTTACCCGCGCGGCCTGTCGGACAGCACCTTCGAAAACACGCATCGTGAAGAGTACCTGCGCGCTGACCTGCGGCTGGCCACCGGCAGCGCCGCGGCATTCCGCTTGGAGGGCGAATTCACGCTCCGGCAATACCCCGCCGAGCTGGACAACCAGTTCACTCCCAACTTTCTCGATTTGCGTCTCAACCCGCAGTATCAGTTCAAGTTGTTCGCGAATTGGCAGGCCAGCGTGGGTTATCTCTACTTGTTGCGCCGGCACGAACGGCAGGCCGCAACCGCAGACGCTGGGAGCATCCTGGTTTTTGAAGACTACTATAGCCACGGCCTCACTCTCGGCCTGGATTTGCTGAGCACCTCGGGGATTCTCCTGAGCTTCAGTCATGCGTTCGAAATCCGGACGTATCCGAACGTCACCTCCAGCAATTTGATCATTTCGAATTCCTATTCTGACCGCAATATTCATTCTCTGCTGTTTTTCCTGTCATGGACTCTGACGCGCCGTTGGCAACTCGGCGCCTTTGCGAATTTTGACAATGAAATCAGCCGGGTGCGCGAGGCAAACGATTCGCGCAACACGCTTTTTTCCATCGATTTGACCCATTCCTTCTAAGCCACCCGGCCGGCAAGCAACATTTCCGAATCGGCAGAACATTCTCTCCGCAAACGGAATTGTGTGATCGTAGTAATTGGCATCTCGGGGACGAATTGGTGAAGTTGGCCGCCGGCTCAAGCATGACGAGAATCCGGCGGTGGAGACAGTCTTCACCAGCGTCAAACGAAAGGCTGTAGTGGAAGCGCCAAGGAAAGCCTTTTCCTGGCAGGGTACTCCCACCATTCTTATTCACACAATCCAGATTCAAGTCCAAGCTCGCACAAAGGTGGTGTCTGACAGATTGCCTTTGGGCATTTGGGGTCGCGTAAATCGAGCCGGCGGTTCCTCCTGACTCTGTCTTTGAGGGAATCACAACCAGGCGTTGGCATCGGGGTCAACACTCCGATTCCGATTTTGGCGTGTTGGGAGGGTTTCCTCATTCGACTTCTGATTGTGGTCCGCCTGGCTCACACTCCCCTACTCTGAAAGAGAACTTCTCGCAATAGATCACCTGCTCACGTTGTGAGCCCTGTTGGTCGACCGGAGATTCGCGCCGGCGGCGGTGTTTTGCTTTCCCTGGAATTCGTTGGCATGCCCACAGGGCCGGGAACGCGGGAGTGAAATCACTGCCCACAGGCGCACAGGTTGAGAGTAGTTGAAATTCCCTACCATACCCGAGGAGGTGATTTCAGACCGATTCAGTTCAACAGCTCTATTTCTTCGCATGGCGCCGTGGTGAACGCTGTGATCCCAAAGGCTGCGATAAATGACCGTTTGGCCCAACAAAGCACAAATCATCGGGCCACGGTCGTGGAGACAATGTTCATCGCGGATGGATGTCGGTTTAGCAAATTGATTACTTGGAGGATGGCTATGAAAAAAGAATTTGCCATTGGGTTCGGCCTGCTCTTCGCAGTGACGGCTCACGTTTGCGCTCAGATTGTGACCCCCAATAATCTCAACGGCTGGGGCCCGGCGAATGTGAGAGCAGATGCAGCGGTCGCGATCACTGGTGATGAGCCACGTTCGGGTTCTGGTTCATTGAAATTCAGTTTTGTCACCGTCACGCCTGGTCAGGACAAAGCGGATTTCGAGAAACTGTGGGGCGTGGTGCCCGGCCGCACCCTGGGCGCGCTTTCGGCATTGAGCTATGAGTTCTACCGTGCCGGCAGCAGCACCACAGCAGCCCACTTTGCGCCGGTGTTGCGCCTCTACTATTATAATGCCGTGACCGGGGAGAGCGGCTTGTTAATTTGGGAGCCGATCTACAACGGTTATGGCACCATTCCCACCGATAGTTGGATCTCTGCCGATATCTTCACCGGCAATTTCTGGATGCGGGCATTTGGGCCAGGCCGCACGATTGATGATTACAACGTCAGCCTGGCAGAATGGATGGCCAACACGGATGAGGAAGGCAGCCCGATTGACGATGATGCTGACACGGACGTGCCGCATGTGCTCAACCCTGACGTTTACATCACTGGCATCAATGTCGGTGTGGGTTCAGGATGGGGCGCGACTTTTCTGGGATATGTCGACAACGTTGTGATTGAATGGGGCACGGACGTCGAAGCTGCCAACTTCGAATTGCCGCCGCCCTGCACCACGGATTGCTATGTTGATGATGCAATCGGCAACGATGCCAACGGCGGCACCAATCCCACCACGGACGCCAAGAAAACGATCCAGAACGCGGTCAATACAGTGCTCAGCGACGGCACGGTGCACGTGGCAGCCGGCACATACGTCGAGCAGGTTGAAATCGACAAAAATGTGACCGTGCGCGGGGCGGGCAACACCACGGTGGTGCAATCGCCCAACACACTTACGAAATACTTTACCACCAGCGCCAACAACTATCCCATCATCTGGGTGCATGACGCGGACAACGTCGTCATCGAAGATCTCGTGGTGGACGGTGCCGGCAAGGGCAACAGTAATTATCGCTTTGTGGGCATCGGCTATGACAACAGCGGCGGCAAAATTGAAGATGTGGAAATCAAGGACGTTCGTAACACGCCGATCAATGGCACGCAGCACGGCGTCGGCATTTTCGCATACAGCGCCGAAGGCACGCCGCGCACACTGACCGTCAATCGCTGCCAGATCCAAGGTTATCAGAAAAATGCGACGGTCTTTGCAGGCGCGGATCTCTCTGCCACAATCACGAACAACACCTGCATCGGTGCGGGCGCGGTGAATTTCATTGCGCAAAATGGCATTCAAGTCAGCAGCGGGGCAACTGCCGAGATCAAGGGCAATACCGTGAGCGGGCATTCCTACACCCCCTTCACCTATGTCTCGACTGGCATGTTGCTCTATGGCTCGGATGCCAACACTGATGACAACATCATCAGCGAGAATCAAGTTGGCATTTACCACATCAACGGCTCCGGCACCCATCAGAAGAACAGCGTCAGCGCCACTGCGGCTGGCACCGGCTCGCCGGGCTTCTGGGGCATGGTGGTCGATCCCGGTGAGGTG
The DNA here is from genome assembly GCA_037445455.1 of bacterium. Classification (GTDB taxonomy): domain Bacteria; phylum Zhuqueibacterota; class Zhuqueibacteria; order Zhuqueibacterales; family Zhuqueibacteraceae; genus Coneutiohabitans. The sequence goes on along the minus strand of JBBIKM010000093.1, from coordinate 7,868 downwards.
GTGCGCACGACGCCTTCGCCCTTCGAAGATGGCGGCAGCAATGTCAACCTGGGCAAGGGCGGAATCGGCAGCACGCTGACCGCGACCTACACCTACTTGGTGGACCAAAACGTGGTGAACAGTGACGGCAGCGCCGGCGGCGTCGGTATCGAAGCGGATGCCCTGGGTACTGATGTGGTGAATTTCACCGCCACCGCCAACACGGTCAGCAACTGGGAATACGGCATCTATCTCTACAAGGACGCCGGCGCCACGCTGAACGCGAACATCATCGATTGCAATCAAATCTACGGCAACACTGCCTATGGTCTCTATAACTCCACCGGCATTGACGCCAATGCCGTGGGGAATTGGTGGGGCGCGGGCAATGGCCCGAGCGGCGCTGGCCCTGGTTCCGGCGACGCGGTCAGCGATGATGTCACCTTCGCGCCCTGGGGCACGGACGCCAGTTGCGGCGGTTTGCTCTCACACAATTTCGTCTTCCTCGCCGACTACGTCTCCATCGAACGCAGCAAGCAGATTCCCTCCCAGGGGGATATTCATTCCAACGGCAAGATCGACTTTCTGCGCGGTGATCCCACTGTGTTCGACGGCAATCTCACTGCCGTCGGCAAGATCACCATCGGCAAGGAAAACACCATCGACGGCTATGCCCATTCCGCCGGCCTCGTCTCGGTGCATCCCACCTCCCAAGTATTGGGCGGAACGATCTCCGGCGCGCCCATCAGCGCTCAGCCTCTGCCCTCTCTCAGCTACACCGCCGGCGGAGCCAGCAAGACCATTCCGCAGAACGGTACGCTCACGCTGGCGCCCGGCTCCTACAACGTCGTCACCATGAACGGCTGGAGCACGCTCAAGCTCAGCAGCGGCGACTACTATCTCAATCAACTCAAATACGTCGGCGAAGAATCGGTGATCGAAATCGATGTCAGCAACGGCCCGGTTACCGTCAATGTCGTGAGCAATCTCCAGCTCGGCAAGGACATTGCCATTCAAATCGTGCCCGACGGTGAGGCCGGCAGCACCAAAGTCACCTTCAACACCCGGCAAACCACCACGATGACGATCGGCAAAGAGGCGTATGTGTTGGGGAACATCAACGCGCCGGAGGCCACCGTCGTGCTCTCCAACAACTCGCAATTCCGTGGTGGGTTGTGTGCCAAGGCGTTGCTAGTGAAGCGTGATGTCTTCTTCCTGCATCACTTCTCCTCCGGCACGCTGCCCGGCCCCGGCAATTTGCCCAAGTCGCTGGGGGGCGAATCGGAAGAGACGGCCGCGGTGGTGACGGAGTACGAGTTGGCGCAGAACTATCCCAATCCGTTCAATCCCAGCACGGTGATCAAATTCGCCCTGCCGCAAGCGGGCCGCGTGCAGTTGCACATCTACAACAGCGCCGGCCAACTGGTGCGCACGCTGGCGAACAACGAGCTGGCGCAGGGCTGGCATGAGCTGACTTGGGACGGCCGCGATCAAAACGGACAGGTCGTCGCCACCGGTGTTTATCTCTATCGGATCGCGGCGCAGGATGCCTCCGGCGCAACGAGGTTCGTGGAAACCCGGCGCATGACGTTCGTGAAATGAGGCATGGCGGCCCGGCGGCATGGGCATGCAGTCATTCATCGGCAGTAACTTTTTGACGGGAGGAGAGCCGCGAAGCCGCGGAGTGCAGCGTCACATAAGGCGGGCTTCCAGGCTTGTCCTCCGGTCATCCTCCTAACGACGCCGGCAGTGGGGCGCGCCAAGCCGGACTGCTTGAAATCTGTGCCTGGCGCGGCGGCCTGACCGGTCTCTCTTAACATGAGGCCTGGAGGGGCAGGGTCCTCCGGGTTCACGAACAAAGGAGAAGCGGTAATGAAAAAAGTCTTTGCGTCCGCCCTGGCTTTTCTGCTGGTATGCAGTTCTGCTTTCGCGCAGACCTTCTACACACAGGGCTTCGAAAGCGACAACAGCGGCTGGTCGATTTTCGGTGGCGCGCTCAATGCCACGCGCGTGGCGTCCGGCAACAACGGCGTGATCTCCAAGACCGGCAGCTTTCACGCGGAAGCCGCGGGCAGCGGCGCCGGAGGCACACAAGCCTCGAGCGCAGCCACCAACTGGGGAGGTTACAGCTTCGTGCCGGGCTGTGCCGCCACTGCGTGCGCCGCCGGCGGCCAGTTTCCCGCCGCAGGCTACCTTACCAAGCTCGACATTTACCTCAATCTGAGCGCCACCTCCACGAATGACACGCGCTTTGATTTCACCTCCGCGATCAACGTTCCGGCCGGCTCGCATCGCCGCGATTTCGTGTTCAACGGCGGCTTTTACAACGACACCGACGGCACCGGCAGCGGCCCGCGCTTTGTCATCAGCGCGAGCAACAACGCCACGCGCTCGAGTTCGTATCCCAAGAACCCGGGGCGCGATCCTTTTGCCATCACCGCCACCGGCTGGTACACCTTCCAGCACAAATTCTATGATGCCGGCAGCGGCGTGCTGGCGTGTGAGCTGAGCATCAGCGATGCCGGCGGCACGACCCTCAAGTCCTGGGTGCTGAGCGATCCAACGGATATCATTGGCAGCACGATCGGCGGCAATCGCTACGGCTGGTTCGCGAACAATGAGTTTGCCTTCCTGGCGATCGACAACGCCACCATGATCAAAGTCTCGACGGTGAAGCCGTTTGTTTTTCTCGCCGATGAACTCATCACCATCGAGCGCACCAAGCAGAGCCCGCCGGCGGGCGACCTGCATTCCAACGGCAACGTTGTCTTTCGCCGCGGTGATCCCAGCACCTATGAAGTGAACGTCACCGCGGTTGGGAATGTCGCCATCATCGGCAGTGAAAACACGATCGCCGGTGAGGTTACTGCCGGCGGCACCATTCATGTCGATGCCGGCTCGACGATCACCGGCACGGCCACTGCCGGCGCTGCGGTAAATGTGGAATCCTTGCCCGAGCTGGATTATTCCGCCGGCGGGCCGAACTACAATGTCCCGAAGAGCGGCTCGTTGACACTCGCGCCGGGCTCCTATGGCAATCTCACCGTGAACAAGTTCGGCACGCTCAAGCTTTCCGGCGGCGCCTACTTCTTCAACCAATTCATCATCAAGAATGACGTGGTGCTCGTTCTGGACGTCAGCGCGGGCGCGATCACGATCAATGTTGTCGGCAAAGCCTTCTTCGACAAGGATGTCGAGTTCCGCGTGACGCCGGAGGGTGAAGCCGGCAGCAAGAAGGTGACACTCAACAGCAGGCAGAGCACGGATCTGACCATCGGCAAGGAAAGCTATGTGCTCGGCAGTATCGTGGCGCCGGCGGCCAAGGTCGTGCTCGGCAATAACACGCAGTTTCGCGGCTCGATTTGCGCCCGGGAAATCACGGTGCTGCGCGACTGTCTGTTCTATCATCATGACTCCCCAGGCAGTCTGCCGGGGCCGGGCCAGTTGCCCAAACCGGCTGGTGATGAAGAACTGGCCAGTGGCCAGTCAGCAGTGGTCAGTTATCAATTGCAGCAAAACCATCCCAATCCGTTCAATCCCAGCACGGTGATCAAATTCGCCCTGCCGCAAGCGGG
>JBBIKM010000093.1:0-4214 GCA_037445455.1 bacterium | reverse complement strand
GCCACCGGTGTTTATCTCTATCGGATCGCGGCGCAGGATGCCTCCGGCGCAACGACGTTTGTGGAAACGCGGCGCATGACGATGGTCAAGTAACAGTCGCTGGGATGGCAGTTGCCCGAAATAGAATTTGACTGCCTCCCCTCCGGCGATTATATTTCCAACGCTCGCTCCAGAATGGGGCGGGCGTTTTTTTATCTCACCGGCAAACACAAACGAGAATCAACCTCACGAAAGTGGACTTCGCCGTGGCGAAAAACTTGTTGACGATCGTTGGACTTCTGGCGTGGATGGTGACGTTTGATTCGACCGCGTGGTCAACGCGAACGCCGGCGCAGCAAAACCCGCAGGCCGGCGCCGCTTTCGCGCTGGTGAACGCGCCGCGTGTCTGGCAATTCCCGCGTGATCACGGCCAGCATCCGGAGTTTCGCACGGAATGGTGGTATTTCACCGGCAATCTGCAGAGCGCCGAGGGCCGGGCATTCGGCTATCAGTTCACCATCTTTCGCAACGCGCTCACGCCTGCCCCCGTCAATCGGCCCTCGGCGTGGGCTGTGCGCGACGGCTATGTTGGCCACTTCGCCATTACTGCGGTGACCCAGCAGAAATTCCACTTCGAGCAAAAAGTCGCACGCGGCGCCTTGCAGCTTGCCGGCGCCAGCGCAGAGTCCCTGAATGTGTTTGTGGGTGATTGGTCGGCAAAAGAAAGCCACGGCCGCCTGCACTTGCAGGCAGCCAGCAACTTTGGCAGCATTGCCCTCGTGCTGGAACCCACCATGCCGCCGGTTCTGCAGGGCAACGGCGGCTTGTCGCAAAAAGGCCCGAAACCGGGCGAAGCTTCCTACTACTATTCCCTGCCGAATCTCCGCACGAATGGGCGATTAGTTCTGGGCGCGGATACATCCCAAGTGAGCGGCGTGAGCTGGATGGATCATGAATTCTTCACCGGCGTCGATTCCAGCGAGGCGGTGGGATGGGATTGGTTCAGTCTCCATCTGTCGGACTCCACGGCGATCATGCTCTATCGCCTGCGTCGCGCAGACGGCACGATTTCGCGCTATTCTGCCGGCACGTTGATTCAGCCTGACGGCAGAACGGAGCGCATTTCGTTCGAGGCATTCGAAGCGATTCCTGGCGGCTGGTGGCGCAGCCGCAAATCTGGCGGGGAATATCCGCTGGCGTGGCAACTCCAGTTCCGCGACTACCAGTTGACCGTCACCACGCCGGTAGCGGACCAGGAATTGGATACACGCGCCACCACCGGGGTGATCTATTGGGAGGGAGGTGTCACGGCAACAGGCACACGGCCAGGCAGGCGGATCACAGGCCGGGGATATTTGGAGATGACGGGATATGTTGCAGCGGCGCGCCCGCGGCTGTGAGGGCACCTTGACAACGGGGCCTGTTCTTACGAGAGTGCAAGCCTGCGAGGAGTGGGGTGGGTTCGCCTTTCCGATTTTGAAATCGCGGACGGTGTCAAGAACGGCAATTTCATTTCCGCATGTGATTGACGATGGCGCTACTATATACTGGTTACGGTTGAGTACAAAATCGTAATTCTGAGTGTCTCATTACAAAACAGTTGTTCGAAATCGGTTCATGTAAGAGATTTGAATTACATGATATGCGCTAGCCGAAGCGAACGAATCTTTGTCACTTCCCTGCGACTTGGAACGATTTCGAAACTGTAAGCTTTTGAAAAACAGTTTGGCCATTTGGCCGCTGCCCAAGATCTCCGGGCACTGCCGGGCGCAGCAGCGTGCGACACCTTCGTAACACCTGGTGGTATGGAGATTGCCAAAATGTAAGCGGCTTGTCAGAGGCCTGTCGCTGCCCACCTGCGCGATGATGGGGTGGCGGCGACGATCCGGCGTAGAGTCGCATGCGAGTGCTCCGATCAGCACAATCGTTCACAGCCAATCGGTAGTTCACTCCCCTCCAACTCAACCCACAATTGGAAGCGATCGCATCGTTCGACAAGGTGGTCGAACGTCATGATCTTGCCTGCTTGCGCGCAGCGAAGCAAGGCAGAAGGGAAGCCAGTTGTCTCTCAAGGACGGAGGCAGCCGGCGACAAACCAGCGGGTGAGAGCATCGTGACAGAATTAGACGTTAAGGACTTGGAGCTGGTGGAGAGCATGCCACCGGACGGGGAGAGTTCCTGGGGCAAGAATTTCGGCTTCGACTATCATTACCCCCTGGTCAGTCGCAGTCCCGAAATCAAAGAGATTTTTTCCTTGATCAAGAAAGTGGCCAAGAGCAACGCCACCATTCTGATCCAGGGCGAAACCGGCACCGGCAAGGAACTCATCGCCGGCTTGATCCAGTTCATCAGCCATCGCGCCGCCAAGCCCTACGTCAAAGTGAATTGCGCGGCACTGCCGGAGAACCTGTTGGAGAGCGAGCTTTTCGGCCACGAGAAGGGCGCCTTTACCGGCGCGTATCAAACCCGCATCGGCAAGTTCGAGCAATCGCATGAGGGCACGCTCTTTCTCGATGAGATCGGTGACATGCACCTCTCCACCCAGGCCAAGATTCTGCGCGTGCTGCAGGATCAGACCTTCACCCGCCTGGGCGGCAACCGCGCCATCGAGGTCGATGTGCGCGTGATTGCGGCCACCAACAAAGATTTGTGGACCGAGATCGAGATGGGCAACTTCCGCGCGGATTTGTACTACCGCCTCAATGTGGTCACGCTGCACATCCCGCCATTGCGCAAACGCCGCGAAGACATTCCCCTGATTGCCGAATTCTTCCGCCGCAAATTCTCCCGCGAGATTCGCAAAAAGACCAAGGGCTTTTCCGCCGAGACCATGGAGCTGCTCACCAACCATCACTGGCCGGGCAACATTCGCGAGCTCAAAAACCTGGTCGAGCGTTCCGTGCTGGTTTCGGAGGAGAACGAAGAGATCAAGCCCAAGGATTTGTCGATGGCCGGCAAGGATTACTTTGCCGCGGGCGGCAAGGACCGGCGCCGCTCCAATGACGGCGACTTGATCTCGCTCGACACGCTCAATCTCGAGGTCATCGAAAAGGAAGCGATTCTGCGCGCACTGGAGCTGCGCAATTGGGTGCAGAAGGACGCGGCGCAGTTGCTCGGCATCTCGCCGCGCGCGCTCAACTACAAGATCAACTACCACAACATCACCCATCCCACCTGGAAAAAGAACACCTGAGGCAACGGCAGCCGGACGGCATGCCCGCGCCGCACGTGGCAACTGCACCTGACACTCCGCCATCGTGATCGCACATCCTCAACGGGTGCGAGAAATCTCTCGCGCCCGTTTTGCGTTTCAAACCTTACGCTTTCGAATTACTGCGCAGTAATTTCCAGCGCGCGATTGCGCGCCGCGCTGCGCCTGCCTTCCGCTAATTGCTTGCGAATCAAAAGCCGTTGTCTTGCCGCCGGCACATGGCATATGCTTTGCGTTTGGGCGCGGCGGCGAATTGTTTTCGCCGGAGTAGGATGATTAGGATGATGGCTTTGTTATGGAGGACTTGCACACCGTGTGGGTAGCATTGTTTTTCCGGCCACACACCGAGGGCAGGCCGCCGGCAGCGCGCGCGAAACGATTGCCGGCGGCGCCACCCTCGCGTCGTGCGGCGCGATCTCTTCCCTTTTTTTTCTGCGCGAACCTGTTGTTCTCTTCCGCGTGGCCCGGCAGCCTGACGGTAAGCTGGGACGCGAACAGCGAGCCCGATCTCGCCGGCTATCGCGTCTACCACAGCCTCACAGCGCAAACCTACACCGCCGCCAATTCCCGCGATGTGGGATTGAAGCTGACAACGACCTTCGACAATCTTGAAGAAGGCAAAACGTATTACTTCGTGGTGACGGCCTATGACCGGGCCGGCAACGAGAGCGGCTATTCCGCGGAAGTGTCGGCCACGGTGAGCGTGACGGATCAGGCCCCGCCGCAAATCAGCGCGGTGAATGCGCTCGATCAAACCACCGTCGCCGTCGAATTCAATGAAGCAGTGACCAAAGCGAGCGCCGAGAACAAAGGCAACTACCGCATCGATCAGCAGATTGTGATTGCACGCGCCACGCTGCAGGCGGACAATCGCACCGTCCTTCTCGAAACTTCGGAGCACAGCAACGGCAAGACCTATACGATTACGGTGCAAAACGTGAGCGATGCTGCCCTGCCGCCCAACAGCATCAACCCGGCAGTGTCGGCAACCTACACCTTCACCGGCCTCGACCAGGCGCCGCCC
>JBBIKM010000092.1:17140-22978 GCA_037445455.1 bacterium | reverse complement strand
GGCGCTTGTTCGAGGAATTGGCAAAGGCAGACGAGCAGGGCATCTTGAAAAAAGTTCGCGCCGCAGCAGCGTCGTAGTCCCCGCCCCTTGTGGGCGGCTTTTGCGAGCACATCGCCCCACAAGGGGGCGTGGCTACATTGGCGCGGGCCATCAACAAAGACGCGGGCATCGTCCAGCGCGTGCGGCGTTTGCTTGACGAACTCGCAAAGGCAGACGCGCAGGGATTGTTGGAAGTGCATGCCACAGCGCCCCACAAGGGGGCGTGGCTACATGGGCTCGGGCCATTAACCAGTACGCGGGCATCGTGCAGCGCGTGCGGCGCTTGTTCGAGGAATTGGCAAAGGCAGACGAGCAGGGCATCTTGAAAAAAGTTCGCGCCGCAGCAGCGTCGTAGTCCCCGCCCCTTGTGGGCGGCTTTTGCGAGCACATCGCCCCACAAGGGGGCGTGGCTACATTGGCGCGGGCCATCAACAAAGACGCGGGCCTCGTCCAGCGCGTGCTGCGCCTGTTCGAGGAATTGGCCAAAGCAGACGAGCAGGGCATCTTGAAAAAAGTGCGCGCCGCAGCAGCGTCGTAGTCCCCGCCCCTTGTGGGCGGCTGACCATGCGCAAATGTTGGTGCATGCCACAGCGCCCCACAAGGGGGCGTGGCTACATTGGCGCGGGCCATCAACAAGGACGCGGGCATCGTCCAGCGCGTGCTGCGTTTGCTTGACGAACTCGCAAAGGCAGACGCGCAGGGCGTGCTCAAAGAAGTTCGCGCCGCCGCAGCGTCGTAGTCCCCGCCCCTTGTGGGCGGCTGACCATGCGCAAATGTTGGTGCATGCCACAGCGCCCCACAAGGGGGCGTGGCTACATGGGCGCGGGCCATTAACCAAGACGCGGGCATCGTCAAGCGCGTGCGGCGCCTGTTCGAGGAATTGGCAAAGGCAGATGACCAAGGATTGTTAGAAGCAGTGCGGCCGGCCGCGGTAAGTTTATAGTAGTTCCTTCAGGAACCGGGCGTCTAACGCCTGAAGGCGTTACTACGAACGACTACAAACGACTACAAACAACTGCGAAAATCCACACTTGCTCAACCCCCATGAAAATCCGCTCCAAACTGCTGCTCGCCGTTCTGCTCGAAATCGCGCTGACCATCGTCATCGTGATTCTGTGGGCCTATCAAGGCGCGCAGGATGAGCTGGAGCAGCTTGCGCGTGACCTGCTGCGCGCACAAACCGATTTCGCCTACGCGCTCTGCGACCGCTACAATCAACGCTACGGCGGCCCGACGGAGGAACTGAAAGAGCAGCTCAGCGCGGTGCGCATCGCGGTGGATGGCTACATCGTGGCCATCGACAACTCCGACACGCCCGCCAAGGGCAACCTCCTCATTCACCCCACCAATGTGGGCGACAATCTCAACAGTCCGCGCTTCCCGCACATTCAGAAGATCATCAACCGCATCGATCAAGCCGGCAAGCCCGACCGCTATTCCGCGTACGACGAATATCATCAGGAAACCGGCGCGCGCGGCCGGCAGGGCGAGCGCAAGATTGTCTATTACATGTATTACAAGCCGTGGGACTGGATTCTGCTCTCCTCCGCCTACGAGCGCGATCTGTTTCAAAGCGCGGACGTGGTGCGCCACCGCACCGTGGAGGCCATCGCGGCCGTGGCGATTCTCGCGGTCATCATCATGACGCTCTCCATCCGCAAAATTCTCGCGCCGCTGCGGCAGTTGAATCAAACCAGCCAGGAGGTGGCCAACGGCCGGCTCGATGCCACCTTTGCCATCGACTCGCAGGACGAGATCGGCGAATTGGCGCGTTCCTTCAACAAAATGCTGCAATCGCTGCAGCACAATCTGCGCATCACGCAGGAGTTCGAAATCGCGCGGCGCATGCAAACCGAGATGCTGCCCGCGGCCCCGCCCAATCTCCCCGGCCTGCAACTCGAAGCCGCCTCGCTGCCCGCCACCGAGGTCGGCGGCGATTTCTATGATTTCATCACGCTGGACGAGCACCGGCTGGCGATCATTGTCGGCGACGTGTCGGGCAAGGGCGTGTCGAGCGCGATGGTGGTGAGCGCGGCGCTCTCCGCCATTCGCTTCGCGGCGGAGGGCCATCAAACCCCGGCGGGAATTCTGGCGCTCGCCAACCGGCGGCTGGCGGTGGATCTGCAGCGCGGCATGTTTGTCGCCGCCTTCTGCGGCATTCTCGATCTGGCGCGCGGCCGCCTGCTCTACGCCAATGCCGGCCAAACCCTCCCGATTCTCTACCGCAACGGCGAAGCCATGCTGCTGCCCTCGCCGGAGGAGGGTGATCGCTTTCCGCTCGGCATCCGCCGCCAGATCGCTTACGGCCAGCGCCATCTCGAGCTGGCTGCCGGTGACTTGCTCGTTTTCTACACCGACGGCATCGTGGACATGATGAACCGCGACAACGAGCCTTACAGCTTTGACCGCTTGTGCGCCTCGGTGCACCGCCACGCGCGGGAATCCAGCAACGGCATCATTCAGGGATTGATCCGGGATGCCGAAGCTTTCTCCGGCAGCCGCGATCATTCCGATGATCTCACTTTGCTGGTCGCCCGCTTTGAGGGCGTGCCGGCCACGGTGCGGCGGTTCGAAGCAAACGGCCGGAATGCCGGCGCCGCAGAACAGGCCGTCGAAATTCGCCTCTCCCTGCCTTCGCAGCCCGGCTTCGAGAAAATGGCGATGGTGGCTGCAGCCGAGCTGGCGCACCAGCTCGGCTTTCCGGCAAGCCGCGTGGAGGATTTGCGCACGGCCGTGGCCGAAGCATGCTTGAATGCCATCGAACACGGCAACAAACTCAATCTCATGAACCGCCTCGATGTGTTGCTCCGGCCCGGCGCGCACAGCCTGACCGTGCAAGTCATCGACAACGGCAGCGGCTTTGCCTTTGAGCAGCCGCCAACACTCAGCCTCGAGCGCAAGATCAGCGGCGAGGAAAGTCCGCGCGGCCTGGGATTGTTCTTGATCGCGAAACTGGTGGATCACGTCGAATACAAAGTCCTGCCCGAACTGGGGCACGTGACCACCTTGCGGATGGACAAGGAATGATTCCCCTGCCCTCCGATCCCGGCGGAGGAGACTTCCATGTCGGCTTGGTCGGTGCCCAAAATCGCGAACTTTTGAGACGATATTCCTGCAACGACCTGGCCGTTGCCTCAAAATGCCGGAAGCCTTCGCGACAGCCGGCATTTGAGAAACCCCGGCTCAGACGAGGAGGGAACGTTTTCGGACAGCACTCTTAAAGATTTGCGGAGTTCGATCTGATGAAGATCTACTGCCCCATTTGCCAGTGGCAACCCACGGCCGACTCACGGTGGGTTTGCCATCCCGGTTGCGACCATTGCTGGAACACATTTGACACACACGGCCGCTGCCCGCAGTGCGGCAAGGTGTGGCGCAACACGCGCTGTTTGGTCTGCCTGGAATGGTCCAAACACGTGCACTGGTATCACGATCTCGAACCGGCGGTGCTGGAGGAATTCGAGGCGAGTATGGTTTTAAATTAAACTTGCAGGTTGGATGGTCATCGACTTCAGGATCATGCCATGCAGCATTTCTACTACACGGCTTCGCAATTGCACTGCGAAAACGTACCGCTGGCGGAGGTGGCGGCCAGGGTGCAGACGCCGTTTTACTTGTACAGCCGCCGCACCTATCGCGAGAATTTTGCCGAGATCGATGCCGCGTTCGGGGATCATCCGCATCGGATCTGCTATGCGCTCAAGGCGAACTCCAATCCCCATGTGTTGCGCGATTTTGCGGGTTTGGGCGCGGGCGCGGACGTGGTTTCCGTGGGCGAGTTGCAGCTTGCCCTGCAAGCGGGCATGGCCGCCGGCCGCATCGTCTTTGCCGGCGTGGGCAAGCGCGACGATGAAATCATGGCGGGATTGCAGGCCGGCATTCGCGGCTTCAATGTCGAATCCGAAGCCGAGCTGGCGGTGATCAACGAGCTGGCGCGGCAGCAGAATCGGGTGGCGCCGGTGGCACTGCGGGTCAATCCCAACATCGACATTCACGGCCATCCCTACATTTCCACCGGCCGGCAGGCCGACAAGTTCGGCGTGGAGCTGCCGGTCGCCCGCGCGCTGCTCGCCAGGCTGAAAGACTTTGCGCACGTGCGGCTGGTGGGTCTGCACATGCACATCGGCTCGCAAATCACCGAGGCTGCACCTTTTGCCGCAGTCGGCAAAGCCATGGCGGAATTGGCGCGCCAGGCGCTGGCCACCGGGCAGCGGTTGGAATATCTCGATGCCGGCGGCGGACTGGGCGTGATCTACGAAAACGCGATTCCCCTGGCTGCCGAAACGGCACCAACGGCGGGGCTGGCGCTCGCGCCGGCGCAGGTGGCGGAGTTGTTGCTCGCGCCTTTGCGGCAATTCGATTGCGAGATTCTGTTCGAGCCCGGCCGCGCGCTGGTCGCCACCAGCGGCGTGTTGGTGACACGCGTGTTGTATGTCAAGGAAACGCAAGGCAAGCGATTCGCAGTGGTGGATGCCGGCATGTCGGATTTGATCCGGCCCAGCCTGTATCAAGCCCATCATCAAATTGTGCCGGTTCAGCTCACGGCGGCCGGGACGGGGAAGTATGACGTGGTGGGCCCGATTTGTGAATCCGGGGATTTTCTGGCGAAGGGGAGGGAACTGCCGGCGCTGCGGCGCGGGGATTTGCTGGCAGTGATGACCGCCGGCGCGTACGGCTTTTCGCTCAGCTCAAATTACAACGCGCGGCCGCGGCCGGCGGAAGTCATCGTCGACGGCGGCGAAATCTTGATCTCGCGGCCGCGTGAAAGTCTGGAGCAGATTTGGCTGGCATGAATCGAATCTACGCAGGCAGGATGAGTGACGGGATGGCGCCCGCGGCGGGCGGCTTCATTCGCGGCGGGGCGGCGGAATGCCATCGTCACCCGGCCCGATGACGCGCGCGTTGGTGAAGCCCTTTTCATGCACCTGCCGCAGCGTGCGCCGGGCGCGCGCTTTGGTGGCATAGGTGCCGACGCACACGCGCCATTCGCCGTCATACTGATACACGAAATTGTTGATGCGTTTCATGCGCAATTGATAAGCGAGATGATCGGCATCGAGGCGCTGAGCAAAGGCATCGACCAGCACCGAGTAGGCATATTCACCCAGTGGACTGGCGGGGGGTTCCAGATCACCGCCGGCAGGCGGCCGGCCACCCTCGTGCGGCGGAGCAGGCGCCTCAGAATCCGGCGCGCCGGTGGAGACGCCATCCCGCACGGAAGGGGGATTTTGCCCGCGATCGGTGCACGCGACAACAAAGGTCAGGGCCACGACAATGCAGAAATATCCCAGCTTGAGCCTGGGAAAGAGCGGCAGCGCAATCATAATCGTCCTATCGCATGACTCTGGAAAAGCTGTTACGACCGCGAAGAGGTTGCAGCGCAAGTTTCAAACTTGCTTCGTTGGCAGAACGGGAAGCCGGCGCTAGTGATATTCGCGACACTCGAGGTCCTTATCGCCGGGTTTGCGAATCTTAGCCTTGCTGTAGCCAAATTCAAACACCAACTTGTTCAGCATTTTCTGCGCGGGTTTGGCATCCCAAAAACGTCCCACGGAAACCAACCAGCAGCCGTTGCTCTGTTGGTAACAATAACTGTGAATGTTGTTGCCACGCAGTTTCTGTGAAAGGCCGAGGGCTTTGACGTCACTGTTGAACACGCCAACCACGACGGTGTACTCATCCGGTCCTGGCTGGCCTTGCGTGTAGATGGGCTGCTGACAGCCGGTGATGGACTTGCCGCCAGACGCCGGGGGGGCGCCGTCACGGTCGTGGTGATCGGGCTTGCCATTCTCGTCATCG
>JBBIKM010000092.1:0-17123 GCA_037445455.1 bacterium | reverse complement strand
CAGATGCAGGTGTTTCCAAATCCCAGGAGCAGCGCCATCATCAAGATGGCGAACAGCGGCTTTGCCTTCATGTCCTTCCGCCTCGGCGTTTGGCCAAATCCCTTTGTTGCGGCGGAATTTAGTCAAAAATTCCGCCGGGCGCAATATCATTCTCGACGGTGAGGGGCGTCTTGCGCTTGCCGAAACGGCGCCGCAGCGTTTGACATTGAGTTTCCGGCTGGCTATTATGGCACAAACATAAGGCCGGGAGCGCTCTCGGGTGTGGTCCTGCAATCACGAACTCTCAACCAACGTGTTCCCGCACCGTCGAGGCCGTTGTCTTGGAAGCCTGGGCCTTTTCACGGTGCGCGCCGTTGTGGAACGCTCGACGCAGCCGGGGCAGCAGCATTCTCGGACATACGGTTTTTGGATTTGTTTGGGCCAGGCGATGTCAGTCATGAGCCGGACGCCGTCGATCTCCGTCATCATTCCCACCTATAATCGTGCGGCGTTTTTGCGCGAGGCGGTGGCTTCGGTGTGGGCGCAAACCGAGACGGATTTCGAGTTGGTGATCGTCGACGACGGCTCCACCGATGCCACGCCGCAAATCTGCGCGGGCTGGGGAGCGCGCGTACGTTACTTGCGTCAGCCGCGGCGCGGCGTATCGGCCAGCCGCAATCATGGCCTGCGCGTGGCGGCCGGCCGCTTCATTGCCTTTCTCGATTCCGATGATTTATGGGCGCCGGAAAAACTGGCGCGCCAGCGGGCGTGGCTGGAGCAGCATCCCGGCGTGCTGCTGTGCCACACCAATGAAATCTGGATTCGCAACGGCCGCCGGGTCAATCAAAAGAACATTCACCGCAAGGCCGGCGGCTGGATCTACCCGCTGTGCCTGCCGCGCTGCGTGATCAGCCCGTCAGCGGTGTTCATGCGGCGCGAGCTGTTCGAAGCGGTGGGCGAATTCGATGAAGACTTGCCGCTCTGCGAAGATTATGACCTGTGGCTGCGCGTCACGGCGCGCCACGAAGTCGGCTTTCTCGATGCGCCGCTGGTGATCAAGCGCGGCGGCCATGCCGATCAGCTTTCCCAAAGCGAATGGGGGCTGGACCGCTACCGCGTGCGGGCGTTGCTCAAAATGCTGCACCACGGCGGCCTGCCGGCCGAGTGGCAGCACGCAACACTTGCAATGTTGCTGCAAAAATCCCACATTCTGGCGCAAGGGTATGCCAAGCGCGGCAAGACCCTGCCGGCAAGTTTCTATGCCTATTTGATTGAGGCCTTTGGCGCCGAAGCCGCCGGCCAGGTTTGAAACCTTGATGAGGCGAGGTGTGGCATGATTCGGATCCGCGAAATCCTGATCCCGACCGACTTCTCGGAGCCGCCGGCGGCGGCGATTGGGCACGCCGCCATGCTGGCCGAGCGGTTCGGGGCCCGGCTCACCATGTTGCACGTCGTCACCGCCAAAGAAGGCAAAGCCGCGGCGGAGTTCCCGGAGCTGGATCCCGCGCGTGACGAAGAAGAGGCGGCCGCGGAGGAAGAGGTTGCGGAGCGCTTTGGTTTGCAGCCGCTGCAACGGCTGCAGGTGCGGCGGGAGCTGCGATACAACGCCCATCCCGCAGAGGAGATCACGCGCTTCGCCGCTGAAATCCAATCCGACTTGATCGTCGCCGGCACGCACGGCCGCAGCGGGCTGAGCCATCTGTTCATGGGCAGCCTCGCCGAAGACTTGATGCGCTCGGCAAACTGCCCGGTGCTGGTGGCGCGCACGGCCGGACCGGCGGCAACCGGGGAAGTGATGCCCTATCTTCAAATCCTCGCGCCCATCGACTTCTCGCCGGACAGTGAGAAGGCCCTGCGCTATGCCATCGCGCTCAGCCAGTTGTTCAATGCCCAGCTTCAAATTCTGCACGTTGTCGACATGCCGGTTTATCCCGCGCATTACGCCGTCAATCACGCCCTCGCCGAGCAGTTCAGCCGGGATTTCATCACGCTGTCACACGAAGAAATGGAACGCTGGCTGGACGGCTTCGAGCAGAGGCCGCGCCGTTACCAGACGCACGTGCAGGTGGGCCGGCCCTATCACGAGATCGTCAAATTCGCCGAAGCGCAGGACATTGATTTGATTGTGATGGGCACGCGCGGCCTGAGCCGGCTGCAGGAGTTTTTCCTGGGCGGCAATACTGCCCGGGTGATCCGCCATGCGCCCTGCCCGGTGCTGGTGGTGAAGTTGAATGAGCGGGATTTCGTGCCATGACGGGGCACGGCCTGCGGCAATGGCACGCGGCAGCCGCGCGGCAGTCCGGCCGGCAAATTCTTCGGCACTTTTTCGGAGGCAGTCATGCAATACGGCACGGTCAAGAGATGGGACCCGGTCAAGGGGTTTGGTTTCATCACCACCGATGAGGATGAGGATCTTTTCGTGCACGCTCATGATTTGGACGCCAGCGTGCCGGGCCGCCAGCTCAAACCCGGCCAGCGCGTGGGCTTCGACGTCCGGCGGGAGATGAAAGGCGATCGTGCCGTGCGCGTGCGGGTGATGAAGGGGTAAGCCGCGTGCGTTGGTGCGTCGAGAGTCTGCCCTCCCGTCGGAGGAGTCATCCTGAAGGGGGTTTGTGAAGCAACGAGTACCGCTTCTCTTGAGTTCGCGGAACGAGCTGTGGAATGAAAGATACAGACAGATCAAAGTAACACGGCGCCCGCGTAGTGGTTCGAGATGCCCTGGCCCAACGAATGATCCTGGTTGGCGTGGAAAAAGATGCCTGCGGCATGACATACATGGGCGGCATTCATCGGCCAGGGGGCGCCCGGACCGCTCTCCCCGCTACACATTGAACCGAATGTTCAGAATATCGCCATCCTTCACCACGTAATCCTTGCCCTCCAGCCGCAGCAGGCCTTTTTCCCGGCAGGCATGCAGACTGCCCTGTGCGATCAAGTCCTCATAATGCACCGTTTCCGCGCGGATGAAGCCCTTCTCCAGGTCGGAATGAATCACGCCGGCAGCCTGCTGCGCCCGCGTGCCGCGCCGGATCGTCCACGACCGGCATTCGTCTTCCCCCACCGTGAAGAATGAGATCAAGCCGAGCAGCTCGTAAGAAGTGCGGATGAGCTTGTGCAGCGCCGGCTCGGTGATGCCGAGATCGGCCATGAAGGTGGCCGCATCCTCATCGCTCAGTTCCGAAATTTCACGCTCGATTTCCGCGCTCAAGGATGTCAGGGCGCAGTGCGGGGTCACGTGTGCCGCCAGGCTCTGTTCGATCGCGGCGGCCTGCGCGATCTTGTCCTCCGCGATGTTGATGACGTAAAGCAACGGCTTGAGCGTGAGAAACTGATAGCCGCGAATCATTTTCTCATCTTCTGCTGCCAGCTCCAGCTCGCGCAGCGGCTTCTCCTGCTCGAGTTGCCGGCGGAAGCGCTGCATCAACGCCAGTTCCCGGACCTGCAGCTCATCCTTGATTTTGGCCAGACCCTTTTCCAGGCGCTCGATGCGGGTTTCGACCACGGCGAGATCGCTGAGCAGGAATTCGCTGTTGATGAAATAGATGTCCTGGCTGGGATCGATGCGGTTGAGCGGATGGGGCATGTTTTCATTCTCGAAGGCCCGCACCACCAGCATGATGGCGTCCACGTTTTTCAGATTCGCGAGAAACTGCGGAGACAGGGCCAGCGGCTTGTCGCCGCTGCTGTCCAGGCCCTGGACTTTGACATACTCGATGACGGCGTTGACTTTTTTTCTGGGATTGAACATGGCGGTCAGCCGGTCGAGACGGGCATCCGGCACCTTCACCATGCCGCGCTCCATCTCGGGCTTGTGAAAGGCGCCGTCGGTGCTTTTGTGCTTCAGCAGCGTGGAGAAGATCGTCGTCTTGCCGGCGAAAGGCAGGCCTACAATTCCAATTTGCATATGGCAATCCTGGTTGCGTTGCGGTTCATTCGCGCAGCGGCAAGATAGCAAAGCGCGGCCGCCAAAGTCAAGGCGCGTCAGAGATAGGCGATGGTGAGACGGGCGGGCGGTTCGGTAACTTGCCGCACGCGAAATGGAATGCGGCCGAGCAGGCGGCCGCTTTGCGTGCGCACTTCGACGCGCCAGTCGCCGGGCTCGGCGTTGCGTTTGCGCGTAAACCAGCGCCAGCCGCCGTCCCGGCCGCCGCGCGCCTCGTAAGAAATCTCGTCGCGCGTCACCCAGTCGCCTGCGGCGTTCTTCTTCTGCCAATGATGCACGATGCGCTGCTTCAAATCGGTGGGCGCGAACACCGCGGCGAAACAGTAAATTGTGTCGCCCGGGGCATAGGCAAAGTCACGGTCATCCTTCTTGAACACCTGCCACCAGGCCGGCGTCGTGTACTTGACTTCATAGCGGTCTGCAACGCGCCGCACGCTGCGGTAAATGCCGCCCTCCTTGAGCGCCAGCGGCACGGGCGGCATCCAGTTGAGAAAATAAAAGAGGATTTGCGCGGCGAAGATCGCGGCGGGCGGCCACAGCAGCCGGCGCAGATCGTTTTTCATCCCGGCCAGCGATTTGCCGTAGATGGCCAGCCAAACGCCGGCGATCAGCGCCAGGCTCAACACCCCGCTCGCGAGAAACATCAGCGCGTTCATCACCCGCGTCACCACCGGCAGAAAGAAGGTGAGAAAGGCGAAGCAGCAAAAGAAGTAGATCGCGACCAGCAGGCGAATGTGGCGCAGCCGGTGCGAGAAGAACTCGTTGATCAGCAGCAACGCCACCAACAGGCCGATGAAGAGATAGGAGGTGAACACGCCCGCGCTCTTGAAATAGAACACGACGTAGCTCGACAGCAGGCTGCCGAAGAGAAAATGCAGGCCGAAGATGATCCAATCCCGGCGCTGCTCCAGCCAGGCCGGGAAGCGTTGCCCGCGCTCCAGCCGGCCCAGGATGATGAGCAGCAGACCGGCGCACAAAGTGTAGATCAGCAGGATGACATTATCCAGCCAGGCATCGATGCGCGTCAGGGTCAGGGAATCGTAGATGAAACCTGCGGCAAAGGCGGTGGGGGGAAGATATCTTTCGTAGCGGCGGTATGTGCTCTCGCCCTTTTGCCTGAGTTTCTGCGCCTGCTCCAGTTGTTGCTGATAAAACCTCTGCCACTTCGTGCGGTACGCCGCCAGGCGCTGCCGGTACCAGGTGATTTGGCCTGCAAACATGTTCTCCCTCGGATTGGTGAGGCGTGATCGTGCGCCCGCGCCTGCCGTTGCCGGAAAAAGCGCTTGCGTCTCAGACAGGCTGGCCGTACATTGCCGCCGCCAATGTATCGAATTCATGCTTGCGGTTCAAGGGTGACCAACCAATTCGCAGGGACACGCCATGCCATCCTTTGATATTGTCAGCGAGGTGGAATTGCAGGAAGTCGACAACGCCCTGAACAACACCAGGAAAGAGTTGGCGACCCGCTATGACTTCCGTAATTCCAACACGCGGCTCGAGCTTAACAAAAAGGAGTTGACTATCGCGCTGCACACCGAAGACGAGATGAAAGCGCGGGCGGTGCGTGAAATTCTTTCCATTCACCTGGCGAAGCGCAAGATCGATCCGCGCGCACTCGCGTTTGGCGACCCGGAGCCCGGCCAGGGCAAAACCGTCAAGGTCGAAATCAAAATCAAGAAGGGGCTGGACAAGGACACCGCGCGCGAAATCGTCAAGATCATCAAGGACAGCAAGCTCAAGGTGCAGGCGGCGATCCAGGACGAGCAGGTGCGGGTGACCGGCAAGAAGATCGACGACCTGCAGGCGATCATCAAGCTGGTGCGCGAAAGCAACCTGCAAATCCCGGTGCAATTCGTCAACATGAAAAGCTGAACGCGACGGGCTCGTCGCTTCCTCTTCAATCACGGGAGAACGGCCATCAACACCCCTTCCGCCGGCCGCGTGCGCACGGCCTACCTCACCCTGATGACGTTGCTCGCGTTGATTGGCGGGATGATCGGCGTGATGGTGATCAGCGTGGTCACGCTCGGGCAGGCACAGAACTTCATCACCACCACCTTCGGCAGTTGGATCGGGCGCTTCGTGCTCGCCTGCGCCGGCGTCAAGATCAAATTCCAGCATCTCGAAAAACCGGTGCGCCACCCCGCCATCTTCATCGGCAACCACAGCTCAACGCTCGACATGTTTTTGATTCTCGCGCTGCGGCTGCCGCGCGTGCGCTTCGTCGCCAAGTACGAGTTTCTCTACAATCCCATGTTCGCCATCATGGGCCTGCTCACCGGCCAGATTTTCATCAAGCGCCAGGATTCGGCCCGGGCGGTGGCCACACTCAATCGCGCTTATGCACGCATCCGGCGGCGGCGCTACAGCCTGTTCGTGATGCCGGAAGGCACGCGCATCGAGGA
Organism: bacterium; assembly: GCA_037445455.1. Classification (GTDB taxonomy): domain Bacteria; phylum Zhuqueibacterota; class Zhuqueibacteria; order Zhuqueibacterales; family Zhuqueibacteraceae; genus Coneutiohabitans. The sequence continues at coordinate 10,796 of JBBIKM010000092.1, read as the reverse complement.
CGGCGCCATCGGCGTCTTCAAAAAGGGCGCCTTTCGCATGGCGATGGATCTGCAGTATCCCATTGTGCCGATCTATTTCGGCGGTGCTCGCCGGCTGTGCCCGGGCAAATCGCTGCACGTGCGGCCGGGCACGGTGTTGCTGCGCTTTCATCCCGCCGAAGATACCAGCACCTGGACGGCCGACAACCTTGACGCCCACGTCGCACGCATCCGCGAGAACTATGTGCGCTGGGATCAGGAGTTCATGGCGAATTACGAAGCGATGATCGCTGCTTGAGGTGCCTCCGCCCGGCAGATCACCCGCCGGGCTTGCGCGGTGCACTCGCTGTCCCCGCAAGAGCAGAAAAAGTTCCAGCTAGACGGTTCGCCTGCCATTCCGACCTGGACCAAGGAAGGAGAGAAATGAAACGAGTTGCCTGGGCAATCTGCCTGAGTTTTTCCCTGCTGGCGTGCACCAGTGAACCGGCAAAGTGGTCGGGTTCGCAGGCGGCACTGCCGGCCCTGCCGCCCGGCGATTCCCGCCGTGATGAGATCCTGCAGGAGATCAGAGATTACTACAGCGATTTCAGCGCGCGCAATTGGACTGCCTTTGCCGAACACTTCTGGCCCGGCGCCACATTGACCACCATCTGGCAGCCACCGCAGGAAACGCAACCGCGCGTGGTGGTGACTTCACTGCCGGAGTTCCTCGCGCAGACGGCCCAGGGCCCGGACAGCAAACCGATCTTCGCGGAGCACATGCTCGACGCCGAAGTGCACGCCTTTCAGGATGTGGCCCAGGTTTGGGCGCGTTATCAGGCGCGCTTCGGCGAGGCCGGCAGGGTCGAAGAATGGACCGGCATCGATGCCTTCACCCTGATGCGCCACCAGGGCCGCTGGAAAATCGTGTCACTCGCCTTTGCCAGAGACTGACCATGAAACGTTACGCCGAAGTGCTGCGCAACTACCTGGGCCGGCGCGGCGAGCTGCGGCCGGTCCATGGGTGCTTCCACTTTGCCGTGCGCAAATCCTTGGCCGGCAGCGCACAACTTGTTGAAATCGGCGCAGACTATGCCGAGTTCGCGGTGGCGCCCGGCAATCTACTCGTGCCGCTCTCCCTGCTGGTGCTCGAGATGGAATCAGTGCCGCGGCCCGCTGCCGGAAAGACGTAAGACCTGGTAACTGTGAAACCAGGAGTATTGCCCAACGCGGACAAGCCGGAGCCAAGAAAATAATCTCCAACGGCGAAAGAACCCAACTGCAAAGCCTTTTCCGTTGGAAGAGTCATTGCTTTTTTTGCAGAGAGATCACTTGTAAGGGACAAACATGATCAGTGTCCAGCCGCCGAGCGGCACCCGCGACTTTCTTGCCGATGAACTGCGCAAGCGCCGCCAGGTGATTCGCATCATTCAGGAAGTGTACGAGTCATTCGGATTCGAGCCGCTGGAGACGCCGGCCTTCGAAAATCTCAGCACGCTGCTGGGGAAATACGGCGAAGAAGGCGACCAGCTCTTGTTTCGCATTCTTCGCCGCGGCGAAAAATTACAGGAGGCGCTGGCCGCCGGCGCGGGCGCGCAAAATGAGCTCAGCGATCTGGCGCTGCGCTACGATCTCACCGTGCCGCTGGCGCGGGTGATGGCGCGCTATCGCAGCCAATTGCCCAAATTCTACAAGCGCTATCAAATTCAGCCGGTATGGCGCGCGGACCGCCCGGCCAAAGGCCGCTTTCGCGAATTCATGCAATGCGACCTTGATGTGTGCGGCAGTTCGTCACTGGTGGTCGAAGCCGAAGTATTGGCTGCGGCGTGCACCGTGCTGGATCGCCTGCAGTTCCGCACCTACAGCATCAGTCTCAACCATCGCGAAGTCTTGCGCGGGTTGATCGAGGCGGCGGGCGCGCCGGCAGAGTTGGAAGCCACTGCGCTGGTGGCGGTCGACAAGCTCGACAAGCTCGGCACTGCCGGCGTGCGCGCGGAGCTGGTGCAACGCGGGCTGGCCGTGACGGCGGCAGAAAAACTCCTGCGTCTGTTGGAGGAGGTGCAGAATCTCCCGGACAACGAACAGCGGCTGGCGCGCTTGGGGGAAGCGCTGCAGCGGCCCGCGGCTGTTGCCGGCCTCGAGGCGTTGCGCACGATTCTGGCATTGAGCCGGGACACGGCTGCCGGACCGCGGTTAATGATCAACCCCAGCCTGGCGCGCGGCCTGTCTTACTACACCGGCGCGATTTTCGAAGTGATTGTGCCGGGCGCGGCCGGCTCATTGGGCGGCGGCGGCCGCTATGACGGCCTGGTCGGCATGTTTGCCGGGCAGGTGATTCCCGCCTGCGGCTTTTCGCTCGGGCTGGAGCGCGTGGTGCTGGTGCTGGATGAACAGGGCCGGTTTGATGCAGCAGCGGGTGCCATTCAAGTCATGCTCATCAATTTTGCCGAAACCCAGGCCGCGCTTTTGGCGCTCGCCAACCGGTTGCGCGGCTTGGGCGTGTCTTGCGATGTCTATCCCGAGGCCGCCGGTTTGAAACAGCAATTCAACTATGCCGCCGGCCGCAACGTGCAGTATGTCGGGTTCTACGGCCAGCGCGAGCAGGAAAGCAACCAGCTTCGCCTGAAGCGCCAGACCGACGGCACTGAGTTGAGTCTGAATTTGAATGATTTGGAGAATGAGTTGCAGAAGCTGGTGGTGCAGTAGCGGCCATGCCAAAAACAGCTTGACTTTGGCCGGCGGATTCTTTATTGTACTGCCGCTTTTTGGGGCTGTAGCTCAGTTTGGGAGAGCGCTTGAATGGCATTCAAGAGGTCGCCGGTTCGATCCCGGTCAGCTCCACGTCAACTTGCAAAGGCGCTTCGCTGAAGCGCCTTTCTCATTTTGGTGCGGCCAGGAATGAAAACCGGCGGCCGCCGGGTTGTTGCTGCCGACTTTCTGCTTGATTATCGCTCTGATTCTTTTTAATATTGCGCCGTCTGTGCCAGCAACTGGTGACCGGCGGTCATGTGTCGTTGAGGAAAGCAGCCCATGTCGATGCTCAAGGAATCAATCGAAATCAAGCGGCCGCTTGCCGAGGTGTGGCCCTATCTCGACATCGCGCACTGGCCGAAGGTCTCACCGATCTTTCAAGAAGTCGAACCGCTCGATGACACGATGAAAACGGGCGCGCGCTACATCGTCACTGCCGGCCCGGGTGAGGCCAAGGTCAAGTACAATCTCGAAGTCGTCGCCTTCGATCAAAGCCTCGGCCGTCTGGCTTACAAGCGCACCGGCGGGCCGCTTCCCGGCACCAGCGAATGGTCACTTGCCACCACGCCCTCCGGCACCCGCGTCGTCTACACCAATTATTACCAGCACGACTTGAATTCCACCGTGCTCAGCTCCATCATGCGCGCCATGGAACGCTTTCTGAATGACCTGCGCAACGCGGTGGAAAACTCAGATAAGAAACCGCAATAAAACGGCAGCGCCACTGCCGTTTTCTGTTTTCACCCGCCCCGGTTGTTGCTCCGCCCGGATTCTGCTTGCCAGCCCCCGCCGATCGCCGCATCCCGGCATGCCTCACCGCTCATCTGAAATAATCTCGCCCTTCGTTGAACAAAACATCCACCACGCTGAGATTGGCGATGAATTCGCCGTAGAGTTGATGATAGCTCATCTCGCGCCGCGGCAGATAATGCAACTCGAGGCCGGCATGGGCGAAGGCTGCCTCCGGCGGATGGGGCGCCGGCGCTGCGGTGAGATAGGCCGTGCCGCCCAGTTGTTGGATTGCCGAAATCAGCCAGTGCTGCCCGGTTGCCGCGAGTCCGAGTTCGGAACTGAGATAAACCGGTTTCGTCATTCCCAGGCAGGCACAGATCGCTTCGAACAGCGCCAGATTGAGATCGAGCAGCCGGGTCCAGTCGCGGCGATAGATCGCCGCGAAACGATCGGCGAATTGCAGAAAATAGGGCGCGAGATTGTAATTCGTTTGCAGGCTGCGCCAGTGGCGCCGCGCCCAGGCCTCGTTGCGATTGATCTCGACTTCGCGAATCGGCTGGCGGCCGCGGCCTTTGGTGAGCACCGGCACGGTCAGCCAGCGCGCCCCCTCCGGCGTTTTGATGCGGCCGCGGTTGATCACGCCATGTTTGGAATACTGCAGATGGTCGGCGAACAGCAGCGCCTCCGCGCGCGCCAGCTTGCAAAAGAGATCAGCGCCCGGCAAATAAGTGGGAAGATGTGCGGCAATGATTTTCATGCGCGTGGCTTCGAAGTGATCTCACGGTGGTGATCCCGCCTTCCGCGAAATACAAAAGCCATCCGGCAGGTGCCGGATGGCTCGAGGTGTTGCGCCCGGCCTCAGCACAGGGCGCCAAACAAAAACGGCAGGCCGGCAAGCTCAGGAGGCTTTGGGCGCGAGACGGCCGCCGAGCACCCGGCCCACCATCGCCACCACCGTCGCGATGATGGTGTTGACGATTAGACCGACGGCGCGTGCGCCCAGCGCCTGCGTCATGGGCACCACCGTGCCCTCGGCGACGTTCAAGGCGTCCCAATGGCGAAAGTAGGAAGTTTCAAAATTGCCCACGAAGCTGACCAAGGTCAGCACAAAAATCCAGAGCTGCGCGTACACGCCGATGCTGGCGCCGGTGAGCGCGGTGCCCAGCCAGTTGAAGCCGGCGCGTTGCGACAGCGCGCCGAAGTAAAAACTGCTGATGACGGTCGCGCCCACCACGGAAAACATCGCGTTCCCGCGCGGCGCATAGGGCACGCCCGCGAGCCCGAGAATGAAGCGCGAAATCGCGTAAATGCCGATGAGCACGTACGCCAGCCGCACGAAGCGAATGGCTTGAGCCAGCATGAATTCCTCCTCTCCTGATTGATGTGAAAAATACCTGGCGCGTGTGCGCCGTGAACTGCGACTTTCCTGCCGGCCGCTGCACCGTGTTTGGTGGCCGCGGTCATGATCGGCCGGCCAGCCGGCCGGTTGGCCTCACTGCATCACGGTCAGCTTCTGAATGGCGCGCAGACCCGCCGAACGCAATTCCACGAAGTAGAGGCCGGCCGCGACCCGCTCGCCGTCAGCGCGGCGGCCGTCCCAGCGGGCTTCGTAATAGCCGCCGGCCTGGTTTTCATTCACCAACCGCCGCACTTCATGGCCGAGCAGATCGAAAACGCGCAGCGCCACCGGCTGCGGTGTCGCATGCGGCAACTCATAACGAATCACGGTGAAGCCCTGGCTGGTGAGCAGCGGGTTGGGGTAATTCTGCGCCAGGAGAAAACGCTGGGGAAGGTTCACGCTCACGCTGATTTCAGGCGAATACTCGAAGGCGCCGTTGTAATCGACCTGACGCAGGCGGTAGGTGTACTCTCCGGGTTGCAAATCGCGATCAACAAAATGGTAGTGCCGTGTTTGCGTGGTGGTGCCATGGCCGGGCACGAAGCCGATGACCAGCCACGCCGTGGCAGCCTGCCGGCGCTCGACATGAAAGCCGAGATTGTTGGTCTCGCTGGCGGTGCTCCACTGCAGCTCGGTCTGATTGCGTGTGACCTGTGCGTGGAAGGCAGCCAGCTCCACCGGCACGGCATCGATGGTGGCAATGTTCGAATAGGGCGAGACATTGCCGAAGGCATCGCGCGAGCGCAACACGAAAAAGTAACGCGCGCCGGTGGTGAGATTTTCGATGGTCACTGATTCAGTGGTGCCTGGCACGCCGGACGCGGGAAAATTGCCGGTTCTGCTGGCTGTGTTTTCAAACCAGGCATCGACATTGGCGCCCACCGGCGTGGTGGAGTAACCCACCTCATAATCGGACACCGTTGAGCCGGCATCTGCCGGCGCGGTCCACGACAGGGTGACGCTCGTGGCGGTGGAGTTGGAGACACGCAAGTCCGCCACCGCCGCCGGCGCGAGGCCGTCGTAGGTTTGCAGATTCAGAATCTGGCTCAGCGGCGCTTCGGCATTGGCGTTGAGTGCCACCGCCTGCTCTCGCGTCAAACTCGGGCCGAGAATGTAGGAGATGAAGCCGAGTTGAAAGGTTGCGACGATGGGATTGTTGTTAATGCCCTGGATGATGAAGCCGGTGTCGCCATAGGAACGTCCGTCGCCGGTGTCGCTGGTGCCGTCGCCGGTGCCGCTCATCGCATCCCAGAAGTAATATTTTTGCGTGGTGTTCGGGATGTTGTCAATCCCGAAGATGCCGACGAAGCTGCCGTGCTGAGTGGAGCTGGCGCTGAACCAGTTGCGCTTCGGCAGGATGTCGATGACGCCCTCGGCCTCGCTGATGCCGCCGGAGGCGCCGGTGATGGTGCGCGGTGTGGTGGTATTCTTGTTGTACCAGGTTTGCCCCGCCATGTTCGAGTTGAAATCAAAGGTCGCGCGCAGCAGCCGCGCGCCTAGCCCAGCGTCCAGGGGAATCTGTCCGGACAACTGCTGTGAAAAGGGATAGAAAAAGAGCGCAATCGCAACGGTATCGACGTTTACGTTGAATATGGAAACCGTCACATTGATCCGCTCCTGCACTTCGCGAATGACGCGAATCTTGCCCGCAACGGTTCGCAGGCTGTTGTCCACGGCAATCAGGTTGTCCTGCTCATTCGCAGTCACCGTCTGGTTGCCGATAAACGGAATCGAGACGACGGCGCGGATGCGCAATTTCAAGCGGTCGAAGAAGTCGATGCCGGAACCGCCGAATGAGGCCGGCACCGCGAGAAAATCCGGCACGCCGTTGTTGGCATGTCCTTGAATGTAACTCACGCCGCGCACCGTATCGGCGGCCACCCGGCCGGCCGGACTGGGGGAGTACCGCATGTAGGAGGGCACGGCGGGGTCGGGCGCCAGCGTGCTGGAACGATACAAGTATACATACGCCTCGCGGGAGGTCTGCGGATCGAGCAGCCGGATTTCATAGCGTGGGAAGCTGCGCGCCGAGGGATCATTGATCCAATTCCAAAAGGCGGCCTGCTCGCCGGCGTCGCGCGCCATGAAAAGAAGCTGGTCATTGTCGTCCAGACGGCCATCCTTCGGCGCAAAGTAGCTGTTGGGCAGAGAATCGCCCTGCACCACTTCCAGCCCGCGCTCATCGATTTGAAAGGGAATCTGTTGCCACACGCCGCCGCGATAAGCATACATGAAGAGCTGATTGACCGGTGCCATGTCACCGGAGAAATCCGGAAAACTGAAGGCTGCCATTTGCACGGGCTCATACTGCCGATCTTGCGTCAAGGTCTGCGCCGGCGCAGGCGGCGCGAGCAGCGCGGCCATTAGCAGGGCGCAACCGGTGAGGCCCCCATGAACGCGATCGTAACGAAGTTGCCGCATGTACGCCTCCGTGAGGAAGAGGTGAATCACTGATTTATCGTCGTCGCTTCGCTGTCCTCGCAATTGCCGGTGAAAGAGCCCTGATCCCCGGGGTCCTTGATTGCAAAAATATGCGCGCCGGCCCGGCATGCGGTGTGGGAGCGGCGGCTGCACGTTCGTCACGCCAGCCAGCGGAAGTGGCACTCACGGCCGGCCGCCGCCGGGCGGAATTCGAACGCGAAGCGATCGGCAGCGCGCGGCGTCCACACACAGGACCAGTTTGGGCACTGGCCGGCGGTGCAAATGCGCCGGCCGCGATGTGTGACCACCACGCCGAAGCAGAGCAGATCGCCGCGGCGACCGTGGATGCTGTCCGTCACTTGCTCCAGCCCCCTGCCGAATTGCCAGCGCAACACCGGAAACTGCAGCTCGCGGCCGCGCTCGGCGAACAAGCCGGCGACCAGGACGCCCGCGAGTGCCTGCAGTACTTCGGGCGTCACTTCACGGTCAACGTATTTCGCCGACGCCAGCACGCCGGCGCGCAGCTCGCCGCCCTCGGGCAGCACGAGCTCCGGCTGGAAACGCAACTGCTCGAGTACGCACAAATCTTCATCGTACAGCAACTGCCCGTAGAATTCCTGCACCAGCACCGCAACCGGCTGAGGCGGCCGGAACGCCTGCAACGGCATTTCAATCACCTCGACGCGGTGACGGAGGGCAGCCGGCAATTGCTCGAGCCGCTGCCGCGCGAGTCTGGCCAGCAACGGATTGTGCTCGACAGCGTACACGTGCCGCGCGCCCAAACGCGCCATCTCCACGGCAAACAGCGCGAGGCCGCAGCCGCCTTCCACGCAAACTTGACCCTGGATCCGTTTCTGGTGCCGGCGCAGCAAGGCGCGATAGACGCGGGTGCGGCGGGTATCATCATAAATCGAAATGAAGGCGAGCAGGTCATCAACGGCACGAAAGCGCCGCGGCGAAAGATGGTTGAGAATGTCCATGCCGAAAATTCGGGATTGCTGCCCGGCGGCAGCGCGTGTGCGAAAGTTGTCCGGCTTGATGAAGAAGGCGCACCGCCTTGCGTGCGGTGATCCCGCGCTGCGTGTCCGTTCGTGATCCTTGGTGGTGAGGCGTCCGCCGGCAGTTGCATGAGCCAAAATTGGCGAAATAATACACTCAAGGAATTTGAAACGCAAGGCATTTGTGACGCCCCATGTGCGACTGCCCCCGTCCCGTTTCCGCTCTTGCCTTCGCGGCGATTTCTGTTTACCTTCGCCTGCCTTCGGGCCGGCTTGTCCGGTTTCCGATTTCTCCTGCATGTGAAATCACTCACAGCGCGGAATTCCCATATGCCGATCCCCTCTCCCTTCTACTCGCGCATGGCGCCGCTCTGTCAGAGCCTGGACTGGCGCAATTGGGCGGGCTATGCCGCGGTGAGCGTCTACGAATTTTCACACGAACGTGAGTATTATGCCATTCGCAACGCCGCCGCTTTGATCGATGTTTCGCCGCTGTTCAAATATGAAATCCGCGGACCGGAAGCGCGGCGGCTGGTGGATCGCGTCATCACCCGCCAGGCGCAAACCTGCCGCCCCGGCCAGGTGCTGTACACGCCCTGGTGCGATGAGCAGGGCAAAATGATCGACGACGGCACCGTGGCATGTCTTGCCGAGGATCATTTTCGCATCACCTCCGCGGATCCCAATCTGCGCTGGTTCCAGGACTGCGGTTACGGCATGCAGGCGCAAGTCGAAGACGTCAGCGCAGCGCTGGCGGCGCTCTCCCTGCAGGGGCCCAAGTCGCGCGAGATCCTGCAGCAAATCGTCACCGGCGTGGATTTTACGGCGCTAAAGTATTTTCGCCTGGCGCACGGCCGGCTGGCCGGCCTGCCGCTTACCCTCACCCGCACCGGCTACACCGGCGATCTGGGATATGAGTTGTGGTTTGACCCCACTCATGCCGAAACAATGTGGGATGCGCTGCTGGACAAGGGCAAAGACTACGGCCTGCTGCCGGCCGGCATGGTTGCGATGGATATCGCGCGGGTGGAGGCGGCGTTGCTGCTCGGCGACGTGGATTACGTTTCCAGCCACAAGGCGCTCACCGAAGCGCGCAAATCTTCACCGCTGGAAATGGGGCTGGAATGGGCAGTGAAATTCGACAAGGGAGACTTCATCGGCCGCGCGGCGTTGTGGGCGGAGAAAACGCGCGGCCCGAAATGGCGCTTTGTCGGACTCGAGGTCGATTGGCAGGAATTGGAAGCGCTCTATGCCGCGGCTGACCTGCCGCCGCAAGTGGCCGGCCGCGCCTCGCGCCTGGCCGTGCCAATCTATCGCGACGGCCGCCAAATCGGCCAGGCAACCAGCAGCACCTTTTCGCCGATTCTGAAGAAGTTCATCGCCCTCGGCACGGTCGAAAGCCAGTATGCCGCGCTCGGCACCAGGGTGGACCTGGAAATCACCGTGGAGTTTGCGCGCCAGCAGGCCGGCGCCACGGTGGTGAAGACGCCGTTCTTTGACCCACCTCGCAAGCGGCTGTGAGACGGCCGGCACCTCCAGCTTTGGCACAACGAATATCTTTTCATTTTCTTCACAGCATGAGGCGACGGCCCGGGAATTGTAACCTCGTCTGACCGCAGATCGATTTCAAATCAGCATTCATTTTGCGAAAGAGGTGAAACATGCGGAAGTACAGGTTGCTCCTGGCGGGCTGTTGGTGCGGGTTGATGATGGGATGCGGCGAAGAGAGCACGGCGCCGGAGCCGCAGCAGGCCACGCTGCGCCTTTGGCTGACTGACAAGCCGGCCGCGTTCGAGGCCGTCAATATCACCTTCACGGAAGTCAGTGCTCACCGCAACAATCAATGGGTGGTGCTGAGCGACCAGACACAAACCGTCAATCTGCTGGAGTGGAACAACGGCAAGACCCTGTTGCTCGGCCAGGCCGAGGTGGAAGCCGGCGCATACACACAAATCCGTTTGCAAATTGCGGCAGCGGAAGTGGTCTGGCAGGGGCAGAGCTTCCGTCTCGAGGTGCCGAGCGGCGCGCAAAGCGGTTTGAAGCTGCTCGCCAACTTCGAAGTCGCCGCGGGATCGACTTACGATCTCGTCCTTGATTTCGACGCGCAGCGTTCGATCGTGATCACCGGGCCGCGCCACCAACCCAACGGTTTCAAGCTCAAACCCGTCATTCGTGCGGCAGCGCTGGCACTCACCGGCTCGATTTCGGGAACTGTGGCGAACCGCGAAGCCTTGCCGATGGCCTACGCCATTGCCGGCGGCGATACCGTGACCGCGAGCGTGATCGAGTCCGGCACCGGTTTCTTCCGGCTGGCATTTCTGCCGCCCGGCGGCTACACCGTCAGCATTGCGGACACGCTCGGCCGCAGCTTCCTCCAGGAACAAGTGCCGGTTACGGCCGGCAAAGACTTCGGTTTGGGCACGGTGACTTTGCAGTAATTCTGCCCAGACCGCCGGCCTGGTCGCGCCGCTCAAGCAGCGCGCGGCGATCGTGGTCTGGCGCTGCCACATCGGCGCCGACGCGCCCAACGAACAGGT
>JBBIKM010000091.1:0-23208 GCA_037445455.1 bacterium | reverse complement strand
AGCCGCGCCGTTTGCACAGCCCGACGAGTTTGTCCATCAGCTTTTTGCTGTCAACCATGGTTGTTCCTGCTTTATCCTTGTCCAGAGCGTTGTTCGTGCGCCGCCGGCTGCACGCCGGACGGTGAAATGTGCGCGCAATATACCTAGTTTCCCACTGAAAACCAATCAACTCTTTTCCAGCGGCCGGGGCACCGTCAGGCATCCGGCGGTCCGGCATGCCAGTGCGTGGCCTGCGCCCATGCCTCGGCGGCGAAATAAATCAAATCAACTGCCGGGTCCTTTACCTCCGGATAGGTTTGCGGATCCGCCAGGGATTGTGCCAGACGACGCTTGAGCTCTGCATAGGCTTGCGCCGGCGCCGGATGGCTGCGCAAATAGTCCCGCACCAGCAGGGCATAGCGTTGATTGGCGCGTCCGAGCACGCGCACATGCGTGTTGGTGCGCCGCTGCCCGGGCGGCGGCCGGAAGTACAGCTTGTGCCAGTCCGCCTCCTCCCCTGCGGCTCCCGGCGGACGATGGTCGCGTTCATTTTCCGCGACGCGAACATAGCCCAAGTCAGCCATCACCGCTGCGACGCGAGCCGTGAGGGCGGCCACCGTGATCTGAATATCAATCACATCCTTGGCAGACAAGCCGGGGACAGCCGTCGAGCCGATGTGATCAATGCGCAAGGCCAGTGCGCCCAGCGCCCGCCGCATGACCGCGGCGATCTCGCGAAACTCTGCCGGCCAACTCTCTTGATAAGGAATGATGGCAACCATCGTCTTCTCCGCGCCGGACAACCGCATGAGGGCAGCGTTGCGTGGCGGCGCAACGCGAAGCGCAGCAGTACTGGCTTGCGTTGCAGTCGCGCTCAAGTCTTCAATTCCTGCGTCACTTCCTTGATAAACTGCAGCGAGGTGAGCGTGCCGGCTTCTGCGAGATGATGGGCCAGATAGGCCCGAAAAAAGGCGGCAATCTGGGCAAGCGCCGCCGGGGAAATGCGAAAGTGTTGCAGGCGGGCCGCCGGCAACGTTTGAAAACTGGCGAGCAGCCGCAGCGACTCTCCGCTGAGGGGCAGGGCACCGCCGTGGCCGGCACAATCGGGACAGGCAAAGCCGCCGCGCGCCACTTGAAACTGCCAAACCGCCTGCTCGCCATGGCGGCCGGCAGCCGGATCCGCGCTCTGGCAGTACAGGCAGGTTTTCAGATTCGGCGCCAGGCCCAGCGCCCCGAGCAGCTTCATCTCGAAGCCCCAGAATTGCAGCCGCGGCTCACGGGCCATGTTCATCACCCGCAGCGTCTCCAGCAGCAGCGGGTAGAGTTGCGGCCTGGGTTCGGTATCGGCCTGCGTGCGCCGGATCAATTCGCAACAGGCAGAAGCATAGCCGAGCTTTTCCAGATCGTGCTGCAAATCAGGAAACACTTCCAGGAGATCGGCATGGCTCAGCAACTGGATGGGCCGGTTTTCTTTTTCATAATAGACGATCTGCACCACTGAGAACAGCTCCAGGCTGCCGCGCAACCGGCTCCTGCTGGTGCGCGCCGCCCGGGCATCGAGCTTGAGCAGGCCGTGCTCGCGCGTGAAGAGCGTCACCAGCTTGCTCGATTCCCGTACCTTCATCGTGTGAATGACGATGCCCTCTGCTTTGACGATGGCCATGGCACATGACTCACGTGGAAAAGACCGGTCAAGCTTTTTTGAGTGCACACAACTGATTCGCCAGCTCGATCATCTCGGCAATTGACAGGGTCTCGGGCCGGCGCTGCAAGTCAAGGGAGGTGGCCAACGGCGGCGCGCCGGCCGGCAGCAGCCTGCTCACACTGCGGCGCAAAGTTTTGCGGCGCTGGCCGAACACCGTCCTGACAAATTCCAGATAGAATGCGTCATCCTGAATGGGCACTGGTGGCGGTTGCATTCTCCACTGCACCACGGCGGATTCGACCTCCGGTTTCGGCCGGAACACATGCGCGGAGAGAGTGAACAGCAATTCCGCCGCCGCATAGGTTTGGCACACCACCGAGAGAATGCCGTAGGTCTTGCTGCCGGCCGGCGCCACGAGGCGTTCCGCCACTTCCCGCTGCACCGTCAGCGTCACGTCCCTGATCAAATGGCGCTGGGCAAATGCGGTGAAGACGATATGGCTGGTAATGTGATAAGGAATGTTGCCGACCAGGCGAATGCCGCCGGCGGGAAACAACTGCTGCAGATCGACGGCGCGAAAATCCGCATGCAGCAGGCTGAAATTCGGGAACTCCGCAAACTGCTGGCGCAGGCCGGGCAGCAGCCGCTCATCGATCTCGATGGCGCAATAGCGGCAACCTACCGGCACCAGGTGGCGCGTCAGCGCGCCCAGGCCAGGCCCGATTTCGACAATGACATCGGCGGGCTGCGGCGCGATGGCGCGCAGGATCTTGCGGGCGACGTTGTCATCCACGAGAAAATTCTGCCCGAGCGAGCGGCGCGGTTGGAAGTCAGGTGGCAGGATCATCATACTGGCAGGCAGATTTTTTTGGGGCAAGAGTGCGCCGTCCGGCCGGCGTTCCATTTTTTCGACCGTCGCAGCATGCTGGCGAGCCCATTTCAGGGCAGACCGAAGAGTTGCATCGCGTTTTGAGTGGTCTGCCGGCAAATTTCGGCGACGGAGCGCTCGTGAATCTCCGCCAATTTCTCGGCGATGTGAATCGTGAAAGCCGGTTCATTGCGCCGGCCGCGGTGCGGCACCGGCGCCATGAACGGGCAGTCGGTTTCGAGCAGAAGGCGCGCCAGCGGCAGAGAACGGGCGACTTCCGGCAACGCGGATTTGCGATAAGTCAAGTTGCCGGTGAAGGAAACATGGCAGCCGAGCTCAAGCACGCGCCGGGCATATTCCTCATTTTCCGAGAAACAATGAAACACACCCGCCAGCTCGCGCACGCCGGCCTGGCTGAGCGCGTTGAGAATCGCCTCGCCCGCTGCGCGATTGTGAATGATCACCGGTTTGCCGATTTCGCCGGCGAGGTGCAATTGCCGGACAAAGGCGCGCTCCTGCACCCCGGCTGGCACGCGTTGCCAGTAGAAGTCCATGCCGATTTCGCCAATCGCCACGGCTTTGGGATGCTGCGCCAGCCGTGCGATCTCGGCAAAATCAGCGTCGCGGGCGGCGCCGCACTCGTTGGGATGAAAGCCAACGGCGGCGAACACGCCGGGATGCTTTTCCGCGAGCGCCAGGCTTTGCCGGCTGGAGGCGAGGTCGGTGGAAACGACAATGATTTTTGCAACGCCGGCTTCCTGCGCGCGGCGGAGCACGGCCTCGCGATCGGCGTCAAACTGCTCGAGCTGGAGGTGGGCGTGCGTGTCGATGAGCATGTTTGGCTGGGAAGTATCCATTGGAAAAATTCCTTTGCCTGCACAGCAGCCATTTCACATGGGTGGAACGGACGGTGCCTGAGAGGCGGATGCCGGCGGCAGGGCCTGCAATATTGTCTGCAGCTCATTGAAAGTCCGCACCGGAACCGCGCCCTGCTTGAGCAGCGCCACATTGCCGGCGGCATGTTCGCCTGGTTCTTGAAACGCCACGACGAAAAGCGGCTTGCCGGCTTTCAGCGTGCGTACCGCGGTGTCCATCGTGCCGGATTGCACGCCGCATTCGACGACCAACACCGCTTTCGCCAGGCCGACGACGAGGCGATTGCGCGCCATTGCCGCGCCGGCAGTCCAGCTCATCGTGGGAAAATATTCTGAAAGAATCACGCCATGCGCCTTCAAGTTGTCGACGGACTCGAAGCCGGCGTCGCGCAAACGAAAATGATTGAGGCCGTGACTCAAGATCATGATGGTGCGGCCCCCGCCACGCACCGCGCCGAGATGACCCGCCGTGTCGATGCCTTTCGCGTAGCCGCTCACCACCGTCACCCCTGCGGCCGCGAGACGCCGGCCAAACCCTTCGGCAATTTCCAGCCCGCGCGGCGAAGCGTTGCGCGAGCCGACCAGGGCAACGGCGCGGGCATCGCGGGCGGAGAATTTCCCGTACAGCGAAATCACCGGCGGCGGATCAGGAATGCCGCGCAGAATCTCAGGATAGTCTGCGTGCCACAGCGTCGTGAAAACGACGCCCTGATCCTGCAAGGTGCCGAGCAATTGCTCAACTTCCTCCCGCCGCCCGGCAAGCGCCGGCATTTGCTCGGCGACCTTCCGCGGAAATCTGGGAAGGGCGAGCAATTCCTCCAGCGTGGCCTGCATGGCGGCCTGCGGCGAGCCGAAGCGCGCGATGAGTTTTGTATAAGTGCGCGCGCCGAGGCCCTCGATGCTTTGCAGCAGCAGCCAATCGCGCAGATCGTTTTCGGGGTTCATTGCCGTAAACAGGCCTTCCGATCATTTCGCAGGAATTTTTCACTCAAACACGGCGCCGAGTCGGACACGGGCCGTCCCCCCAGTGACAGGCATCATTTTGCCACGTGCCCGGTTTTGGTCAAGGTCAGCGCATAGACTTTCGCCGCGCCCGCCGCTTTCAAAACGCGCGCGCATTCGTTGAGCGTTGCCCCGGAATCGCAGATGTCGTCGACCAACAAGATGCGCTGGCCTTTCACGCCGGGCGAATGCACGGCAAATGCGCCGGCCACGTTGCGGCGTTTTTGCTCCATCGTTATCATCTCTTTTTGCGGACGCGTGGCGCGGGTTTTTCGCAAGTGACACACCGTCTGTACGCCGAGCCTTTTCCGTAGATGCTCTGCGAACAGCGGCACCGGCAAATACCGCCGGGAGGTGTCGGTTGAAGGCACAAAAGCCACGGCATCCATCTCCTTGAAATGCTGCCGTTGCGCAATCAATTGCAGCGCGCGCTCGACCAGCCAGTCGAGCTGGTTCATTTCGTCATGATATTTGAATGCTTCGACGCGTTTGCCGACTTCGGTATGAATCCGCTGTCCGTCTTGTATGAAGGTGTGAAAAGCCAGCGCCACTCCGCCATCGAGATCGGGACCGGTGAGCTCGGGCGTTTCCCGGCGCTGCAAATATTCCTCAACGGCCGTCTGCTGCGGCGACGAAGCAAAAGTTGTGTCGGGGATCGGATTGCAGTTGTCGCAGCGCCCGCACCGGTCTTTCGCCGTCACTGCTTCGCCAAAATAGCGGCGAAGAACCAGTTCGCGGCAATCCGGCGTGATGGCATACAGCAGCATCTGCTCCAGGCGCCGCCGCTTTTGCCTTTCCAAGTCGTGCATGCCAAGCTGCGTCTCGGTGATCGCTGCCAGCTCGGCAGCGGGCCGCAGCGATTCTACCAGCCAGCAATCTTCCACCCCATGAAAATGCAGTTCGCCGCGCCACTGCGCGTCGTAAAGTTGTGCCATCCATTCCACCGGCGCGATTTGATGCACCCGGCAAAACTCGCGGGTGTTGATCACGCCGCCGGCCTGCCGCAGCGCAGCGGCAGGCGCGGGATCTTTTGTCCCGGCGTCGTGCAGGGTCACTCGCAGTTCCCGGCAAATATGGGGATGCTGCCGAATGAAACCGAGCCGCTGCAAATGGCTGAGTCCGACGGTGAGCCTGGTGTTGTCCAGACCGGTTTGCCATTCCAGATCCCTGGGCGCGAGCCAGTGGAATTTTTTCACCGCCGGCGTTGCTTCCACCGCGTGCAGAAGTTTCGCCAAATCGCTTTTTGACAGCAGGCTTTCTTTAATGAACCACTCCTGCAAGCCGAGATCTTCCTCGCAATAGAGCAACACACCCTGCGCCGGCAAGCCATCGCGCCCGGCGCGCCCCGCCTCCTGATAGTAGGCTTCGAGACTGCCCGGCAGCGAGAAATGAACGACAAAGCGGATATCGCGTTTGTCAATGCCGAGGCCGAAGGCGCTGGTGGCCGCCACTACGCGCAGGCCGTTTGCGCTGTCATCGAAGAACCTTTCCTGCACCTGCCGGCGTTCTTCGTCGCGGCGTCCGGCATGATAGAAATCCGCGGCAATGCCCAGGTTTTGCACCAACGCAGCCACCTCCTGCGCTTCGCGCTTTCTGGCAGTGTAAATGATGCCCTTGCCGGGAAGCCCGCCGAGCAAAGCCGCCAGCGCACGAAATTTGTCGCCCTCCGAAGCCACCCGTTGCACGCGAAAATGCAAATTGGGACGCGCCACGCTGCCAACGAATTTTTCCACGGCCGCGAGGCCGAGTTGCTGCAAAATGTCCGCTTCGACTTCGGGCGTGGCGGTGGCGGTGAACAGCCCCACCGCCGGCGGCTGCAAGATGCGCAAGGTCTCCTTCAGGGCGAGATACGACGGCCGGAAATCATGGCCCCACTGCGAGACGCAATGCGCTTCGTCAATCACAAACAGGCTCAAGCGGCAGCGCGCCAACTCCGCGGCAAAAGCGCGGCTGCGAAAGCGCTCCGGCGCGACGTAGAGCAGTTTCACCGCGCCCTGCTTGACGCGCGACATTTCACGGCGCTGCTCGTCCAGTGCCAGCGAGCTGTTGATGAACGCCACCGGCGTGATGCCGCGGCGCCGCAGTTGGTCGATTTGGTCCTTCATCAGCGAGATGAGCGGCGAGACCACCACTGTCAAGCCCTCTTGCATGAGTGCCGGCAGTTGGTAGCACAGCGACTTGCCATGGCCGGTTGGCAATACTGCCAGCACGGAGCGGCGCTCGAGCAGCGCGGCAATGATGGCCTCCTGCTGTGGCTTGAACTCGGCGTAGCCAAAATGCTGTTGCAAAGCGCCCTGCAATTCCACTCGTCCTGCCGGTGGCGCGGGCGGGTTTTGCAAACGCTGCGTGATGGCGCCCAGCAAGTTTTTTAGATCATCATTCATTTGTCTGTCGTGATGCCTTTGGGCCTCCCGCGCGGCAGTCCGGCAGGAGCCGTTGGTCACAGGGATCTTCGCCTGACGCGGATCAACCGCTACCCAGAGGAAGTCGTCAACGGATTGCAACAACCCGGCGGATTTCCTGGGGTCCGCCGGGTCGTTGCAATTTGTTGGAGAAATCTCTTGCCCAAAAAGACAAATTGTGCTGCGACGCCTGAAGGCGTTACCACGAACTCAAATCAATTCTCCTGGCATTGCCAAACTGCTCCGCAAAGCCGCGATCATTGGTGAAAAGAATGATTTGCTTCTCCGGCAGCAAGCCCGCAAGATAATCGCGCAGGCGTTCCCGCCGGATTTCGTCGAGATGCAAGGTTGGATCGTCGAGTACCAAAAAGTCCGCGCCCGGCATCAGCCGTGACAGCGCGGTTTTCATGCTGAGATAAAGAATCGTTTTCTCGCTGCCGGAAAGCGTTTGCAGCGCCCGCCCGTCGAGATCCGGCATCAGTTGCGACTTCTCCAAATCGATTTTCTGCGGCTGTGCGCGAAACAGGCCGAAGCTTTGCAGGCAGGCCGCAATTTCGGCATCGGCCTTTTTTAACGACATGCCGACCACGGACTGCACCGTGCGCGCAACCGCCTCAGCAGCCCATTCGCTCAGTAAACGTTGCCGGGCGACGATTTCCGCCTGGCGATTCGCCGACAAAATCTCCTGCCGCCGCTGCTCGTACTGCAGGTGCTGGCGCTCCAGTTCCGCAAGCTGCCGGCGATGGACATCTCGCTCCTGTTGCAGCTTTTCGCGGGATTCTGCCGTGGGCGAGAGCGGTGCCAGCGCCGCCAATTTGGTCTCCCAGGTTTCCAATTCTTCTCGCGCCGCAGCAATCCCGGCTTCAAGCTGTTGCCAGCGTTGCCAGCGTTGCTCCAGGTCGATTTGCCTGCCGGCCAGCTCGTCCAGCAACCGCACGGTTTCGCGCGCCTGGTGTTCTTTGGCTGCGGCCTGCTCGCGTTCGCGCAAAACCGCCTCGCGCCTGGTTTGATACTCTTCAACCAATCTTGCGATCATCGCCGGCGCGAGCGGCTGCTGGCAGGTTGGGCAGGTTTCGCAGCCCTGCAGGCCTTTGATCATGCCCAGCATTTCTTCAACCTGCCGCAGTTGGCTGGTCAGCGAAATGCGCGACTCGGCGCAGCTCTCCAATTGCCGGGTCGCGGTTTCGCGCTGGGTCAATTGCTGCGTAACCTGCTGCAACAGTTCAGCCAGCTCGTCACGGTGAGTGAAGCCGGCGCGCACCGCCGCGAGTTGCTGCTGCGATTGTGTGAGGCGGGTTTGCGCCGCGGCCCGGGCCTGTTCCCAAGTTTGGCGCAGGCGTTCGTCCGGTCCGGCAGCGGGCTGTGTTTCCTGCAAGGTCTGCAGGCGCGCTTCCAATTTCGCCAGGGCGCTTCTGGCCGCTTGCAGTTCCGCCGAACGATCGGCCAGGCCGTCCAGCCGCAGGCTTTCCTGCAAGCCGGTCGCAGTTTTCTCGCGGCGTTTGGCCAGCCGCCGGACCTGAATGAAAAGCTCTTGCGCGTGCAGCAGGGACTCGACGCCGAGCAGTTGGTTCAGCAAATCGCGGCGGCTGGCCGGCGGCTGCACGAGAAACTCGCCCAGCTCATCTTCGTGCAGGAAACAGCCGGTGCGCCATTGCTGAAAATTGAGCGCCGGAAGCGTTGCTGCGTCTGCGGCGCACTGCCGCCATGTTTCGCCGTCCGCCCGCTCAATCTGCACCTCACCTTTGGTCGAGCGGTAAATCCGAAATCTGCTCTGTTGATGCTGATAGAACAAGCCGACGGTGCCGCTGGCCGCATTGGTGCTCGCCAGCGCCGGCGGCTTGAGACCGGTGTTCAGCACTCTGCCGGTGAGCGCAAAGTAAACGGCTCGGGCCAGAGTCGATTTGCCCGAGAAATTTGCGCCATAAACGAGAATCAAGTCGCCGCGCAGATCGAATTCGTGCTTCTCGCGATACCGGCCGACATTCCTGACGACCAATTTTTCGAGCTTCATGCTTTGTCCCCCGTGAGCAGCTCGAACAGCAGGGTTTCGGAGATGGAGGGATTTTCCACCGCCATGGCGAACGCGCGGCAAACGCGCTCTTCCTGCTCAGGGGTAAAACGGCGGGCGTACTTCTGCGTTTGGGCGAGATCGCGGAGCTTTTCGCGGAAGATGGCTGTCAGTTCGTTGGGAACCATAACACCCCCGGCATTCGGTTGATGCTTCCAACCACCAAAATCACATCGAAGAGACCGGCCTCACTTCACCTTCGCTCCGCTGGCGATTTCGCGCTCCGGTGCAACGAGGCTCAAGGTTCCGTCCTCGGTCGAGGCCGCGAGAATCATGCCTTGCGATTCCAGGCCGCGAATCCTGGCCGGTTCAAGATTGGCCACGATCACCACTTTCCTGCCAATGAGTGACTCGGGTGCATAATGCTGCGCGATGCCGGCCACGAGCTGGCGCTCCTCCGTGCCGAGGCGCACTCTGAGCTGCAGCAGCTTGTCGGCTTTCGGCACACGCTCCGCGGCCAGCACCTCGGCGACGCGCAGATCGATTTGCCGGAAGGTTTCCATGGAAATGAGTGCCGGCGCCCCGGGTTTGCCCGCCGGCGAGACGGTGGTGGTGGTGGCATTGGTTTTGGTGGGTGGGATCATGCGAATCGCCCTTTCCAATTTCTCCTGTTCCGGCGCAATGTCTTTGTCTTCGATTTTCGTGAAAAGAATCTCCGGCGTGCCCAGGCGATGGTGCGCGGGAAACGGCTCGGCCGGCGTTTTCCGCCACACCTGTTCGGTCACTTCACCGGGCAGGCCGAGCATGCGCCAGGCGCGCGCCGCGGAAAACGGCAGGGTCGGGCTCATCAGCACCGCCAGGGCCTTGCACACGTGCAGGCAGACGTGGAGGGTGGTGGCGCAGCGGGCGCGATCCTGCTTGAGCGTGCGCCAGGGTTCCTCGTCATTGAAGTATTTGTTCGCCTCGCGGGCAAGATCCATAAGTTCCTTGGTGGCGCGCCGGATCTCGTAGTTCTCATAGGCGGCTGCCAGCTTGTCCGGCCAGGTCTGCAGCAAGGCGAGCATGCGCCGGTCGGTTTCCTTGAGCTCATGTGCCGGCGGCACGTGGTTGTCGAAATTGCGCTGCGCGAACGTGAGCGTGCGGTTGATGAAATTGCCGAGGATGTCGGCCAGCTCGCTGTTGTTGCGCGTCTGCAAATCCTTCCAGAAGAAATCGGTGTCCTTGCTTTCCGGCATGTTGGCCGCGAGGGTATAGCGCAGCGGATCGGGCGGGAATTTTTCGAGATACTCATGCAGCATCACGCCGATGCCGCGGCTCTTGGAAAACTTATGGCCTTCGAAGTTGAGAAACTCGTTGGCGGGAATGTCCGCCGGCAGCACATAGCCCTCCTGGCCCATCAGCATGGCCGGCCACACGATGGCGTGAAACACGATGTTGTCCTTGCCGATGAAGTGCACCAGCTTGGTGTTGGGATTCAGCCAGTAATCCTTCCAGGCCTCGGGCCGGCCGATCTGCCTGGCCCACACGCGGGTCGCGGAAATATAGCCGATGGGCGCATCGAACCACACGTACAGCACCTTGCCCTCATAGCCGGGATGCGGCACCGGCACGCCCCAGGTGAGATCGCGGGTGATGGCGCGATCTTCCAGGCCTTCCTTCAGCCAGCCGTAGCAGAAGTTGCGCACGTTTTCGCGCCAGTTGGTTTTGGTATCGAGCCAGGCGCGCAGCCGGTCTTGAAATTTGCCGAGCGGAATGTAGAAGTGGCGGGTCTCGCGGATTTCCGGCCGCGCGCCGCACACCACGCAGCGTGGCTCCACGAGCTGCAACTGTTCGATCCACTTGCCGCAATTCTCGCATTGGTCGCCGCGCGCGCCGGGCTTGCCGCAGTGCGGGCAGGTGCCTTCGACGTAGCGGTCGGGCAGGAAGCGCTTGCAGGTGACGCAATAGAACTGGCGTTCGGATTTCTCCACCACCAGGCCCTGGTGGAGCAGCCGCAGGAAGAATTCCTGCGTCTGCTCGGCGTGCACCGGCTCGGTGGTGCGCGAGAACATGTCAAAGCTCATGCCCATGCCGGTCAGCGCGTCGCGAATCAGCGCGTGATAGTAGTCGGCGACGGCCTGCGGCGTTTTGTTCTGCTTTTCCGCGGCAATGGTGATGGCGACGCCGTGTTCGTCGGTGCCGCAGATATAGAGCACGTTGCGCTGTTGCAGGCGCTGATAGCGGACGTAGATATCCGCGGGCAGATAAGCGCCCGCCAGATGGCCGAGATGCAGCGGGCCATTGGCATAGGGCAGCGCACTGGTGACCAGAATGGGTTGGTTGTCGGACACGAGACCTTCTTTCATCGTTTGGAAAATCTCTCTCCGCGGCCTGTCGGTCTGGAGAAATCTTGTAAAGCGCGCGGGGCGCGGCCGGCCATGTCACTCGAGGCGGCGTCCGGGCTTGCCGCCGCATTCTCGCCACAGGCGCAAGGGTTCACGCCTGGCCCATCGTTGCGGTCAAGTCTTCGAGATTGCCGTGGGCATGGCCGCAGTCGTTTTGGCACTTGTAGACCTTCTCTTGCGCCTCCGCCAGCGGCAGCACCTCGCATTCATTGTTCGGGTACTTGACGGTAAACGTGTCGCGAAAGATGTCGATCTTGATGATCGTGCCCTTGCCTTTGGCGGTGGTAATTTCCTTGGCCAGTTCCGGGAACCGTGCGACCGCCTCGTTGTAGAAATCGCGTTCGTACATCAGGCAGCATTTCAAGCGGCCGCAGACGCCCGCCAGCTTGTTGGGATTGAGCGGCAGGTTTTGCTCCTTGGCGGCCTGGGTGGTGATGGGCGCGAATTGATCGATCCACGCGGAGCAGCACAGGCGGCGGCCGCACACGCCATAGCCGTCCAGGCGTTTGGCTTCATCGCGCACGCCGATCTGGCGCAGCTCGATGCGGGTGCGGTACTCCGAGGCCAGATCCTTGACCAGCTCGCGAAAATCGACGCGCTTCTCCGCGGTGAAATAGAAGGTGACCTTGTTGCCGTCGAATTGATATTCACAGCCCACCAGCTTCATGTCCAGGCAGTGCGTCACGATCTTCTGCCGGCAGGCCTCGAAGGCCTTCTTTTCCAGCATGCGATTGCTCTGGCTGCGCACCAGATCGGCATCCGTCGCCTTGCGCAACACGCGCCGCAGCGGCTCGTTGTCGGGGAGCGTGTGGTTCTCGGGCAGGCCGACGAGCTTGACCACGCCGAGATCCTCGCCCTTCTCGGCCTCG
The DNA here is from genome assembly GCA_037445455.1 of bacterium. Lineage (GTDB taxonomy): Bacteria > Zhuqueibacterota > Zhuqueibacteria > Zhuqueibacterales > Zhuqueibacteraceae > Coneutiohabitans. Next base: position 11,176 of record JBBIKM010000091.1, on the reverse strand, counting down.
ACGATCACAAAGTCATTCACCCGAAACGGGTACTGCTCGGGATTCTGATAGTACCCTTTGCGCTGCTCTTTGAATTTGACTTGTATGATGTTCTGCACATTACCTCCCCGGGCGTGCCAGTTGATTGATTCGATGCAATAACACCATCAACACCAGCCAGGGCTGCACGTAACGCTCCAGGCATTCCAGGGCGTATTCCAACTCAGCGACCACCCCGGCAAAATCGAATTGCGGCAGGTTCTTGACCAGCGCCAGCAGCGAGTCCTGCAGATCGGCATTCACCAAACGCGAGCCCGCGCCGCAGGACTTGACCACGAAGGCATCGCGCACCCACACCAGGCAGAAGCGCAGCAACTGTTGCAGCTCCTGGCGGTCATGCTCGTTGGTGAGCTGGTTGAGAAAATCCATCTGCTCGACCGGCTTGTTGAACTTGAAGGCCGTGCGCATGAACTCGACGGCGAGCTGGCGCTTGGGTTCGAGATCGTCTTCGAGCAGGGCCAGCGCCTGGCGCAGGTTGCCGCCCGCCATGGCTGCCACCAGTGGCGCTCGTTCCGCCGCCGCACCGTGATGGCGCACAAGAAAATCGATCAAATCCTGCTGCGCCACCGGCGGCACGGCAATTGGCTGGCAGCGGGAAACGATGGTCGGCAACAGACCTTCGAGGGCGACGGCGGTCAGCAGAAAGTACGTGCTGGGCGGCGGCTCTTCCAGAATCTTCAACAAGGCATTGGCCGATTCGGCCTTGAGTCGGTGGGCTTCGAGCAGCAGCACCACGCTGCCGGCGCCTTCATAGCTGGTGATGGCGAGCTTGCGTTTGAGTTCGCGAATGTCATCGATCAAAATGAAGGAGTTTTCCCAGGGCCGGGCGCGGCACCACGGCTGCGCCGCGAAGCTCTGCAACACTTCGAGAATCTCCTTTTCGGCGGCGCTGCTGGCGCGCGGGAAGATGAAATGCACGTCGGGGTGCGTCATCTCGGCAATGCGCCGGCAGGCGGAACATCGCCCGCAGGCGAGTTCTGCGCCGGCGGGCTCTTCGTCGAACAGGGTGGCGGCCGGCGCCGCGGCTGCATGTTTCTCGCAGAGGAAGCCCTGCGCCAGATACAGCGCCAGGGCTTCCTTGCCCGCACCTTCCGGGCCATGCAGCAAATAGGCATGGGCAAGGCGCTGATGTTGCCGGGCGCGGCGCAGGACCTCGGCGGCATGCGAGGCTGTGAGAATGGGAATATCCGCGAGAGACAAGGGATGTTCGCTCTTCACTGCAACCACTCTTCCGGATTCAGATCCTGCGAGCGCGCTTCTTTGGTGCGCTGCCAGATCTGAAAATGCAGCGTCGCCTGCTGGCCGGCCGGCGCCTCGGCGACGGTGCCAATGAGCTGGCCGGCGGCAACATTCTCGTTGAGATTGACGAAGATTTCCGCCAGGCGTGTGTACACCGTGTAGTAGCCGTCGGCGTGATTGATGATGAGCAGATTGCCGTAGCCGCGCTGCCAGGTGATGGTTGTGACTTTGCCTGCCGCCACGCAGCGCACGCTGGTGCCGGCCGCTGCGGCGATGTCAATGCCCAGGTTGGTGGTGATCGTTTTCAAAACGGGATGGCGATAGCTGCCGTAGCGGCCGACGATCTCACCGCTCACCGGCCATGGCAGGCGGCCGCGGCGTCCGGCAAAAGGCTCGGCCGGCAGGCGCGGGGCCGGGGTCATCAAGGCGGCCCTGCTTTCGCCGGTGCCGGGCGCCGGCGCGGGCGGTGCTGCCTGCTGCTGTTCCTGCAACGCCGCCTCGGCCGCTGCGATCAACCTGGCGATGCGCTCGGCGGCTTGCTGCTGCTCGGTGAGCTGCATTTGGTGGAACGATTTGTCCTTGCGCAGCTTGTGCAACAGTTCTTCCCGCTGTTGTTTGCGCTGGCGCAGGGTCTGTTCCTCCTGCAGTTTTTCCGCCAGCATCTTCTCATACGCGGCCAGCTCGCCGGTCAGCTTTTCATTTTGCGCCTGAATGCGTTGCTGCTTGCTTTTCATTCCCGCCAGCAGGCGGCGGTCATTGGCAAGCAGCCGGCGTTGATATTCCGCCCACAGCAAAACCTGGTTCAGCGAGCGGGAGGAGAGCAGCATCTCGAGATCTTTCAACCGGCCATATTTGTAGAAGAACACCGCACGCCGTGCGCCCATGGTCTGCAAACGTTGCAGCTCGGCTTCGGTTTCGCGCAGGCCTGCAACCGTCGCGCTCGCTTCCTGGCGCTTGACGATTTCCTGCCGGCGCAGGCGGCCGACCAGGCGATTCATGAGATCGATCTGCTCCTCCAGGGCGCGCAACCGCTCGAGTTCGGATGACTCACTTTGCTCGAGCCCGCTGATCTTCTGTTGCAGGGTTGCGATGTTCCGCCGCAACTCCTCGAGTTGTTGCTGGCTTTGCTGCGGAAACACGAGCTGAGGAATGAACACGAACAACGCGGCGAGTGGCCACCGCGCCGCTCTCTGGCGCTGGCAAAACATGGCGCGAAAGTAAGGCATTCACCCAAGAAAATCAACTGGAAATTCCCCATGGCAGCCGCGGCCTGCGCGCCGTGCGCAGCGGAAAAGAGCTTGACTCGCGCAGGCAGCTTCTCTATATTGCGCAGCAAAAATCACCGCGCGGCGCGCGGCCGCGCGCACGCCGGCAATGCAACAGTTCTGTCATAATTCCGCATCTTCTCACACCCATCGATTGCACGAATCCCATGAATCGCGAAAATGGCGCTCCCCGCGCGGCGGTAAAAAGTCCGCTGTGGGGGAACATCTTCCGGCGCAGAAGCAACACCGCCGAGGATATTCTGAGCACGCTGCGGCAGGTGCCCTTGTTCAGCAACATGACCGACGGCGAGCTGCGCGAGTTCGAAAAGCTCATTCATCAGCGGCAATTCAAAGCCGGCGAGACCATCTTCTGGGAGGGTGAACCCGGAGTGGGCATGTACATCATTCAGCACGGCGCGGTCGCCATCTGCAAGCACAACCGCAATGACGTGCGTGAAACGCTGGTGCTGCTGCACGACGGCGAGTTTTTCGGCGAGCTGGCGCTGCTCGATGAAAGCCCGCGCTCGGCTTCGGCGATCGCCGAACAAAATTCCCAAATCATCGGCTTGTTCCGGCCCGATCTCTTCGGCCTGCTGGAGCGCAAGCCGCGGCTGGGCAACAAATTCCTCTTCCAACTGGCGCTCATTATCGGCGAACGGCTCAAGCAGACCAATACGGAAATTCAAAATCTGCGCGCCCAGCTCGACCGCACGGACGTTGTCTTATGATGTCTGTGAAGACTGCCGGCAAGCCGCCGCGGGAATCCCGTTTTCGGCCGCTGCGTTCCCCGCTCCCCGCTGAGCCGCCGGTGCTCACCGGCCTGCCCGCGGCGGACACCAAGATCGTCCTGGTGCTGGATCGCAAACTGCTGCGCCGCGCGGCGCGCGGCGTGCTGGTGCTGGCCGTGCTGGCAGCGCTGGTCTGGCTGCTGCCGCGCATCACGCCCGTGCTCAGCATGCTGGCGACCGCCCTGCTGCTCACCACCGCGCTCGATCCCCTCGTCACGTTTCTGGAGAATCGCGACATTCCGCGCGCCACCGCCGTGACGTTCGTGCTCGTGTTGTCGCTGCTGGTCGGCCTCATTCTCATTCGCCTGCTCGTGCCGGTCATCAGCCAGGAGGTGCAATCGCTTTCTGTCGCGATGGACGCTTCCGCGCTCGATCAAATCATCGCCCGCCTCCGCGGCGATCTGGCCGCAAAGATCCCGCTGTTGCGTCTGGAAGCCGTCGATCAAAAAATCACCGCCCAACTGCAGAGCCTGGTCGCCGGCTTCCTGCAAAACGCGTTCGATTTCACGCTCGGCCTGCTCTCCGCCGCGCCGAATGCCGTGTTGATCGCCTTCATGGTGTTCTTTCTGCTCAAAGACGGCCGCCCGCTCAAGAAGGCATTGATCGCAGGCGTGCCCAATCGCTACTTTGAAATGGCGCTGCTCATCACCCACAAGATGACGGAACAGCTCAGCCGCTATTTGCAGGGCCAGTTGATCGTGGCGGCGGCCGTGGCCGGGCTTTCGGTGCTGGCGCTCTACCTGCTGCAGGTGCCCTACTTCTTCTTCATCGGCGTGCTGGCCGGCCTTGCCAACGTCATTCCTTATTTCGGCCCGATTGTCGGCGCGGTGCCCGCCATCCTCATCGCGCTGGTGCACACCGGCTCGCTCAATCTCGTGCTGGCCATCGTCATTGCTTTTGCCGCGATTCAGTTGATCGAAAACATCTTCATTTCCCCCTACGTCACCGCCCGCAGCGTGGAGCTGCATCCGCTGGCAATCATCGTGGTCATTCTCATCGGCGGCAGCCTGCTGGGCATGTGGGGCATGTTGCTGGCCGTGCCAGTGGCGAGCATCATCAAAGTCACGGCCGAGCTGGTGATCTGGGGCGTGAGAAACTACCGTTTGAGTGACTGAGCCGGTTGCGCTTCGGCGTGACCGGCCTTTCCAGGTCGGCCATGGTGCCTTGCAAAGAGTCCATGCCTGCAGCCTCACAAAACTGCGCAATCGTCAAACGCCACCGCTTTGCTCTCCGGCTGACGGGCAACGCCGGCCGCCGGCAGTGGAACTGGGCCGTACTTGCGGCTGCCCTGGCGGGCCTCACCTGCGCCAAAACCGGCTCACCGCCGGGCGGCCCGGTGGATGACATTCCCCCCAAGATCCTGAGCACTTCGCCGGCGCGCGATGCCACCGGCGTCGCGCGCGATACCCAACTTTCCTTCACCTTCAGCGAGAAGGTCAATCGCAAGAGTTTTGAAGAATCGCTCTTTATTACCCCCAGCTTGGGCGGCGGGCTGGAGGAGGAAGCTGAGTTGAAGTTCGACTGGCAGGGCAGAACGGTTCTCATTCGCCTGCCGGATTCGCTGCGGCCGCGCCGCACGTATGTCGTCAACCTCGGCACCGATGTGCGCGACTTGCACGGCGTGCGGCTGCCGGAAGCTTTTGCACTCGCCTTCACCACCGGCGACACCCTCGATCGCGGCGAAATCCGCGGCCGCATTTGGGGGGAAAAGGCCGCCGGCGTGTTGATCATGGCCTACATTCTCGAAGAGGGCCGCGCGCCTGATCCCGCGAAACAGCGGGCGGACTACTACACCCAGGTGGGCGAGAACAACTCTTTCACGCTGTCCTACCTCGCGCCCGGACGCTATCGCGTTTTCGCGCTCAACGACCGCAACGCCGACCGCCTCTACACACGCGGCGAGGAGGCCATCGGGGTGCCGGCGCAGGATGTGACGATCACACGGGAAGATCAAACCGCGCCCACGCTGCGCTTTCATCTCGCTGTCGAGGATACGCTCGCGCCGGCGCTTGCCGCGGTGAATCCCATTTCTGTCAATCAACTGGAGTGGCGTTTCGACGAGCCGGTGACCCCCCTGCGCGGGGACTGGCGGCCTCGGCTGCGGGTTACAGCCAAAGCCTCGCAGACACCGCTCACGCTGCTGGCAGCCTACCCGCATCCGCTCAATCCCAGTCAAGTGCTGGCGCTCAGCGCGCCGCTGCAGGCCGTGGCCTATCTCGCCGCCGCGGATTCGCTGTTTGATGAAGCCGGCAATCGCATGGATTCCGCCCGCAGCCACATCGAATTCGAAGGCCTCACCCAGCCGGACACACTGCGCCCGCGCCTGGTCAAAATCTCGATTGCCGACAGCAGCCGCGATGTCCCGCTCGACCTGCCCATTGCGCTGGTCTTCTCGGAGATCATGCGCCCTGACAGTCTGGTGCGGCCGCTGCTGGTGCGGGATTCCAGCGGTGCGGTGGTGAGCGGCAGCGCGGGGTGGGTGAATCCGCTGCAATACCGTTTTGCGCCGGCCGCAGGCTGGCAGAGCCGGGCGCGCTATGAATTTGTGATTGCGGCCGACTCGTTGTTTGATTGGAACGGCAATGCCCTGTTCGACACCACCGGCCGCGTCACCTTTTGGACGCTCAATGCCGATACGCTGGCTTCCATCAGCGGCGCACTGCGCGACGCGCGGGACTCCACGGCCGGCGACATTCACCTGCAGGCCAAACAGCTTGGTGGCAAGAACGAATACCACCTCCTCGTGCGGGTGCCGGGGAACTATGTTTTTCCGGCGGTCCTGCCCGGCCTGTATCAACTCAGCGGCTTTCGCGACAGCAATCGCAACGGCCGCTATGATGCCGGCACGGCATTTCCGTTTGTGCCGGCGGAACGCGCGCACGTCTGGCCGGACACGGTGAAGGTGCGCTCGCGCTGGCCCAACGAGGGCAACGATTTGGTATTGCCTGAATGAAGTGATAAACACAAGAAGTGAGGAATTCGTGTCGGATATTCAAGTCAATCTCCGCCTGGAAGACAAGCTGGCGATCATGGACTTCACCGGCGATGTCACCAGTCTGGCCGAGCGGAGGATCGTCGCGGCTTATGAACGCGCGAGCACACAAAAGCTGCGCTGCCTGTTGTTGAATTTCAGCGGCGTCGGTTACATCAACTCCGCCGGCATGTCGATCATCATCACCCTGCTGGGCCGCGCCCAGCAGCAGCAGCTCGCCCTCAAGGCGTTTGGCCTGTCGCCGCATTTCCAGAAAATTTTTGAAATGGTCGGGCTGCGGAAATACATTCCCCATTTCGACAGCGAGGCGGAGGCCCGGGCAAGCTGCACCGAAAACGGCCCCGGCCGCTGAGCGCGCGGAGTTTCACGGTCATGAGTTCCTATCAACTTCGCCAAATGCAAAGCGCCGATCTGCCGGCGGTGAATCGCGTGCTTTCCAAATCCTTCACTGCGGCGCGCATGGAGGAGGGTTACCACCGGCCCTATGTGCCGCTGGTGCATCTTTCCTTCCTGGAGATGTATCGCTCCTCGCTGCCTGCCGCCTGCCTGGTGATGGAACACAAACACAATCTCATGGGCTACGCCTTTGCTCATCTCTGGGGCGGCGTCGGCTGGATTGGGCCGGTGAGCCTGATGCCCGAATATCAGGGCAAACATCTTGGCCGCGAAATCATGCAGGCCGTGATCCAGGCATTGCAGCAGGCCGGCGCGCAGGTGATCGGGCTGGAGACCGAGCCACGCAGCAGCCGCAACATCGGGTTCTACTCCAATCTCGGTTTTCTGCCAAACCACCTGTCGCTGGACATGGTGCGCCATGTGCCGCCGGTGCGCACCGAGATGCAGCCGCCCGGATGCGAAGTTTTTTTTCACAGCCAGCTCGGCGCAGCAGAAGCGGCGCGCACCGTGGCCGAGGCCGAGGCGCTGGCGGCCGCGCTCGATCCCTGTCTGCGCCTGCAGCAGGAGATCGGCTTGATTCAGCAGTTCGGTTACGGCGACACGCTCTACCTGCGCCGCGACGGCGCGCTCGCCGCCTGCGTCGTGGCCCACACCGAGACCTACTCCCCGGAAGAGACCGCCCGCCATTTGCGCATCGTGATGCTGCTCGTGCATCCGCAACACACCGCCCTGCTGGCGGAGGTGCCGGCCCTGTTGCTGGCGTGGGCGGAGCAGAAGCAGAACACCTGCGTCACCATCCGCACGCCCACGCGCTACGCGCTCGCCTATCGCATGCTGTTGGAGGCCGGCTTTCGTGTGGCCCACGCCGAACTGCGCATGACGCTGGCCGGCTATCCCGAACAGGCTGACCCCGGCCACTGCAATTTGATGAAATGGGAATAAGCCGCGGCCGCGGCGCCGCGGCGGTTCCGTCCCGCAAGCACACTCTTCATGATCATCGTCAATAATCTCGTGGTGGAATATCCGGCGGCCGGCGGTGTGCGGCGCGTGCTGTCGAATCTCTCGCTGACGCTGGCCGAAGGCGAGTTCGTGGCACTCATGGGCGCCAATGGCTCGGGCAAGACCTCCCTGGCGCGCTGCTTGAACGGCATCGTGTCGCCTTCCGCCGGCGAAGTTCTGGTCGACGGTTTGGACACGCGCGACCCGCAGGATCTGCGCGAAATCCGCCGCCGGGTGGGGCTGGTTTTCCAGCATCCGGATAATCAAATGGTGGCGCCGACGGTGGAGCGGGAGCTGGCTTTTGGGTTGGAGAATTCGGGCCTGCCGCGGCCGGAGATGCAACGCCGCGTCGCCGCCATGCTGGAGCTGTTTGATCTCACCCCCTATCGCGACCGGGCGCCGCATCAACTCTCCGGCGGGGAAAAACAGCGGGTGGCGCTTGCCAGCGTCATGGCGATGCAGCCGCGGCATTTGATCTTCGACGAACCGACCTCGCTCCTGGACTATCCCGCGCGTCTCGGTTTTTTCAACACGCTCGCCCGCCTGCGCCGGCCGGAAGCCGGCGCCACGCCGCTGGCAATCTTGCACATCACACAATTTGCCGAAGAAGCCCTGTTTGCCGACCGACTGCTGATTTTGCATCGTGGTGAAATCGTGCTGGCGGGCGCGCCGGGCGAGCTGCTCGCGCGCGTCGAAGAATTGGAAGCCCTGGGCCTGCGCGCGCCGGTGGAATTCCGCGCGTTCGATCACCTGCGCCGGCACGGCCAGGCGCCGCTGGCGCTCTCCGAATTGATGCTTTCCCCAATACTCTGATCCGGTGAGATGCCTGCAACAGGTTTGGACTTGCGGCTCGAGGGCATGATCTGATGTTGTGGCGCAAGCTTTCTGCTTGCCTTCGTTCGCAGACTGTCAGTCCAATGCTGCTAACTTTTTGACAAGGCAAAACGATTGGGGGCAAAACTATTCAAAGCCTTATTTGAGCTTGACAATGTCAGGTTTGCTTGGACAAAAGCAATGACAGAAAAATGGAGGACAGAAATATGCGGTTTGTTATCATCCCTGGCCTGCGGCACCGCGTTGCGCGCTGGGCGCCAGGGCAGGCGAAGAAATGCTCATCTTGGCGCGACGAGAAGCCTTGAAAATTTTTCTGTCAAACATTTTCTGTCAGTGCCTTCTTAAAAAGCTAGTGGCATTGGGCTGTCAGCCGGCGCGACGGGTGCCGGCAGATCAAAACCTCCAGCCCACCTCTCCAAATCCCCGCACGAATCGCATCGTGTCACCGTGATAGCGCTCGACCGTCGCGCTCAGAAAAAAGGCGCGATTGAAATGCGCATCCAGCCGCAAACGTTCCCAGGGATTGTTCTGTGTGCTGGCGGGACTGCTCATGCGATACGAATAGATTCCCCCTCCCAAACTCACGTACAGCATCGCCAGCATGCGGCGCGAAATCTCGAGGCCGGGATAGTAGCCGCGCGCCAGGGCATTCCCAAAATAGGAAAAGCGGGCGTTGACGCTGAGGCCGCTGCGCCACAACTCCGCGGCACTGGCGGTGCAGCCGGCGGAATAGACTGCCGGGGCGTTGCCCTGCCCCTGCCAGCCGCCCTCGAGTGCAATGCGATACAGCGCTGCCGGTTGATAGGACAATTGGCCGCGCCAGCCCTGGCGCAGACTCGCATCGAACAAGCTGTCCGCGAGGGTGCGCGTCTCCCAGGTGCGGAGCAAGCGCCGCGCATCATACGACACACCCAGCGCGAGTTTCTCCTGCGGATAACAAGTGAGATTGAAGTAGGCATTGCTGAGCGCCAGGGTGCCGCGGTTGGCGCTCCGCCAGGCGCGATTGCAGTCGATCTCGGCATACTGCGTGAGATAAAACCGGGGTGACCAGTTGAGGTCGGTCTGCGCGGCGAGAAACTCCCGGCTGATCTCGCCGCCCCGGTACTGGCCGACGCCGGTGACCGCCACCGTGAGTTCACCGGCCTTGCGCACCGGCATTTTCATTTGCGCGAAACCGCCGAATTTTTTCCCGTCAGCGCGCACAGTGTAGCCGGAGAGATCCGGCTCGAAACCGGCAAACAGACCGGCTTTCCAGCGCGCTCCCAGGCGATAGCCGATGGCCATGCCGTCGAGGTAGCCCACGCCGCGCAGATCATGCCGCAGCATGCGGCCAGCGGCAAACTCAACCGGTGTGGCCGTTCCCTGCCATTCGAAAGCCAGTTCATAAACACGATGCGCCATCGGCTGGGTCTGCCAGTCGCCGATTCCGGCCTGCCGGGATCGGCGCACCGATCGCGTGCGCGCCAGCAAACGCAATGGCAGGCCGCCGAGACGTTCGACATTCAGGCGCAAATAGGCGGAGGATTCCTGAAAATCGAACGGCTGCGGGCCCTGGTCACGTTGCCCGTAGGATTGCAGGCTGAGTTGACCGGAGAAGTCGTTGTTGGAGACCCGCCGCCCGCTCGCGTATCTTTTCGGCGCCGGCGCCGTGGCGCGGCGCATCGGCACGGCGGCGGGTTTGCGTTCCGGTTCCGTTGCCGGCGGGACGCGCTTCAAATACTCCGCAAGCGGAATGACCCACAAGATCGTGTCGTCGATTTGCACGGCCGGGCGGTTGCCGGCAATCCCACTGTTTTCCAAAAGGCAACTGGCGCTGTGCTCGGCAACATATTTCACCGTCAACGGCAGCAGGCGCTCGCCGTTGCGCATTACCCAGACCTTGTCACCGGCGGCCACGCCCAACGCGCTGCCGCCGTTGAAGTAAACCGCCTCCAGCGTCACATGCCGCACGCGAAACTCCCGGCGCGCCTCGTTGCCGTTTGCCGCCGCGCCGGACATGCTGCTTTGCGCCTGCGCCCAGGCGCCGCTCAACATGCACAACAGGAGCAGCGCGCGCCGACCATGCCTGCCGCTTTTGATCATCACTGCCCTTTCTCTTTCGCCTTGCGTTTCATGCTGCCGCCCTCACACCCGGGGATGACAGCGGTAGCATGATAGACTGTTGTATTGATAGCCCGACCGGTTGCGGTGCTTCTCATCCATCCGCGCCTGACTGTGTTCATGGCAGAAGATGCATTCGAAGATTCCGTAATTCGCCGCATTCACGTGGCAGGTCGCGCAGCTTTGCCATTTGCCGCGATGCTTGCCGGAGTAAATGCGGAAGTACTGACTGTCATGATCGAAAGTTGCCGGCAGCCAGGCCGTCATCGTGTGGCATACCGTGCAATCGTGGGAAAAATTCAGCGTGACGTGATTGGGATTGGCCGGCCGCTGAAAATCCGCCTGATGACAGGAGAAGCAATCCGTGGGCGTGCCGGCGTACCGGTTGTTGAGGTGGCATTGCGCGCAGGCGGTTGTCACATGCGCGCCCTGCAGCGGAAAGCGCGTGCGATTGTGATCGAATGTGGCAGGCTGCCAGGCGGCGGTGGTGTGACAAGAACTGCAGTCCTGCGAGAAGTTTCCCG
>JBBIKM010000090.1:0-23307 GCA_037445455.1 bacterium | reverse complement strand
GAGCCGCGATTTCTTTGCAAGTCCCGTAGGGACGCGCGAAGGTAGCCCACCAATTTATTGGTGGGAAAGAAGGTAAAAAGAAGGTAGAAAGAGGGCAGTCCACCAATCCATTAATGGCAAAGTGAGCCGCGATTTCTTTGCAAGTCCCGTAGGGACGCGCGAAGGTAGCCCACCAATTCATTGGTGGGAAAGAAAGAGGGTAGCCCACCAATTTATTGGTGGGAAAGAAGGTAAAAAGAAGGTAGCCCACCAATTCATTGGTGGGAAAGGAAAGTGTGCCTCGATTTTTTTGGAAGTCCCGTAGGGACGAATGAAAAATGGGACTTTCGGATGTCCCTGCGGGACAAATTCTGCGGGACAAATTCACGATTCTTGGCTTGACACCGATGCCCCCTTGCGGGGCATTGCGCCATCCCGTGAATTCATTGGCCCAGCAGCGACCCGCAAGGGGTCGGGACGACAAAAGCCGAGGCGTTGCCTCGAAAAAACGCCCGCACTGGGCTGCAACGTTCAGCCGATTCTGCATTCTTATCACCAAAGACGCCGCGCTGCCGGCTCCATCATCTTCCCGCATTCGACCATTCAAGGAGTTGCCATGCCCAAACGCATGAAGTCTTATGAAATGATTCCTGACCGCTTCAAGCAGAAATACCTGGAATTCTACGACGAACTCTATCACGCCGAACACAGCGTGATCGACATAAAAACCAAGGAACTCATCGCGCTGGCAGTGTCGCTGGCGGCCGGCTGCCACGGCTGTTTCAAAGGCCACGTCACCAAGGCGGTGCGCTTTGGCGCCACGCGCGAAGAAGTCGGCGAGGCGATCAGCATCGCGGTGGCCATCAACGCCGCAGCCATCGTCGACCGCACCGACATTGCCAATTTCGATTTCGACCTGGTGCAGCGGCTGTGGGAGAAAAAAGAAAACGGCGACCTCGACGCCGATGACGTCAGCTCGCCGCCGCATCTGCCTTGAAGAATCGGGCGCGGTACCGTTCGGCAGTTTCTCTAAAGTGCTACCGTTGCCCCAAGGCCAGGAAACTTCTCCAGCGGATTGAAATAAACCAGCGGATGCTTTTTTGTCCGCTGGGTTGTTTCAATCCGGTGAGGACATCCTCTGGGTTGCGGATTATCGGCGTTGAGGATCTTGTGAACAATTGGGCATGGTGCCAAGTTACTCAAGAGATCCCTACGGGATGACACGCCGCTGCCCGCAATCGCGCCGCTTCTCCCCGGACTTTCGGCTTGCTTCTTTGGGGCTTTTCTCCTACCATTTCCGCATGCGCAACCAGCAAGAGAAGACTTTCACGGCGCGCTTCCGCAGAGTTTTGACCGCCCGCCAAAGCCTGCTGTGCGTCGGCCTCGATCCGGAAATGGAAAAACTGCCGGCCGGCCTGCCGCGCACGGTGCACGGCCTGGTGCGCTTCTGCCAGGAAATCATCGCCGCCACCGCCAGTTTTGCCGCGGCGTTCAAAATCAATTTTGCCTTCTTCGAGGCGCTCGGCAATCTCGGCTGGTCCGCGCTCGCGGAAGTGGCCGCAGCGCTGCCGGCTGCGACCATCCGCATTGCCGATGCCAAGCGCGGTGACATCGCCAACAGCGCGCGCCTCTATGCCCAAGCCGTGTTGCAGGAATTGCCCTTTGACGCCGTGACCGTCAATCCCTACCTCGGCGAAGACGCCGCCCTGCCCTTCCTGGAAAATCCCGCCCAAGGCGCGTTCTTTCTTTGCCGCACCTCCAATCCCGGCAGCGGACTCATTCAACGTTTTCCCGCAGGACCGGAGGGCGGCGCGGCCACGCCGTTGTATCTGCACGTAGCCGAACAAGTCGCGCGCTGGAATGTGAAGAACAACGCCGGTCTGGTGGTGGGCGCGACGCATCCGGCCGAGTTGCTGCAGATTCGGGAGAAATGCCCGCACTTGCCGCTGCTCATTCCGGGCGTGGGCGCGCAAGGCGGAGATTTGGAAACTGCGGTGCGGGTGGGCGCGACGGCAGGCGGTGATTTGGCGGTGATCAATGCCAGCCGCGCGATCCTCTATGCGGAATACAGCAGGAATTTTGCCGAGGCCGCGGCGCGCCAAGCCGAGGCGCTGCGCAATCAGATGCGCGCCTGTCTGCAAGCCCAAGCTTGAGCGCCGCCGGCCGGTGGGAAGCGGACTTATTGAAAGCGGGTGAGCGTGACGTCGAGGTAACGCACCTGCCTGGCGGCCTCGCGCCATTGCACCAGAATCGGGCTTTGGTAGGTGCCCTGCACCACCCGGCCCAGGCCGGTCTGCTCGCTGTCGGAAACGAGCAGACTGATGCTGCGCTTCATGCGCAAGAAGCGCTCTGCCGGCACGCGAATGAAGGTCGAAAGAATGCGTTCGACCACGGACTCGCTGACGCGGAAGGCATCCATCAGCTCGTTGAAAAAGTGCACGAAGTCGTACTTGGCGTAGTTGATGGTTTTGTAGGGAATGGCCCGGGGATCGAGCAGCATGTGCTTGCCCTGGCGCGCCATGAATTTGAGCGGATCGCGCAGCACCTCGGCGAGATCGTGGCGCATGAGCAGGGTTTCATATTCGTTGACGGTCAGGCCGGCGTTGCGCTCGCTGGTGCCGAGCGCGATGTCGATGCGGCCCTTCTGAATGTCATAATCCCGCACCCAGGCGTTGAGCTGGTCGATCAGGCCCAGGCGGCTGTCCTTGAGATTGATGGAATCGATGGGATGCCTGGAGACGTGCACCGCAAAACTCTCGCGCCGCACAATGTGCTCTTCGTTGTAGGCCAGCGCGCGGGTTTGCCGCGTGCGCGCGATGTTTTCGTGGATGCCGTCGAGATCGATGAAGTAAACCGGCTGGCCCGGCCGGTTGACGTAGGTGACGCAGTTTTTCAGGCCGGAGCCGATGTAGGCGAGATGGGAATCGCCGTTCTTGGGCTCGCACTGCCGCTGTTCCTCGCTCAGCTCGGCGCGCAACTGCAGTTGGTCGTGATGGTAGTCGGCGTTGGGCGGAAACAGCTTTTGAAACGCGCGCATGAAGGGATCGACGTGCTCGCGGCTGTGGTTCAAGCGGGCGCTGAAGCTCTGCTCGAAAAAACCGGCGGTGGTATGATAGGAGCAATACAGGGTTTTGCGATACTGTGCCAGCAGGTCTCCAAACTCTGCAATGATTCTCTTGGCCACATCGATCACATCATAACGCGCCTGCGGGGTCAGGGCAAGAGTCACTTCCTTTGGCTGAGAAGGCATTTCAGCTCTCCGAATCACGGTTCAACGTTCACAGGAGAAATGGGAGCTTCTCGAGGTTGTTGAAAAAGGGTGGGGTTCTTTCAACAGCTCAAAAGCGGCGCAATGTATAATATTGCCCAGGAAATGTCAAGCTGATCTTCTGTTGTCAGGCGGGGCGCCCGGCGGTGCGCGGTTGCCGCGCCTGCTGCGCAACCAGCAACGGAGTCTATCATGGCCTATTGGCTGGTCAAAACTGAGCCGGAAACTTTTTCCTGGGAGGATTTGAAATCTTCCCCGCGCCGGACCACCTGCTGGGAGGGCGTGCGCAATTATCAAGCCCGCAACCACCTGCGCGCAATGCAGCGCGGCGATCTCGTTTTGTTCTATCACAGCGCGGTCAAACCGCAGGTCATTACCGGCATTGCCACGGTGGTGCGGGAAGCTTATCCCGATCATTTCGCGTGGGATTCCGCCAGTCCGTATTTCGATGCCAAAAGCACTCCCGAAAATCCGGTGTGGGTGATGGTGGACATTCGTTGGTGCGCGGATTTCAAAACGCCGGTGTCTCTCGATCAAATCAAGCGCACGCCCGGCCTGCAAGAGATGGAACTGGTGCGCAAAGGCCGGCTGTCGGTGCAAAGTGTCAAACCGGCGGAGTGGAAAACCGTGCTGCGGCTGGGTGGCCTGTCACCGGAAGATTTCACTTGCTAGTCTTCGATTTCTTGGTTAGAGTAGGAGAAATTTTTTCGTCACCACCCTGACCATCAGCGAGAAGGTAATGCGCGCTCGTTTTCTTTTTCTCGGATTTTGGCTGGCAACCACGGCCCTGGCGTTCGGCCGGGCGGACAGCACCGCCGCCGGCATTCCCCCCGCCTACTTGAACGCCCTGCGCAATGAGATCGCGTGCTATTGCGGCTGCGGCATGACCGTGCAAGGCTGTCTGGGCGGCATGATCTGCAGCGAATCGCGCGAGCTGAGCACTCAAGTCATCACCCTGGTGTCCGCCGGCAAATCCCGCGAGCAGGTGTTGCAGGCAATGGTGGACAAATACGGCGAACGCATCCTGTCAGCGCCCACCAAGCAGGGATTCAACCTGGCGGTGTGGGTGCTGCCCTTCGTCGCGCTGCTGGGCGGCGTGGGGTTGATCGTGTGGATGGTGTCGCGTTGGCAGCGCCGTTCCGCCGCACCGGCGGCGGCCGGCACACCGGCGGCCAGCGCGCCGGATGAATACAGCGATCGCTTCGAGCAGGAGTTTCGCCAGTTTGGCAATTAATCACGTCACGATGGGAGCATTCATGGTTGAAGTTGTCGGTCTTCTATTGATTCTGGCCACCGCACTGTTCGTCGGATATCCCCTGCTGCAAAAGTCCTCGCGCCGCCTCAGCTTCAACGGCAATCATCAAGCGGAAGATTTGCAGGCACGCAAGGAGGAAATCTACGCCGCCATCCGCGATATTGATTTTGATTTTCGCATGGGCAAGCTGTCGCAGGAAGATCATGCTGCGCTGCGCGAGCAGTACAAGGCGGAAGCGATCAACCTCATGAAGAAGCTGGACACGCTGCTGCCGGCCGCGGGCAAAGGCAGCCGCCGCGCCAAAGCCGCGGGCAGCGCGCCGGCCGGCCGGTTCTGCGCGCAATGCGGCGAGCCGGCGCCGGCCGGCGACAAGTTTTGCAGCGCCTGCGGAGCGAGCCTGGCATGAGCCTGAGCGCCTCCGCCCCGGCGCCCCCGCCCGCCCTCGCGATTACCAACTTGATCAAAAGCTACGGCTCCTTTCATGCGCTGCGCGGCATCTCGTTGCAGGTGGCGGTGGGCGAGTGCGTGAGCATCTTCGGGCCCAACGGCGCCGGCAAAAGCACGCTGTTGCGCATTCTCGCGGAAATCACGCGGCCGACCAGCGGCGAAATTGCCATCCATGGCCAGCCGCTGCGTGACCGGCCGTTATCCGCCCGCCGCCAACTCGGCGTGATCGGCCATCAAACGTTTCTCTACGACGATCTCACCGCTGCGGAAAACCTGCAGTTCTTTGCCCGCCTTTATGACGTGCCCGCCCGCAACGACCGCATCCCGGCCGTGCTCGCGGAAGTGGGCCTGGAGAAACGCGCCCACGATCGCGTCCGGGCCTTTTCGCGCGGCATGCAGCAGCGTCTCGCCATCGCGCGCGCCATGGTGCATGAACCCAGCATCCTGTTTCTCGACGAACCTTACACCGGCCTCGATCAACACGCCGCCAGCATGCTGACGCAGTGGCTGCAAAAGCTGCGCAGCGAGCGCCGCACCATTCTGCTGGTGACCCACGATCTGCAACAGGGCCTGGCGATGGCCGATCGCGCCGTCATCTTTCTGCGCGGCCGCATTGTGTGGGAAGGCGCAACCGCCGGTGTGGAGCCGCGGGCGTTTTCGGCGCTTTACTTCGATCTGGTGGCGAAAGGAGAGCAATGAGCGCGCTGGCCAAACTGTGGGCGGTGGTGTGGAAGGATCTGCTCTCCGAATTTCGCACCAAAGAGCTGCTGTCTTCAATGCTGATGTTTGCACTCATCGTGGTGGTGATCTTCAGCTTCACCTTTGAAACCGGCAGCACCGCCACCCGCGAGGCCGGCCCCGGCCTGCTGTGGGTGGCCTTCACCTTTGCGAGCGTGCTGGGCCTGCACCGCTCGATGATTCACGAAGTCGAGCGCGGCTCGCTGCACGGCCTGATGATCGCCCCGCTCGATCGTGGCCTGCTGTTTCTGGCCAAGGCCATCGGCAACGTCATTTTCATTTTCCTGATCGAGATTCCGACCTTCGTCTTGTTCGCGATCTTTTTCAATGTCGATCTGACCGTGGGGCTGGAGAAAACCGCGCTGGTGTTTCTGCTCGGCACCATCGGCTTTGCCTCGGTCGGCACGCTGTTCAGCGCGATGTCGGTCAACACCCGCACCCGCGAGATCATGCTGCCGATTCTGTTGTTTCCCATTCAGGTGCCGGTGATTCTCGCCGCGGTGCACGCCACCGCCGGCGCGCTCAACGGCCGCTCGTGGGCGGACCTGGCCGACTGGCTCAAGATTTTGATTGCCTTCGATGCCGTGTTCATCATCGTCTGCTTTGTAACCTTCGAGTACGTGCTGGAAGAATAAGCGCGCTTGCTCCGGCACCGGCTCAAAACCCTGTCTTCAACAAGAGGTGGATTCCTATGCCTGCTGCGGAAAAACTGCAACGCTGGGCCAACATTTTCGGCATGATCACCGCCGTGCTGATGCTGGTGAACCTCTACAACATCTTCATCATGGTTCCCACGGAAGCCAGCATGGGGGTGGTGCAACGCATCTTCTATTTTCACGCGCCCTCGGCGATCGTGGCGCTGGCGGTGGCGTTCCCGGTGACCTTCGTCTACAGCGTGCTTTATTTGTGGAAACATCGCCTGTGGCACGATCGCGTCGCCTTTTGCGCCGCCGAGATCGGCGTGCTGTTCACCACCATCGTGCTGACCACCGGGCCGATCTGGGCGCGGCCGGTGTGGAACACCTGGTGGTCATGGGATCCGCGCCTGACCACGACGTTGATCCTGTGGTTCATCTACGTCGGCTACATGATGCTGCGCGTCTACACCGGCGAAGAACAGCGCGGGGCGCGCTTCGCGGCGGTCTTCGCCATCGTCGGCTTCGTGGACGTGCCGATCGTCTATCTCGCCAACCGTTTGTGGCGCACGCTGCACCCCCAGCCGGTCATTTTCGGGGGCGCCGGCTCGGGGCTGGAGCCCAGCATGCGCTACACTTTTCTGTTCAGTATCGTGGTGTTCATCTGCTTGTTCGTTTTTCTGTTGCTGCAGCGTCTGCGCCTCGAGCGCGCCCGCCTCGCCGTCAAAGAGATCAAGCAGGAGATGTCCTTCGCAGCCCCCTGAAGCGCGCCGCTGGCAGCATTTTGCAACGGCACAACGCGGTGATCGCCGAACCGTGCCAACGGCCGCCGGCACGTACCTGTTCTGGCAGTTCAATTCAACGCAACGGATGCAACCCTATGGCACTCGCACTGACAATTGTCTGGTCGGGAATGGCGCTGCTGCTGCAAACGCCGGCCCCCACCCCCGCCAGAAATCTCAACTTCCTGTTTGCCGGATTCGTCGTGGTTTGGGTATTGATTTTGGGTTATCTCTTTTCCATCAGCCGGCGGCAGAAACGGCTGGATCAGGAAATCGCCACGCTGCGGCAAATGCGTGAAGAAAAATGAACGGCGCACGGGCGCAAGGGGATTTCATCAGACCGGCAGGAAGCATGGCGTCATGACAGGCAGGAGGCCGCGTGCAGCGGTGGGAGGAGTCTGCCGAGGATCACTTCTGAGGCGAGAGCAAACAGCTTTCGCCTTTTTGTTTGCGGTCAAGCCTTGTTCAACAGACGGCGGCGGCGCAAGACCTTCACCAGCTTGATCACGCCATAGTTGACGCTGGCGTGCGCGAATCCGATGAGGGCGCCAATGAAGGCGGCTTGCACAGCGGGCTGAAAAAGGGAGTAGGGCGTGTCGAGATTCACGAAATCGCCGGTGAAGATTTTCCAGCAACACCACAGCAGGGCCCACCAGCCGATGTAGGGCCAAATGTAACGATCGTAAGGCTTCATGTGGCGGTAGCGCAGTGCCCCCTCGCCGGCGGCCGGCTCTTCCACCGCCGCGCGGCCGGGCAAATCACGCTGCATCAGCGCCTGGCAGGATTCCACGCCCAGCGCCGCGGACTTGCTGGTGGGATCGAACTGCTGGATGGTCCGGTAGGTCTGCAGCGCGGCGAGATAGTTTTTCTCGTCGAGGTGGCGCCGCGCCTGCACGAACAAATCCTTGAGGGTCTGCTCGCGCTGGTTGCGTTCGATTTCCGCCTGCAGAATTTGCAGGCCGCGTTGTGCCCGGCGATTGCCCGGTTCCAGCCGCAGAATCTCGCCGAACAGTTCCTTCGCTTTCCCGAGCTGATCGGTGCGCGCCGCCTCTTGTGCTTGCAGCAGCAGAGCGCGCACGAATTCCGCGATCTCCCCTTCCGGCACCGCCGTCGACAGGCGACTCGCCGGCGGTTCGCCCGCCAGCAGGATGAAATTCTCCCTGCTACCCAGGCGAATCGGATTCTGCACCGCGCCCAACTGCTCGGCGCAGCGCGGCACCGCCACCGCCAGGAATTGATAAAGGGCATCCCAACTCAGACGGCCGGCAACCTCGCCGCTGACCTCACTCTGAATCTGGCGCAGCAGGATGTAGGACAGCAGCCCGTGCTGCAGCTCCGGGTCTTCCAGGCAGGTTTGATGCGGCATGGCCGCGGCAATCACGTAACGCTGCCGGCCCTGCGCCAGCGCCGCGAGAAAGGAATCGTCATACAAAACCGGCACGCCGCCGGTTGCCAACGCGCGGCCGTCGCCATCGACGTTGAAGCCGCAGTCGAGCACGATCAGCAGGCGCGCCGCGGTCACGAACTGCAGCCACTCCTCCAGCTTGTCCAGCGTGATGGCGGTGCCTGCCAGATCGTTCAGCATGGCATCATGGCCGAGCAGCGCGTGCGTGGCGGGCTGAGCGGCGAGCGTGGCGCCGCGCCCGGCGAAGAAGAGCCAGACGTCATCATGTTCGCTCGCATTGGCGCCCAGCCAGTAGATCAATTGCGAACGAATGTCACCGGCAGTCGCCTCTGCGTCGACCAGGAGATGGACGTTTTCTTTCTTGAACAGGCCCCAGCGAGGATCGATGAGCAAATCGCGCAAGGCGGTGGCATCGTTGCGGGCGAACTGCAGCGGCGCAATTCCCGGATCACGATAATGATTGATCCCGATGATCACGGCGTATCTCTCACCAGATCCAGTCGCGAACTGAGGTGGCTTGTCCATAGAAACCCTGGCAATGGGTGGCGGTGAAACGAAGGATTCGCGCAGCGGGCCCGTCCTCGCGCCGGCGGCCTGCCTGTTCGAGAGAACTTCCCTTCGCGGAAGCTGGGTTTTAATGTGTTTGCCTACACACTAACGGCATCGGTTTGATTTTGCGGAAATTTTTGCCAGGAAAGATAGACGGTGGCAGGGTGGCACGCCGGTGGTACAAGAGAAACCCACAGCAAGACTGCGGGGTTCGCTGTGGGTTTTCATGGCAGTGACTGCGATGTTCAGAATGTCGCGCCGGACAGACATTTTCATCCGCGCGGCGGCCGCGGCGCGATGTTTTTGTTCATGCGGAACAGGTTTTCCGGATCCCATTCCGTCTTCACGTCGACCAGGCGTTGATAGTTGTCGCCATAAGCCGCCCGGATGCGGTCCTCGCCTTCCTCTTGCGTGAGAAAGTTGATGTAGGTGCCGCCGGTTGAGAAGCGGCGCATCTCCTGCCACGCCGTGCGCGCCCAGGCCACGTTGGCGTCATCCTCCCCGGCTTTGTCCCAGGCAGCGGCAATGTTGAGCACGCAAGCGGCACCGCGATTGCCCACGGGCGAATGATCATCCGGGAGATTGCGGATCGCGCCGTCGATCGGAAAAAAGATGATGGCCGAGTGCGGCGACTTGAATTCTTTCGCATGCGCGATCGCGCGCGGAAAAATTTCCGCGTCGAGCTTCGCCAGATACTCGGATTTCCAGTAATACCGCCGGCCCTTGGGCTGGGTGGCGTCCAGCAGACTTTGCTGCGTGACATAAGGCCGCCGCTGCACAATATCGCCCACTGGCGTGCCAAACCCTTTGATAGCGGCCACCACCTTCTCCCCCTCTGCAAGAGGTCCGGAATAACACACGAACAGCGCCACGATCGGCTTGCCATGGATTTCCCTGGGCAGCCAGGGAGCCGGCGGTGCCAGGCGCAAGGCCGCCGCGCAAGTGAGTTCCGGCGGCGCCTGTTGCATGAGGGCATGATACCTCTGCAGCACGGCCTCGGCGTCTTCGCCGCGCCAGGCAATTCCGCCGGCAATGACTTCCGGCCCGACCGCGTGGAGCTGATATGTGAAACTCGTAACCACGCCGAAATTGCCGCCGCCGCCGCGCAATCCCCAAAACAAATCGGCATTCTCTTTTTCGTCCGCCCGCACTACTTGCCCGCCGGCAGTGACCATTTCCACGCTCAACAAGTTGTCCGTGGTCCAGCCGAAGCGGCGGGTGAGATACCCGAAACCGCCGCCCAGCGTGTAGCCCGCAATGCCCGTGTTCGAAACGAAGCCCATCACCGTTGCCAGGCCATGGATCTGCGTCTCGCGATCGACATCACCCAGCAAGCAACCGGCTTGCGCATGCGCACGGCGGTTTGCCGCCTCCACCCACACGCCGCGCATGAGAGAAAGATCGATCATGAGTCCGCCGTCCGTAACCGCAAGTCCCGAAATGTTGTGGCCGCCACCGCGAATCGAAAAGGGCAGGCGGTGCTCGCGGACAAAATTCACGCACGCCTGCACGTCGGCAACGCCGAGACAGCGTGCGATCAGCGCCGGCCGCCGGTCGATCATTGCATTCCAAATGGAACGCGTTTCCTCGTAAGCGGAATCCGTGGGGAAAATGAGAGGACCGCGCAGGCGGGACTTGAATTCGTCAATGACGTTTTGTTTCAGCTTGAGGTCTTGCATTGCTACTCCTTGGGATTGTGGTTTACCGCTGCCGGCCTGGCACAGCACCTCACGCCGTTTTTCTAAGCCACAAGCTGCCGCCCGCATTCTTCAGCGAGAGCGGCATCTTTTCCTGGAGTCTCTCACGATGGCGCAGGGCCATGTACGAATTGAAGTAGACGATCTCAAAGGCGGTGTTGAACTGCAAAAAGGAATGGAGAAAATATGCTTCATTCCAGGCATGCCCGCCGAACACCCATTCTTCCGGATATTCAAACGGCCAGAAGATGTCGTGAAAGTGCACCACCACGCCGGGGCGCAGGCGCGGCAAGACCTGGCCAAGGAGATGCCGGACATCGTTGCCGATCTTGACAACGTGGGAAGAGTCTACAAAGAGAACGTCACCGGCGGCGAGTGCGGCGAACGTTGCCAGATTCACTTTTTGCACCGGCATTTGCAGCACCGCGCACCGGCGCAAATCCTGCTGCCGCAACAACGCCAGCAGCCGTTCCGGATGCGGCTCGATGAAGGTGAACTGGGTCTGGCCGCCGAGAAAGCGCTCGTCGGTATCCAGCATGGCCGCCGAGGAGAATCCCGAACCCACCTCCACGACGCGCTGCGGCCGGAGGCGGCGCAGCATGGCATACAACACCACCGCATCGCCATATGAGAAATAGCGATTCTCATAGTAGTAGCGAAACAAAGGGTCAGGCGAGGCCGGGAAGGGGAGTTCATCGTAGAAGACCGCCAGCTCATCGAGCATGTCTTGCTGCTGGGCGTCGCGGAGGTCAACACCGGGGCATTCGGTGGCGGTTCGGTCGAAGAGGGCACGCCGTTGGCGACGCAGCCATTTGACGTCGGGCAATGGTGAGTAGAAGTGGCCGGCGGAAAAATGCTGAACAAACGGCGACATCGTGGATTGGGCGGCGTTGGCGAACCGCATCGCCAAACGGGCAATCGCCCTCATTCCAGGAATCCTCCTGAGTGCGTCCTGCATGTTGTCCTCATCAAATTGTTGCGACTTCAAGGCTGTTGCGGCAACCACGACCGCTCCACCTGGCACCTTGGCCGTTGCCTCGAAATAGAGAGGCGCCAAAGTGCCGGCACGGCTCAGGGAGAAATCATGACGGGCTCCACCGTCCACGACTTCTCCCGCCGGAATCGTTGCTAGGCTCCGTAGAGATCGAAAGCAGTATAATCCCTGAAATCCCAAAACGGGATTGCCCCTTCCTGCCTGACTTTCTCAATGACTTTCAGCAGGGCATCTTTGATCGCCTCCTTAAGATTCACCTCCTGGTCGCGATCGAGAATTTCGATGACAATAACTCTGCGTTCGTCGCGCGTGGCCTGCGGATTGAAACTCTTCTGCTTGTGTTGAAACTGGCCCAGGCTGAGGCTGTACAATGCCGGCACGTTGTTGAATTCTTCGCGAAAGATGATCTGGAGCCTTTCGGCGCGGCCCTTGGCGCGGGATTCTTCTTCCCCCCTTTCGCCCTCGGAGGAGGCCGTGCCGACGCAAACAATGCCGAACCTGGCATTGCTGATGTCCAATTCCTTCACGTGAACTCGCGGATCAATGGGAGGCGCATAGGCTTCCACCACATCCGAACGCGCAAAGACCCAGCGGTATTCCTGCGTGAGCGTGTTGATTCTCACCCGCACCCGCCGGCCGGCCGCGTCCCGGCCTTCGCCTTCATTGCTTTTCCACGCGCTGTCGCATTCCTGCCTGGGAAGCCAGTTGTTCGACTGGGCGATGGCCCTCCATTCCGAGGTTTGCAACTGCTCCAGGCGCGACTGCGCTGCCTGCACTTCCTGTTGAAGCTGTTGGATCGCTGCCCGGGCTTGCTCCAGCTCGTCTTGTTTGGTGGCGTCACCTGTCTCGGCTTTGGTCCCCGGGAAGGGATTTTCGCTTTTCCATTTGATGAATTCTTCGGCGGTCGGCCCCGTGCGCATGAAGCTCGTCATTTCTTCCAGGTACGCTGCCTGTTCCTTGGTATAGCCGTCGCGATGGATTGCCAGGCAGCGCAAGTAGCTGCTGATTCTGGAGTCCGTCACCGCCTTGCTTGCCAGGGAAATGACTTCGGGATTGGTTTTGAGGTTGATGTCGCCGGTGACGATTTTGCCGAATTTCGATTGCGCGAATTCGGCGTCAATGCCCGCGGCGGTGAACACCGAAGGTGGCGGTTCCTGGCAGCCAAATTGATCCGTTTCACCAGGAACCCGGGCTGCTTTGGGGCCGCAACTGTTCAATACCCACAGGCAAAGCGCGATGCCAAAAATCAATGAGAACTTCTTCAGCATGTCACATTCCTCCCAACAATCTTTGTTCATGTAAAAAGCCACGCCACTTGTCAGGTTCGCTGACAAGTGCAGCCCTTCAGGCAGCACAAGGATTCTCCAGCCGATAGAAGAACCCAACTGATGGGCCATGCTTGTCAGTTGTCAGTTGGAAAAAGGTTGGAATTTTCTTTTAAGTTTGAAAAGCTAATCGCCTAAATGGAATGATCTGCTCGCCTGACACCAATCCGGCTGAAACTGCCGCGGCGTGTTGCGGTGTCGTCAAAACAAAAATGCCAGTGGCAGGCGCCAGCCGCAAACGGCTTGCGTTTCCTGCCTGAACTGGTCGTGTTGTTGGAATGGGGGATCATTGACTTGCCCCGCAGGCAACGGAAGCGCCGGCATGTCCCGACTCCTCCTGTTCTGCCGGCTTCTCGCTTGGTTGCACGCAGCAGCCCCGCAAGCCAAGTGGCGGCAGTTTGCGAAAACAGGGCCTTTTTGTCAAGCAGATTCTGATGGAATTCTCAGAGCGCCGGCGCCGCCCGTGACTGCGACCGCGGAATTCCGCGGCCAGCCCCTGCCGCCGGCGCCGCTGCATTTCGTCGCCACGGCGATCACCGGCGCAGGAAGTCCATGGCGTTCGCAAATCACGCTGGTCAACGGAACCGTCGTGCCGGCAGACAGTCAATCTGCGGCGCTCATTCAGATCAAACTGCAGGATGACTTCGGCAATCCTGCTGCGGGCAAACTGGTGGCGATCAGCGTCACGGGCGAGAACAATTTCATCATGCAACCCCAGACACCCACCGACAGCTTGGGCGTGGCCTTCGCGGAGTTGCGCTCGACCAAAGCGCAGCGCAAGGCCGTCAAGGCGCAGGTGAAGTCTGATGATCTCGCTTTGCACGACAGCCTGCTGGTTCGCTTCGTGGCGCTGCCGGCAACCCGGATCGAGATTGCCGGCGGCAATCGACAAACCGGCCGGGTGAATCAGTTGCTGGCTCTGCCGGTGACGGCGCAGATCCGTGACAAGTTCGGTAATTTGGTGAATGCGGGCCGCGTGAAATTCACCGTTGTCGCCGGCGGCGGCAGCGTGGCCGGCAGCAGCACCGTGCCTTCCGACAGCAATGGTGTGGTGCAGGCGCAATGGCGTTTGGGGCCGCAGCCGGGCCTCAACCGCCTGGCGGCGAGCTTGGACTCGCTGCCGGGCGCCAGAGTGGAGTTCACTGCGCAGGCCGTGGATTCCACCACCGGCGTGGCGGAAAATCCGGCGGCCGTGCCGCAGCAATTCACTTTGTATCAGAACTCGCCGAATCCATTCAATCCTGAAACCGTGATTCAATTTGCGCTGCCGCAGGCGGCGCAGGTGGAACTGCAGCTTTATGATTTGACCGGCCGGCAAATCCGCGTGCTGTTGGCCGAAACCCTGCCGGCGGGATGGCATCGCGCGCGGTGGAACGGCCGCGACCATGCCGGCCAGCCGCTGCCCTCCGGCGTTTATTTCTATGTGTTGCGCGCCCGGCGGCAGAATTCCGGCGAGGAAATGAGCGCAACCCGCAAACTGGCGCTGATCCGACAGCGTGCCGGCGCATGCTCTTGCTTGTCCACTTCAATTGGTAATCACGACGGGCCGGCCGGTTGTCAGGCGCCGGCCCTTTCTTTTCGGAAATGAAAAACCGCCCGGGCACCAAACGCCCGGGCGGTGGTGTTTTGGGAGGGATGCCCTTCAGAAGGAGATGCTGAAGGTGAGAGCCGCCGCATCGGTGGCGAACTGCACGCCGGGGTGAACCGCGCTGCTTTTCGCCGGCGGGGTCACGCGCAAGATCAGCGCGTCGAGAGCGGAGGCACTCCACACGATTCCAAGACCCAGCGCCAGATTGTTGCGCAGCAGATGATAACGATTGAGCGTGTGATAGCGCGCCTGCACCTCGGCGGCCCCGGCCCGCAAATAACGGTCTTCGGCGCGTTCCCGCAAGACATGGGCGGCGAGCGTGGCGCCGGCGAGCGTGGCGGCGGAAATCAGAAAAACCCGGCCGCGTGTTTCCTGCCCCTTGAATCGCTGCCCCCAGCCCGGCAACACCAGCGAACGCCAGGCGGCAGCCACCCGTTGATCCGGAATCATCAGGTAGCGCGTTTCCAGGCGCACCGGCGCTTCGGCCTGCGGCATTTGGCTGCGGATTTGTTCGAAGCGATGCTGCAGCGCCGGCGAGAAGAAAATCGGATCGAGCTGAATCGTGTGCGACAATTGCAGGGCCGAGCGGAAGTGGGCGTCAACGGCAGCGGCCTCATTGCGCTGGTAAGCGAGCAGGCCGCGCAGCGCATGAATCTCCGCGAGCTGGGCGGGCGCGAAATCTTGAAAATGGGCAATGGCACTGTCCGCCAGCGCCGTGGCAAGCTGAAACTCCCCGCGTTGCAGCGCCCGCTTGATTTCGGCGCTGCGCTCGAGGTTGGCGCTTTGCGGCCACAGCCTCGTGCACCAGCAAGCGGAGAGCACCAGCAGAAGCATCACAGCATGGTGAAACAAGCGGGACATGAGGTTTCCGGCATTAGCTGAGGGTTGCAATTGACAGGAACAGCAGCATGGCCAGCCAGGCGGCCAACAACAGAATCAGACTTCCCCCGACGCGGGCACGCGGCCGGCCGGGTGCGCGGCGCAGCGTGCGGTAATACACTCCCCAACCCGCGAGCAGCAGCAGCAGTTCCAGACCGTGGGCCGCCATCGGCGAGCAGGCCTGCAGTCCAAGCCCCAGTTGGATGGCCGGGCCGAAATTCGCCAGCGGCAAATCGGCGTGATGCACGAGCCAGTCCAGCGGCCAGTGGGAGAGCACGCCCAAGCTCAGGGGCAGGGCCCAATGCCGCTGCGCGGCCGCGCCAATGAACAGCAGAAACACAACCAGGGAGTAAAATCCCATCCAAAAAAGGGAATGCGAATAGGGGACGTGATCAAATTGCACAAAGTGCAGGCCGCCCGCCGGGATCAGACGGCTGTGCTCTTCGCCCAGCCAGGCCAGTACCAGCCAAATCCAATCGAGCAGTTGCACCGACAGCAGAATCAACACCATCGGCACGCGCTGAAACCGGGCCTTGATCATCAGCCCAACGGCAAAATGGCCGATGAACATCACTCCCCCTCGCGGCCGGTAGGCTTCCCCTCCAGCCACCAGCAGCCCAGGCTCACGAGCAACAACAGCGTCGCATAGAAAATCAAAAACTCTTTCACCGTTATTCTCCTCCCGCCGTCAGGCACGTCTCAACGTTTTTGTTTGAGCGCGGCCAGCCGCTGTTGCGAGGCCTGCACCCATTCCGGTTTGATGGGAAATTTTTCGATCACCTGCCGGTAGAAGCGGCGCGCCTTGTCATACTCGCGCAGCCGTTCGCAGGCCTGCGCGGCAGCAATCACGCCTTGCGCCGCCCACTCCGGATAATTGCGATAAACCGGCTGCAACGCCAGAAATTCTTCCACCGCCTGCCGATCATTCTGCTCCTGGACGTAACTCTGCCCAAGCTCGAATTGCGCCTCGGCCGCGATGTCAGAGTCGGACAGCTCGCGCGCGGCGCGCAAATGCGTGCGAGCCAGTTCGACACGATCTTCGGCCAGCGCCAGTTTGCCCAGACCCAACTGCGCCAGCGCCTGCACGTTCGAATCCGGATGGGATTGCCGCATGGCCTCCATGCGGGCACGGGCCTGGTCGAATTGGCGCAGGGCGATTTGCATCAACCCGGCGCGATAGTCGGCGCGCACGGCCAGCGGGTGCAGCGGATGCATCAATCGCAATTGTTCATAGGCAATCAACGCGCGCTCGGAATCGCCGGCTTTTTCCAGCAGGCCGGCGGCGCGGAACAGCGCTTCGGCGCTGTAGAACGAGGTGGGATGTGCCTGCGCCTGCTCGAAGTAAGCCGCGATGGCCTGATCGAAATCACCGCTTTGTTCGAAGCAGGAGCCGGTTTTGAACCAGGCCTGTTGCGCGGCCGGGGTGGCGGGGCAATCACGCGTGATTTGCCGCAATGCCGCCACCGCACACTCGGTGCGGCGCAATTGCGCGCACAGCTCGGCCTTCTGCAGCAAAAGCTCCGCAACGGCGGCAGGATCGTCGAAGCGGCCGAGATATTTGTCGACCACTGCGATCGCCTCGGCGCTGCGGCCCTGCTGCGCCAGTGCCCATTCCATGCCGGTAACCGCCTCGTCCAGCCGCTCGCTGTTGGGATAGTTGTCGAGCAGCGCCTGATAGGCGAGGCGGGCGTGTTCATATTGCTGCAGCCGGAAATAGCATTCGCCCAGTGCGAACTGGGCCTCTGCGGCATGTTCGCTGTCGCTGAAATGTATCAGCACCGCGCTGAAAGCGCCGAGCGCCTGCTCATAATCCTGCAAATGAAACCAGGCGCGGCCAATCATGAGCTGGGCGGCGGCCGCGAGCCTGGCGTGCGGATGAAGTCGCACGACCTCCGTGAAACTCGCGATGGCCGGCCGGAGTTGATCGCGTTTGTACTGGCACATGCCGATTTGAAAGTGCGCCTCGGCCTCCTGACTGGGCAACGGCTGGAGATTGAGCGCCACGCGATATTGCTGAATCGCCAGCTCGAAGCGCCGTTGCGCGGCATAAGCGTCACCGGCGCGCAACAGCGCCGCAATGCGGTCGGAGGAGTCCGTGCTGAGTTCCGCGGCGCGACTGAAAAGCGCAGCGGCCTCCGGCAGTTCATTGCGTTCCAGCGCCGCCCAGCCCCTGCCATAGTAGGCCTGGCCCGCGTGTCCGGTTTGCGGCCACTGTTGCAACAATTCTTCGTAGTGCTGCTCTGCCTGCGCGGACCAACCGGCTTTGTAGCTGGCTTCGGCCAGCCAAAATTGCGCCTCAGCGGCCAGTTCCGGCGCGGGATTCAGCGCGAGCAGTTGTTGAAAGCTGGCCGCAGCCTGCTCAAATTTCCCCTGCTGGAATTGCGCCTGCGCCATTTGATAGCGGGCGCGCGCAGCCGCAGGATCATCAGGATGGGATTGCAGGGCTGCGGCATAAGACTGCTCGGCGAGAACATACTCGCCGAGGCCCAGGCGGCATTCCGCGAGCATGAAAGAGGCCGGCGCGGCGTTGGCGCTTTGCGGAAACCGGTCGAGCAGATCCTGAAAATGTCCGGCGGCAGTTTGGTAACGTGCCGCGCGAAATTCCAGCATGCCCAGTTCGTAGCGTGCCGCCGCAGACTCTGCCTCGGTCGCGCCAGACTGTTGCACCTGCAAGAAGCGCGCGCGTGCTTGCGTCGTGTCACCCGCCGCGACCGCAACACGGCCGCTTTCCAGCAGGGCGGCAGTGCGCAAACGGTGTTCGGGGAACTCGCGCAGCAGTCGCTCGAAGGCCTGGCCGGCAGCCTCATGCTCGTTGCGGGCAAGATGCGCCAGCCCAAGGGCATGCAATGCTTCGGCGGCCAGCTCGCCGTGCGGAAATTTCTCCAACAGGCGGGCATACGCGGCGAGCGCTGCTTCATACTCCTGCTGCTGTAAATAGGCTTCGCCCAGCAAGAACGCGGCGCGCTCGTGCAGCGGATGCTCGGGATATTGCGCCAGCGCACGGGTGAGCGTGCTCACCGCCAATGGCCATTTCCCCAGCAGAAATTCCGCGAACCCGCCGCGGTACCACGCGGTTGGTGCGAGCGGGCTGTCGGGATGCAGATCTTTCACCGCGCGATAGGCCGTCAGTGCGCGTTCGTATTGTTTGAGCTGCATGCAGGCTTCCGCCAGCAGAAAACGCGCGGGCGCCGCCTCCGGGCTGTCCGGATGCTGCTGCACGAAGGTCTCGAGCTGTTCGGCGGCAGATTGATACGCGCCGCGCTCATGGAGACGCTGCGCCGCGAGAAATTCTTGATATTCGGGAGCGCTGCGCAAGGGCACCGTCACTGGGGTTTGGGAGAAAACAACCGGGGCGGCAACCAACAACAGCAGGCGGGTGCAACGGGGCAACAGCTTTGCCATGGCCATGGTCATTCCGTAGTACAGAGTCCTCACATCTGCCATTTGAAAAAAGATAGTGAATATGAATCTATATTGCCAAGACTAATTTCGGGCCACCGCAATCGGCCGCCACTTTGTGATTGCCCTTGGGGGTGGAATTGCCTTATTTGGGCGCATGCCGGGAGGCGTCAGCATTCACCGGCTCACGCTGCAGAAGAAAGAGAGAAGAGGTTGAGCATGACTGAAAAAGTTGCCTTGATTGCCGGTGGCAGCCGCGGCATCGGCCGGGCGCTGGGTTTGGCGCTCGCCGAGGCCGGCTGGGATATTGCGCTGTGCCACCGCAAAAGTCCCGCCGAGGCCGCCAGTGCGGCCGCCGCGATTGCCGCCATGGGCCGTCGCGTCATCAGCCGGCAGTGCGATGTCTCCGATCCCGAAGCGGCCGCTGCATTCGTGCGCGAGGTCGAAGACACGTGGGGCCGGATCGATGCGCTGCTCAATTGCGCCGGCGCCTTCCACCGTGTGCCGCTGTTCGAGGAAACCCTCGCCGGCTGGCACGAAATGTTCAATCAGAATCTGCATCCGGTGTTCTATCTCAGCCGGCTGGTGGCCCCCGGCATGCAGCGCCGGCGCTGGGGCCGCATGGTCCATTTCAGCATCGTGCACGCCGATCAATTGGCAAGCGCGCCCAATTTGACCGCGCATTACATTGCCAAAGTCGGCGTACTCATTCTCACCCGCACGCTCGCCAGACTGCTCGCGCCTGACGGCATTACGGTGAATGCCATCTCGCCGGCATTCATCGACTCCGGCACAGCCCTGCCCGCCGAATTGGAGAAAACGATTCAGGCCATTCCAGCGGGGCACGCCGGTTCCGTGGCGGATGCGGTGGCCGCGGTCAAGTTTCTGCTCTCCCCCGCAGCCGGCTACGTGACCGGCACCAACATTCACTTGAGCGGCGGCTGGGGCATTTGAGTTGCGCGCGGCCGCGATGCGGCATTCGGCATCATACCTCAGTGACCGGGGGTGTCATTTTGATCAGCAACGGTTGCACCGTTGCATTTGGCGCCCGGCGCCGAACGTCGTGACGCGCCGCCACAGCCGTGGCGATGCATCCCCGCCAACAACTGCGGCATTCCCATTGGACGACAGAATTGTCTTTTCAATTGTGAGGTTTATTTCGTATTATTGCCGTTCGCGTTTCCCGGCGCGTCTTCTGGGTAAATTCTATCGAGACCTGCCGGCGGCAGGGCCGGCCAGTTCGCACCTTGTTTGAGGAGTCTACAGCAGTTTATGGTCAAAGACAGTATTCGCAACATTGCCATTATAGCCCACGTCGATCACGGCAAAACCACCCTGGTCGACGGCATGCTGAAGCAAAGCGGCACCTTCCGCGACAATCAAGTCACCGGCGAACGCATCATGGACAGCCTGGATCTGGAGCGTGAGCGCGGCATCACCATCATGGCGAAGAACACCGCAATCTGGTTTCAGGACGTCAAGATCAACATCGTCGATACGCCCGGCCACGCCGATTTCGGTGGAGAAGTGGAACGCGCCCTCAGCATGGTGGACGGCGCGCTGTTGTTGGTGGATGCCAGCGAAGGCCCGCTGCCACAAACGCGCTTTGTGTTGAAAAAGGCGCTGGCGGCGCAACTGCCGGTGATCGTGGTGATCAACAAAATCGACCGCAGCGATGCGCGTCTGCAGGAGGTCACCAACGAGATCTACGACCTGTTCATCGATCTCGATGCCAACGACGCCCAACTCGAGTTTCCCATCATCTACACCAACGCCAAGAAGGCTGTGGCCCATCGCCAACTCGATGACGGCTCGGTGAACCTCCTGCCGCTGTTCGAAACCATTCTGCAATCCATTCCCGGGCCGCAGGCCGAGGAGTCCGCGTTGCCGCAGTTTCTGGTGACCAATCTTGATTACGACGACTACGTCGGCCAGTTGGCCATCGGCCGGTTGCGCCACGGCGTGCTGGAGATGGGCAGAAACTATTGCCTCTGCGGCGAAGAGGACGAGCGCCGGACGGTCAAGTTTACCGCGCTCTATTCCTTCAAAGGCCTGCAGCGCGTGCCGGTGGACCGCGTCGTTGCCGGCGACATCGTGGTGGTGGCGGGGGTGGAAAACGTGCGCATCGGCGACACCATCACGGATCTCGAGAATCCCCGGCCCTTGCCGCGCCTGAACGTCGACGAGCCGACTGTCGCCATGATCTTCGCGGTGAACACCAGCCCGTTCGCGGGCCGGGAGGGCCGCTATCTCACTTCTCGGCATCTGCGCGAGCGCCTGGAAAAGGAGGCGCTGCACAACGTGGCGCTGCGCATTCGACCGACCGAGCGCGCCGATGCCTTCGAAGTCTGCGGCCGCGGCGAGTTGCAGCTTGCGATCCTGATCGAGACCATGCGCCGCGAAGGCTTCGAGTTCATGGTTTCCAAGCCGCGCGTGCTCACCCGTGTGGCCGACGGGCAAATCCTCGAGCCAATGGAGCATTTGTTCATCGACATTCCCGAGGAATTCATCGGCGTGGTCACCGAGAAGCTGTCACAGCGCAAAGGCCGCATGACCAACATGGTCAATCACGGCAGCGGCCGGGTGAATCTGGAGTTTCGCATGCCGGCGCGCGGGTTGATCGGCTACCGCAACGAATTTCTCACCGACACCAAGGGCACGGGCATTTTCAACACGCTGTTCGACGGCTATGCGCCGTGGCACGGCGCCATTCCGCAGCGCAACACCGGCGCGCTGATTGCCGATCGCGCCGGCCGGGTCACCGCCTACGCGCTGCTCGGCCTGGCTGATCGCGGCGAGTTTTTCGTGCACGTGGGCACGGAAGTGTACGGCGGCATGGTGGTGGGCGAGCGCAATCGCAACGGCGATTTGGAAGTGAACATCACGCGGGAGAAAAAGCTCACCAACATGCGCAGCTCCACCGCGGAGAGCACCGAAACGCTGCGGCCGCCGCGGCCGTTGACGCTCGATCAGGCCATCGAGTTCATCGGCGAAGACGAGCTGGTGGAAGTCACGCCGGAAAACATTCGCCTGCGCAAAATGGAACTGGATGAAGACAAACGCGCGGCGCAGCGCAAGCGCCTGGCCGGCGCCGCGGAGGAACGCCTGGTTTCGTGAGCCATGATGCGAGCCGTGAAATTCGCCTGGGACGTCCTGCAGGAGGCCGGCCGGCGCTTTGACCGGGATTATGGCGCCTTTCTGGCCTCCGGCCTCGCTTTCGATCTCATGCTGTGCATTCTGCCCTTTCTGCTGATTCTGCTCTCGATCTCCGGCTACGTGCTCGAATCCTCCGAGCAAATGCATCAGGACATCCTTGCCTTTCTCGAACGCGCCCTGCCGGTCACGCTCACCGAACTGCAGCACAACCTGCAACAGTTCATCAAAGATCGCAAGATCATCGGCGCGGTCGGCTTGATCTCGTTGCTGCTGGCTGCCTCGCGCGTTTTCGGCGGCATCCGCACCGTCCTCGAGATCACCTTTCGCCAGAAGCTGCAATTCAATTATCTCACCGGCAAACTGTTCGACATCGGCATGGTGGTGCTCACCGGCGCGCTGCTGTTTCTCTCGCTCGCTTTCTCCTACCTCCTCTCCGATCTGCAAAACTGGCTGACGAGCTGGCTGAGCGGGCGCGGCTATGATTTCAGCCGCCTCAACAGTCTCATCGCGCTGGCGCTGGCGTTTGCCGCCTCGGCGGTGATGTTCTTCCTCGTCTATCGCCTGCCGCTCGAGCGCCGTGTTCCCACCCGCATCGTCCTGACGCTGGCGCTCCTGGTGGCCGCGCTGTGGGAACTGGCCAAGTGGCTCTTTGGACTTTATCTCGCCAACCTGGGCCGCTTCGACGCGTTGTACGGCTCCTTCGGCGTGCTGGTGATTCTGGTGTTGTGGATTTACTATTCCGCCACCATCTTCGTGGCCGGCGCCGAGTTGGGCAGCGCCTGGTACGACTTGCGCCAGCCGCCCGCCGCGAACCCGGCGGCGGGCCGCCGGCCCGATACCTTGCGCGATGAAACCGGCCGGGCAACGCGGCGCGCCTAGTTTGAACCCGACGGGTCGCAGGTAAGAGTTCTATGGCGCCCCGATGAGGCTTGATGATTTCTCTCGATTACGGCATTTCCAGGGCGTTGCCCTTCGCTATCGCATTTCGCCCCGGTGGGGCTGGTTGGCTGGGCAGCGGCATTCCGGACGTGATTCTATCGTGCCCCGGTGGGGCTTGGTGACTCTTCCTGATGACGGTGTTCCCAGGGCGTTGCCCTTCGCTATCACCTTTCGCCCCGGTGGGGCTGGTTGGCTGTGAATCAGAATTCGACCCAATGTTCCACGCCAGATTTCAGACAAGTTGAAGCCTGATTCATATCCTGTCGTCTCGT